>NZ_CAMFKT010000032.1:0-38315 GCF_945957325.1 Enterobacter sp. PL1
TCAACGGCTCAGAAGTGTCTAGATTATCCGTGGCGATTCAAACATAGCCTTAATGTTGGTTGTGTTCATTTTTCATCCTCATGTGCTTATGAGATATTTAACCATGTAAAGCACCAGTCTGGAAGGCTTTATTCATAGATGATGTTTGGTGTGAGTGTGATGTATTACTAATTTTATAGGAGTTAGCATAATGATTAAGCGCTATGCACTGGTAAAAGATAATGTTGTTGAGAACCTTATTGCATGGGATGGCGAAGGAGACCTCTTCCCTGGCTATGATGCTATTGAGTTAAGTGATGAATTGATCGCAAGTGTTGGCTGGTCATATGATGGGAAAACGTTCACTGCACCGCCAGACCCAGCAAAAACACCGGAAGAACAGGCCGCAGAAAATCTCGCTATAGCTCAGTCTGAATACGACCGCGCAACCATCGTTATTAACGAACTGAATGAGCAAATTCAGGATGAAGACTATGACGGTACGACGGAAGAGGCTGTCAAAGATGAATTGGCCGCCTGGACCAATTATCGTAAAGAGCTGCGAGCGTACATCAAAGCTGCAGATGGCAGTCAGCAGCTACCATCTGCGCCATCTAACTAAGCAGGCTGCTGGCCAGTCGATATCCGGAGCGTTGGATGTATCAATGGCATCCAGCGCATCGAGATAATCAAGCCACGCGTTGTATTGTGCTTTTTCTGCTGCGGTGAGACGATCCATCGCCGCTTTGCCAGGCCATTGCTTCCCGTTCATGAAATCGTTGGCTGCATTAATACGACGCTGCTTTTCGCTTTCCGCCAGTGCCACCTGTTGCTCGTGAGTCAGCGGCGGAATATCAAACGAAGGTTTGTGAGAAACGCCGCCACATCTGGAATATCTGCCCCGTTACTGGCCTTATCCATTTTTTTGGACAGTTCAGTTGTCATGGTGGCGGCAAAGTTCGGATCGTCACCCAGCGCGGCGGCCAGTTCGTTCAGCGTGTCGAGCGCTGCCGGTGAGGAATCCACCAGGGCAGCCAGTGCCGCTTTTACATAAGCCGTGGTGGCAATCTGCGTGTTGTTGACGGTCTGCGCCGCCGTCGGGGCCGTTGGCGTTCCGATAAACGCCGGGCTTGCCAGCGGCGCATAATCTGCCGCGACCAGTTTCACGTGCGCCGTGGTGGCAAGTTTGGTTGTGTTGTCCGTTTTAGCCGGTGTCGGCGCGGTTGGCGTCCCGGTTAGGGCTGGTGAGGCTTTCGGTGCATACTGGTTATGCGGGTTAGCGGAGGCCAGATGCGCGGCCATCAGCTCATCGGCATACGCCTTAACCTCAATTGTGCGATCATCAACGTACTTCCGGGTCGCCAGCACCACCGACGGGTCAATTTTCAGGGTGATGGCATCAGTGTTCGACACGATCAGAATCATGCGGATGGTCTGGGTACGCCCGCTGCCTTCCTGTAACTGCGGCTTGTAGGTTTCCGGGCAGTTTGCCACCGCAATCAGCGTCCCGTCCTTATCGTACAGACCGATAGTGCGGATCCAGAAACCGCCCTCATTTTCCGGGATAACCTGTTCAGCAATAATCTGGCCGGGGTTTGCCGGGTCAATGCTCAGCATGTTAATCGGGGCGCGCCGCTGTTCGCCGACAATGGCGGTCTGACTGGCGTCCGGTGTCGGCAGCACACCGCCGCCATCGCCCACGGCCATGGTGGTAATTTCCAGTTTCGTTCCCAGCGCCATGGCGTTCGCCAGCTTCGCGGCACCCAGCGTGGTCAGGATTGCATAATATTTTGCCGTCATGGATTTACGCTCATCTCGTCAATCAAATGGATGGCAGCGCCGGACACTGCCGGGCCGCCCACGCTGATAGCTTCAGCAAAGTACGGATATACGGTCAGCTCATCGCCCTGATAGCTGACCGCGCCGGTGATAACGCTGCCGGTGGTCTGCAAGTTAATGGACAGGCCAACAAGATGGCGGCTGACCGGCTTTGCGCCCGCTATCAGCCGCTCAAGTTCCTGATAGGTTTCTTCCGTGATGCCCTGATCCTGAACGCCAATATCCAGGCGAAAGGTTCCCGGCGTTTCACCGGACTGCCACCACTCGATCACCCGGATAAGAAAGCCGAACGGCTCCACCACACGGCGCACGGCGGCAATCGTACCTTTCTGGCGGTGGATGAAATACGCATCGCGCACCACCTGGCGTTTCACCGCTTCCGGCCAGGCCTCATCCCAGCGGTCAACCGAGAATGACCAGGCAAGCCAGGGCAACAGGTGTTCCGGGCAGGTGTCAGGGTTCCACAGTTCGCGCAGCGGCACCGGAACGGTGCTGATATCGCCGCAGGCTTCAGCAAGACGACGTTCCAGCGCGGACGATCCCGGTGGTAACAGGCTATTCATTGGCATCCCCGGCAATGGTGATATCCGTGGCGGTGCAGTATCCCGACTGTGACTTATCCATCAGCACATCGGCGGCAGGCTCCAGCAGCTCCACCCAGTCCACCCCGGCCACACGTAGCACCGCCTTGTAGTTATCGCGCCGGATACTGCGCGCCAGCTTCTTTTGCTCCAGCAGATAGGCAGCAAGATTGTTCTTCGCTGCCGCCAGACAGGGACCGGCCACCACGCCATCAAACAGGTGCAGCTTTGCCGCCACCCGGTATTCAGTGATAGCGGCGGACTGAACAGTCAGCCGGTCACCCAGCGGGCGGATGGTTTCGGCGCTCAGCTTGCTGGCTACAATATCCAGCAGCGCCTGGCTGGCCTGCCCGTTACCCTCATGGGACAGCACGGTCACCACCACCGCAGCGGGTGACGGGCTGACCGTGGATGCATCGGCGACCCGCCCGTCAGCGCTGCGGGCGTGAAAGTTATACGCCGCTTCAGGCCCCGCCACGGATAAACCCTCGAACGCTTCCGGCGCGCGCTGGCGTAAATCCTCGTCACTTTCCATGACCGCCGGAACCGGCGGAACGGCGGTTTCATTCGCTGGCGTGACGACCAGACGCTGCACATTAAAGTTGGCGACCAGGTTGTCCAGGTCCCCGCCGCCGGAACGGGCAATAATGACAGCCTGCACTGCTTCATTGATGCGCTGACGCAGCAGAATTTCCCGGTAGCAGTTTTCCTGAAGGATTTTAAGTTGTGGTTCCGATTCCAGTTCAAGCGCGCGGGCAACCGCATCCTGTAATTCAGCAGGGTAAAGCGATACCAGACGCGCCTTGCGCGCCGTAAGCAGCGTTTCAAAATCCGGCACATCAATAATCTGCGGCGCGGGCAGGGATGAAAGGTCAACGGCACTCATAAATTATTCCCCATCGGAACGCTTAAACTCACAGCGGAACCGTCATCACGATAGCCGCTAAGCTCAACGACCATTTCACCGTCCATGGTGGTTTCCAGCGTGACGCTGTCTAACCGGATACGCGGTTCCCAGCGATTAAGCGCGCTGTAGGTTGCCGCCATTACCCTGAGTTTTGTCGCCGGGTTCGTTGGATCATCAATCAGCGATAAAAACAGCGAGCCATAATCCCGTCGATAAATCCGGGAACCGACGGGGGTGGTCAGAATGTCCCGCACGGACTGGCGAATATGATCGATATCCGTGATGGCTTCGCCGGTCCGCTGATTCATTCCCATGTACATCATCAGACTGGCCCGCCCGTGTTAGCGCTGCCCTTCATTACGCCGGTGTGCGCATGAGCATCCAGAACAACACCATTGGAAGACAATGCGCCGCCGCTCTGGGTAACTTCACCCTCGATCACCGTCCGGTCCGCTTTGATGTCCAGCATCGCGGTTTTAATGGCAATACTTTGCGGCGCATCAAAAACGATGCTGGCCCCAGCTTTTACCAGGTAACGCCCGGTTTCCGGCTCATACTCAATCCAGCCCCCGTCCGGGAACGCGGTCACCGTCGCGTCCTCTGAAGTGGATGGCGGCGGGCAGGCATCGGAATAAATGCCAGGCAGAACAAACGCCGTGGTTAACTCGCCGCCCACTGCCAGTACCAGAACCTGTTCACCCACGGACGGCTTCCACCATGTGCGGGATTTACCGGCGCGCAGGGTCAGCCAGTTAAGCCAGTTGGTTTCGAGATCGCCGGTCTGGACCCGACACTGCCAGTTTTCCGCGTCCACGTCTGTCACCACACCCTTTCGGATGAGGTTCAGTAGCAGGCGGTATAGTTCGGCAAGGCTGAATTCTGTTTTCATGACATCAGTTTTCCATTGTTGCCGCGTGGCGATTAGTCCCGGCTGTTGTTTCAGGCACCAGACAATCAGCGCGCCAGATGCTCGATAATGAGTTCTCTGATCAGTTCTTCAGATGCGTCAGTTATGCCCAACAGTTCACGCCGTGCATACGTCACCTGCGGCCCCCCTGGCCTCACCCGGTCACGCAGTCCGTAGTGGTGAACGCGGGCTATACGCAGCGCCCTGGCATCAAACCCCACTTCTGACGTGCTGGCCGTCACGCGGGTTTTCATATATCGCACGGTGCGCAGTTTGCTGAACATCTGGCGGCGGACACGGCCTTTTTTGGCGCGGCCTGATACCCGGCGCGGCTCGTAGGCGCTCCCGTCCGGGTTTTTCTGCATCCTGATATTCTGCTGTTGTTGCTGACGGATCCTGGTTGCCACATCCCGCAACAGTTTGCGCCGCTGGGCCGGTTCAAGCTGTGCTATCAGCGCATCCAGCCAGCCCTCAATCCGGGTAAAGTCAGCCATGGCGGATCCAGTAGTTATCTTCCGGGTTTTCTGGTTCTGGTACGGCTTCCACCGTTGCCACCCCGTTATCAACCGTGACAATGACGCGCTCCGTCAGCGCCAGATAAAGGGCGATATCGCAGAGACCGTTATTCAGGATATCCACCTCAAACCGGAACAGTTTTTCCCGTAGTTCGGGGTTATTCATCGCATCGGGCTGATGAATCGTGAGCCAGTCGCAGACGACGGCCATCAGCAGATTCGGATCCCCGGCGTAATCGGTTATCACCACATTCAGGGTGTAGCGATATTCCCAGCCAGGGGCCGGAACGCCGGTACTGACCACCAAACCTTCATCCACAAACAGATGCAGGGTATCGGGGTTTTTCTTCAGAACGTCCAGCCCGTCACTGATGGACTGGCGCAGGGAATCGGGCTTTTTCACTGAGTTTCTCCTGACAGTCCACGATCACATCCACCTTCGCGGCACACAGCCCCCAGGCGGTTTCCGCTTTTTCTTTGGCTCCCAGCAGTTCACCGTTGGTTGTCGGGTTGCTTGCCGGGAGCTGGCAGCGGGTCACCGCCGGACAGGAAAGCGTGATAACCTGCGCCGCCGGTAAGGGCGGGGCGTTTTTGCAGGCGGATAACATCAGCAGGCAAAGGAGCATCAGCCCAGCGCGCATTTTCTTCACTACCACGGATCACCTCCTTAATCATTGCCTGACGTTCTGCGGCCGCCGTGTGAATGGCTTCCGTGTTGCGCTGTAGACTGGCCTGAAAGGCGTCATTCATCCGGGCCACCATATCCACGGCCAGGAGCTGGCCATTTTTGTCGCTCAGCTTTTCAGACAGGGCCGCAATGTCCCGGTCACGGCTGCCGATAGCCTGATGCGCCTCATTCAGCCGCCAGCCCATAAAGGCCAGCAGGCCAGCCAGCGCCGCCAGAACCGCCACTACGCCACGGTGCATGGTGCATCCGCCATCAGCTGACGATAAACCGAGGCTGTAAACCGGAATGCCACAGCGCAGAACAGATAAACAATTGCCACTACCAGCCAGCCCGCGTTAATCAGACAGACCACGATCCCGGCAAACATTGCCCAGGACCACCACCGGCGCAGCGGGGAAATATCCGGGTTAAATATGGCGCGTACCGCCTTCAGCGCCTGCGATTCCGCATCCGGGACCTTGCCCTTTTCAAACACGTACCAGATAACATGGCCCGCCATGCCGGTTGCCATTGCCGCAAGGCACAGCGCGCAGCCCAGCCAGGCCCACGCCACCACAAAATTCACCGCCACGCTTTCCGGTTTCATCAGGCCCGCGATCAGCATCAGCGTCAGCACCACATCCAGCACAAAAGAAATCACTTTACGTTTCATGGATTCACTCCTTTTAAGCACCACGCCTTTTCCCGCGCGCGGCGGTTTTCAAGCCCGTTGTTTTTCACTCCGTTGACGTAGACCCAGCGCGACAGCTGATCACACGCCTGCCACCACTGGTGCCGTTTGATAAACGACACCATCGTGGAGCGGCACACCGCGCCGGTGCCGACGTTAAACGCCAGGCTGACCAGTGCGTCATACACCTGCGGCGGCATGTCCACCGGCGCGCAGACGGCCAGCGCCTTTTCCACCCGTAACACGTCGCTGACGAGATTCCCGGCCACCTGGTGCTCGTTAAGGGTTTTTCCCGGCACGACGCCTTCGGTATGCCCGATCCCGTTAGTCCAGACACCGGCGGCGCAGCGGTACGGCGTGAGGCGGCAGCCCTCATAATCGGCAATCAGTGCCAGCCCCTGCGGCGAGGTTTTCAGCAACTGGAACTGCGGCAGCGTGGCGGCAATCGCCAGCACCACGCCAATCACACAACGTTTAACGATTTGCGCGTTCATACTCCTCCCGACTGATCGCCCCGGCGGCCAGTAACTGGTAGGTTTTGCGCCGGTAATACCAGGACAGCGCGAACGCCGCCACACCCAGCACCATGGCAAGCACCGTTCCCAGATCCTGAAGCGAGAAATCGCCCAGCCAGGCCAGAAACAGCGCGATGAAATAGGTCAGCGCCGACATCATCCGCTCAATACTCATCATCACTCCCAGAGTTGAATGGTCCGGGCGACAGCCGCCGGCACCTGTTCGGGCAGTTCAATTTCCAGCCCGTGCGGCAGGATCGGCCCCCGCTCCGCGAGTCCGGGGTTGGCATTCAGGACGGCTTCCGTCATGCCCTGCGAGCGCCGGTAATAACGCCAGCAGATGGCGTCAACCGTGTCATTCTGTTGCGCCCGGACTTTCATCAGATAAGCTCCACCGTCATATGCGGTAAGTCCTGAACACGGGAAATGGCCCAGCGGGCATCCCGCATCAGTTCGTCCGCCGTTTGTGCATACTCATCCGCTTTTTTTTTGCCTTCACCGGTGGCGTCAAAGTCCCGGTAACGTTCAACCAGATTGGCTTTCGCCCAGCAGAACACCGCACGGCGGTACAGCATCACCCGCTGGCTTTCACCGTCGATACTCTCCGCCGGTACGCTGTTTAAATCCGCGCATCCCCTGGCCTGTTGTTTCTCGCGAAACTCGTAGAGGTCGGCATTGACTTCGGCCATGGCGGTCAGCAGTGCCTGGCGCAGCCGTTCCGGGGTGACCGTGCCGTCAGCGCGCATGTCCTGGCGGAATTTCGACAGGCTGATCTCAGGCCAGAAAGGCGTGTTGGTGATGGTGTCCTGCGCGCCGTCCTTCACCGGCTCCGGTGAAACGAATTTCATATTCATTCCGTTACTCCCAAAAGTTGGGCGGTGGACGGGGTTTTGATGCGGCTTACAGCCTGTCGCCACCCCGTGCCGCCCCGCGCGTTGGCACGATTCGTCAGCCGCTTGCGGCCTTTCGCAACCGGGATTCCAGCTGCTTGATGTCGGTTTTCACACCGCTGTTGTTGTCCAGTTGCAGGGCGCGTTTAAGATGGTTCAGCGCGGCGACGGCCTGATCGTTATCCCGCAGGGCATAGCCCAGCGCCTTGTGAAGACGGGCGCGGGACTGGTCCGGCATATCGTGGGATTCGACCAGCGCCATCGCCTGCGTCAGCAGCGCGGCGTTGAAGGTGCCGCCATCAGCAAAGGCGCGCATCGCGGCATCGGCAAACTCTTCAGCAACAGCCGTTGCCGTGGTGCGGTTGAAACGCTGCGGCATCACCCAGCCATGCTTCAGGGCATGGCGGGCGATATCCAGCGCGCCGGTGTAGTCACCGGCATCAATGCGCCAGATCATCAGGTACATCGCCACGTCGTCCTGCGGTGCGGAATCCGCTTCCAGCAACCCGGCAATCCACCCGGCATAGAGCGGCAGAAATTCCCGTTTCAGCTCGCACTTACGCTCGGTTGACTGGATCCCCTTCAGGCGGCGGCGGTGTTCGGTGAGCTGCAACAACATCATGTTGTAGCCGCTCGCCCCGCCGTGGCTGCCACCCTCGCGGGCGGCCTCCTTAGCCTGGATATACTGCGTGTGGGCGCGGAAAGGGTTCATGGTCACGCCCCGGTGCCGCCTGCGGCGTTCTGACCATCGATCACGCCCTGAACCGCAGCCGCGACCAGCGCCTGGATGTTGTCGGCAGTCAGCGCGCCGGATGAACCATTACCCTGAGCGGCCAGCATCTCGATGTTTTCAATCAGGCAAACGCCGTCGTAATCCTCGACCACATAGGCTTCATTGACGGACTCAAAATTCTCCACGCGGTCACGCTTCGGATTGTCGATAACCGAGCGGCGGCGGGTGCCGTCCTGCCAGTAGATGGACAGGTTATCCAGGCGGGTGATCAGCATGGCGTTCGCAGGGAAGAACGGAACGCGCACGGCGGGCAGGTTGCCGATGCGTTTCTGGCTGATGATGAGGTCCGCCGCCAGCGTTTCCGAGTTGGGCTGGTCGCGGTTCACAATCGGGAAATACTTGTCAGCCAGCAGCGAGCGGCCACAGACCACCACCAGTTCGGTGTCTTCCTGATACCACGGCGCAATTTTTTCACTCACTGCGCCCAGCACCAGTGCGTCCAGGTTGGCGAAGTCGCCACCGGTTCCGATGCGGATTTTCGGGGAGATCACCTGGCCTTCGCTGACGATTTTATCCAGTACCTGCACCGGCGCTTCCTGGCGGATTTTCTCCAGCCAGCCGATATTGACGTCCTGTAACAGCGGGTAGGTTTCCCGGTTGGAGGTCTTTTCACGCTTCACGCCGTTAAAGCCGATCATGATGCGGTCCAGTGCCTGGCGAAGAACAATCGCATCGCGGATGCGGGTCTGGAAGTCCTGGAATTTGGCCCACAGGTCCAGCTTTGAATACGGCAGTGCCGTGTCGTAGTTGGTCTGGGTACATTTGTACTCTTCGCCGTCGATATAGGTCGGATCGGTGGGTTCGCGCTCTTTCTGGGTGGTGTCGGTGGTTCCGGCAATGGAGGCACCGATACCCAGCCCCAGACGCTCGCCGGACTGCTCATCCACCGGGATGATGTTGATTTTTTGCAGGAAGCCGGATGACTCCTGAATTTTGGTTTCCAGCGTCTGCGCGACGGATGGCTCAGCAGTGTACTTCGATGCAATATCCGACACGGCGACGCCGTTCAGCGTCGCGAGCTGGGTCAGATACGCATTGAATTTAAAGCGGGTGGTTTTTTTCATTGTGCTGTAACTCCGTCAGCAGTTGGTGAGTTGTTCAGCGCTGCCGTTCCCGCCGGTGCCTGTCGGGCGGCGGTCGCTGCGGCTGTCTTCAGCGGAAAGTTTTTCGCGCAGGCTGACCAGCTCCGCGCGACCGGATTCAATGGCCTGTTGCATTTCATCCAGGCGGGCGGAAAACCCGGTCTGCGCGGTGCCGATCCCGTCCACGGTGGCGGACAGGGTCTGGTGCTCCTGCGCCACCGCTTCCACTGCCTGATGCACGTCGGCAAACTTCGCCTTATCGTCAGCGGATTTACGGGTCAGCAGTTCTTTTACGCGGGTGAAGAGATTCGGCTTTTCTTCCGGCTCGTCTTCAAATTCGATGAGGGTTTCTTCAGCAGCCGTGAACAGGTTACCGGCGGCCAGTTTGCGGCTGGCGAGCGGGCTGTTTGCCGCGCCTGCGCTGAACTGCAACATTTCAGTGCCGAGGCTTGCCGGATCGTCAGTGACCGCCAGGCCAACCAGATAGGCTTCGCCGCTGTCCGCAAAGCTGACGTTCACTTCCATGGACGTGAACAGCTTCTGCATTTTGCCGGTCATGGCGACCAGATCGTCCGTCGGGGAAATCCAGGCATACAGCGCCATTTTTCCCGCCAGTTTGCCGTCGGTAATTTCTTCAGCTTCCAGGCGGTCAACCTTCCCGAAGCGGCGGAACGGACTGTCCGGCGTGAAACCCTTGATGTGCTCGACATTAATCAGGGCGGTGTAAACCTGCGGATCGTAATTCGCGGCCATCTGGGTCAGCCAGTCGCGCTCGATATTGCGCCCGTCCGTGGTGGCACCTTCCACCCCGACACGAAAACGCTTTGCTTTTTTTGCCATGTTTCCGGCTCCGGTTAGTTCATAACGACGTGTGAGCCTTTATGGTTGCGGGGTGCGGACGGCGAAACAACGCGGCGGCATTGTGCCGGAAATGGCACAACAGCCAGAAGCGGAGAAGACGCGCGCGGGGCCGTAGTCTGGCGGCATGAATACGACGCCCATCACTTCAGACCTCGACCCGCGAAAACAGGCCATGTTCCTGTATTTCAGTGGGATCCGTATCGCCCGCATTGCTGAAATGCTGGGAGAGAAACCCGCGACCGTTCACAGCTGGAAAAAGCGTGACAAGTGGGCTGACATTGGCCCACTGGATCAGATGCAGCTCACCACGGCGGCGCGCTACTGCCAGCTCGTCATGAAGGAGCAGAAGGAAGGGAAGGACTACAAGGAAATTGATTTACTGTCCCGCCAGGCGGTGCAGCAGGCGCGCATCGGGAAATTTAATAACGGCGGCAATGAAGCCGATCTGAACCCGAAAGTAGCCAACCGTAACAAAGGCCCGCGCAGGCCGCCGGAAAAGAATGTGTTTTCCGACGAGCAGATCGAGAAGCTCGAAGAGATTTTCCACGGCTCCGCGTTCGACTACCAGCGGCAGTGGTGGGAAGCAGGCAAAATTCACCGCATCCGCAACCTGCTTAAATCCCGCCAGATTGGCGCAACGTATTACTTTGCCCGCGAGGCGTTGATTGATGCGCTTATCACCGGGCGCAACCAGATTTTTCTTTCAGCCAGTAAGGCACAGGCCCACGTTTTCAAACAGTACATCATTGAGTTTGCCCGCGAGGTGGACGTTGAACTGAAGGGCGACCCGATGACGCTCAGCAACGGGGCCACGCTGTATTTTCTGGGGACCAATGCCCGCACCGCCCAGAGTTATCACGGCAACCTGTACCTGGATGAATATTTCTGGATCCCGAAATTCCAGGAGCTGCGCAAGGTCGCCTCCGGGATGGCGCTGCATAAAAAATGGCGACAGACCTATTTTTCAACCCCGTCCAGCCTGACCCACAGCGCGTACCCGTTCTGGTCCGGTGCGCTGTTCAACAAGGGCCGCGCCAAGGCAGACAGGGTGGAGATCGACCTGTCTCACGCCCACCTGTCACCCGGCGCGCTCTGCCCGGACGGCCAGTTCCGCCAGATTGTCACCATTGAAGACGCGGTGCGCGGCGGCTGTAACCTGTTCGACCTCGACCAGCTCAGCCTGGAGTACAGCCCGGACGAATTCCAGAACCTGCTGATGTGCCAGTTTGTGGACGACCTGGCGTCAGTGTTCCCGCTGGCGCTGATGCAGGCCTGCATGGTGGACAGCTGGGAAGTGTGGGACGACTTCGAACCGCTGATGATCCGCCCGTTTGGCTGGCGTCCGGTCTGGATTGGTTACGACCCGGCAAAGGGAACCCAGAACGGTGACAGCGCCGGGTGCGTGGTTATTGCGCCACCGGATGTGCCGGGCGGTAAGTTCCGCATCCTTGAACGCCACCAGTGGCGCGGCATGGACTTCCGCGCCCAGGCGAAGGCCATCGAAGAGCTGACGAAAAAATACAACGTGACTTATATCGGCATCGACTCCACCGGCGTGGGCGATGGCGTTTACAAGTCCGTTAAGCAGTTTTTCCCGGCGGCCCGCGAGTTTGTTTACAACCCGAACGTGAAAAACGCCCTGGTCCTGAAGGCATACGACATCATCAGCCACCGCCGTCTGGAATATGACGCGGGCCTGACTGATATCGCGCAATCCTTCATGGCCATTCGCCGCGCCACCACAGCCAGCGGCAATCGTCCGACCTATGAAGCCAGCCGCAGCGAGGAAGCCAGTCACGCCGATTTGGCCTGGGCGACCATGCACGCCCTGTTCAATGAACCGCTGGAAGGCACCACCGTTAACAACAGCAATATCGTGGAGATTTTTTAATGGCTTATTCTTTTACCCCCGATCAACTTAACGCCCTGAAGCAGCGAGCCACCCGGCTTTTTGGATATCAGCAACAATGGATGCGCAATCCCGCCAGGCAGCGCCACTACACCAAAATGCGCCAGTGTGGCGCTGACTTTGCTTTTTCTCTGGAAGCACTGATTGATGCTATCGAGACCGGAAGAAATCAGGTGTTTATCGGCACAACGGAAGCCAGCGCAGAAGGCGCTAACCGTCATTACATTGCCGCTTTCGCCCATGATGTGGGAGTGAACATCAAAGGTGATACCGGACGAATTTTGCTGAGCAATGGTGCGGTAATTTATTTTGCAGGGGAAAAAAGTCATTTTGCCGGTCTGTGTGGAAATGCTTATGTCAGCGAATATGCCTGGGCAAATCACCCCCGCACACTCATTGCGCAGAGCAAAGCTGTCGCCGCAAATGTTCGCCACCGTCTTACCACGTATACGACCCCTTCAAAAAATCAGGAGGCGTGGAAAGTCTGGAAAAAACTCAGCACTGCCAGCAGGGGAACGGTAATTCTTTCTGACCATATGCGCGAAGACGCGCCCCTGTTAAGCCCGGCAGATATCAACGAATACCGCCGCGCAATGTCAGCGGAAAATTTTGCCATGTTGTTTATGTGTAAATGGCCGCAGGAAGACCAGGAGCAGCCGGAATGAGCAAGAAAAAAACAGCCGGTCGCAGCAAAGCTGACAGCATCAGCGCGGCAGAACCCATGACGCAGAATACACCCGGCGTGGAAGCGTTCAGCTTCGGTGAGCCGGTACCCGTTCTGGACCGGCGTGAGCTGATGGATTATCTGGAATGCGTTCAGGTGGATCGGTGGTATGAACCACCCATTAGCCTGGATGGGCTGGCGCGCACGTTCCGGGCAGCCCCCCACCACAGCAGTGCAATTTACGTAAAGCGCAACATCCTGACGAGTACGTTTATCCCGCATCGCTGGCTGTCAAAGCAGGCTTTTTCCCGGTTCGCTCTGGACTTCCTGACTTTTGGTAACAGCTACCTTGAGCAGCGCGTTAACCGGCTGGGCCAGACGTTGAGCCTTGAGCCATCGCTGGCGAAATTTACCCGGCGCGGTACGGACCTTGATACCTACTGGTTTGTGCAGTACGGGTACAACAAGGATCCGTACCAGTTTGACGCGGGCCGCGTGTTTCACCTGATGGAGCCGGATTTGAACCAGGAGATTTACGGCCTGCCGGAATACCTGTCCGCCATCCCGTCAACCCTGCTTAACGAGTCGGCCACACTGTTTCGCCGTAAGTATTACCTGAACGGCTCACACGCGGGATTCATCATGTATATGAGCGACCCGGCTGCCAACCAGCAGGACGTGGATAATATCCGCGAGGCGCTGAAAAAGTCGAAAGGGCCGGGGAACTTCCGCAATCTGTTTATGTACAGTCCGAACGGGAAAAAGGATGGCATCCAGATAATCCCGCTGTCGGAAGTGGCGGCAAAGGATGAGTTCCTGAATATTAAAAATATCAGCCGTGATGACATGCTGGCCGCGCACCGTGTGCCGCCTCAGCTGATGGGCATCATCCCGACTAATACCGGCGGTTTCGGTGACGTAGAAAAGGCGGCAAAAGTTTTTGTTCGCAATGAGCTGATCCCGCTTCAGAAACGAATGAGCGAACTTAATGACTGGCTTGGTGAAGAGGTTATTACATTTGAACCTTACAACCTTGACCCCGATGAAAACAGTTAACCAGCCTGAACAAGACCGTAACCGCCTTAACTGGCGGTTTTTTTTGGCTCAAATAGTGAGCCGAATACTCATCTAATCGGCTCACCTATCCTAAAAACGCACAGGAGGCTTGCTGCGGCCTCGTTGTTTTTATCCTTCTTCCTTACTGCCTCTCAGCACCACGACGCCACAGCAGCCCGGAGGCTGTCATTTTGCCCCATTTTGATCACCATCCCACCCCTGAAAACCCAAACCGCGCGCTCGTAGCCCCGCCACGCCTGCCCGCTTTGTATATGGTTTTTCATGCAGGCGCATGAGCATAGAGAAAGCCCGCCAGAGAAGGCGGGCGAGGGGAGTAACGATCCTTTTTGGATCCTTCATTTTCATGCAGCATAGACATGCACGACATGGAACGGGATAGCTTTGGCTAATTTTTCATCAGACACACCTGCCAACTTAGTCGGCTTTATAAAAAATTTCATGTTCAGCCTTCTGATTTTCATCATTTGCCAGGTCAGCGATTAGGCTTAGTGCCAACTTCAAATCTGATGGTTTGCAGTTAGCTATCAATGAAACTTCCGCAATAAATTGTACGCAGGCCCATTTATGCTGGGTACGGCTGACTTCATCAACAACCATGAATCCCTCCCGATATAATAACTGTATAAACATACAGTATCACGTAAATGAAAAAATTTAAAAGTGCTTCCGACCAAAAATGATAATTGCTGTGAATATATTTTATGATGCTAACTCTTTGAAATTATGACGAAGCGTTAACTCATGTTTCCCTGTTGGGTCTGTATCTATAGCTGGCGCCTAAGCGACCAAGCCATGTATTGATAGTGGTCATGTTGGACTTTGAGCCAGCTTCCCGTGTCCTATAGAGCGCACCGTCACTGCGGGCGACATAGAAAACACCGTCCAGCGCAATACGCTGACCGGCCAGCAACAGGCCAACTTCTGTTTCTCCGATATCCCAGCCGATGGAGCTGGCAAATTCGCGGATTTTTTCAGCCCGTTCGCCAGGCTGGCGCAATACCTGTTGCCGTTTGCGCCGCTCGCGTTTGCGCTGCTGTTCCGCTTTGAACTCAGCGGATAGCCGGGCCGCAACTACCTTTCTTTCTTTCCGCGTCAGGGAGCCATATTCAATAGCGCAACTGGCACCGTCAGCTATGACTGTGCTTTCCTGAAGTGTATTTTTTTCAACCGTTCGCGGCTTCCGCGTACAGTTATTGACAGAACTCCGAGGGGCGGCGCTGCCGCCTGAAAAGTCAAAATCAAAACCAGAAGCGTCATCCTGCTTACGCTTCGGCACGATTTTGTACTGCGTGGTGCGGGTATAAATTGCGGAATCGGTGAGCGCAAACGGGCTGTAGATCCCGGCTATTTTGGATACATCATCGCCGTAAATATTGCCGTTTTCGGTGACCTCATAGCACAGGCGAACACGCAGTTCGTCACGGGCTACAAGCGGCCCGCCCTGCGCCATGACATACCCCGCCCAGGTGCTGGCATCTGCGGGCGCTCTTACGTGCTCAATTTCAGGATGCAAAACCAGCTCACGATCACCGAGTCGGCGCAGCTCGCGCCATACCGTAACCGGCGCGCCGCCAATCTGTTGAAACTGACGGATAGCCCAGCGGGAAGCCCACGCGCTCACGCGGCGGGCCATTTCTTTCAGTGGTTTTCCGGTTTCGTCGTCGGTATCACCATCCAGCTGATAACCGTCGATATTTTTGGAAATGTATTTTGCGATATACCCGGTGGCACTGCCTTTTTCTTTATCGATAAGTTTCATTTCAAACCGGTTTTCAAGTGCGCCCGGTTCGTTTCCATCCTCTTTAAGGGCTTGCTCCTGAAAAATATCGCGAGCCAGGGTAATATTTTCCGGCTTCATGAACAGCAACAGATGCCAGTGCGGAGTTTCATCATGATGTGGTTCAGCGACGCGAAAACCGAACACCCTGATCCCGTTGCGTAACCATGCCGCACGGGTACGCGCCCACACCTTACAAAGATATTGCTGGGTATCGCGGGGGGAAGCACCGTTATATTTACCGTTGCGTTTACCGTTATGCTGCATCGCGTGATATTTCGAGGGCGCGGTCAGTGTGAAAAAGGCACCGGCCAGCCCCATCTCGTTAGCTATATCTTCAAAGCCACGCATCCGGGCCATTAACTCACGGCGACGGTTAGCCGGGTTTGCGGTACTGGCCGCCACCTTATCGATCAGAGAAAAACGCTCGCCGGTGTCCTGGTCTTCCAGCTCCATTGCTTTCAGATATTCACGATTGGCTTTTTTCTGCGCCGTCCACTCCTGAAGGCAGGGATCGCTACAGTAAGAGGCGGCCTTTTTGTGAACATATCCCGCTGCAATCATCAGGTGTTCGCACCAGCGGGAATGCATCCGGCGCAGCCGGTTAAGCCACCATTGCGGCGACTGCATACGCGCCACGTATTTAAGCGCGTCCTCGCCTTCCAGTTCTTCATTGCAATAAGCCGTCCAGCCCGGAACGGGGGTATTCAGATGAGAAGCAAGAAACCCCATCCGCCCATAAGCCGAAACGGTGGAAAAGTGCGGATCTGTGGTGCGTTCATACTGGAAATCAAACTCGCGCATAAACTCGGTTTGCAGGATATCAGCAAGACTATGCGCCAGGCGTTTCAGCTCTTTTTTACCGGCCCACAACAGGCGGAAAAACTCATTACGCAGCGGCAACAGGGCCGCCGGTAACGTCGCATTCGGCAGGTAACGGTCATTCACATGGTCAATACGGGAAAGGACATGGCGCTCAAAGGTATTTAACAGCCAGTTATCGGCGGCTTTTTTGCCCTTCGCGTCCATCTGCTCCAGTTTGCGCGCATAAAAACTGCGGACGTAATGAGGCAACGAAGCCAGACGGCGGCGGGCGGCCTTGCTGCGGTCTGGTTTTTCATCGGTTTCCGCCAGCTCCATCGCAGATAGAAACTTACGCTTACCGTCAGGTGTCAGATAACGGATACCACGCTCACTGTCGTCAGCCTTATAAGCTCCGACAGCGGCGCGGGGTGCGTTCCATGCGTAAGCAAAAACGGTATCAGTCATTTACAGATGCACTTCTACCGGGCAATCGCGGTCACGGGCTAAATCAATCCCGAACCACGCCGTTTGTTTGGGGCGGCGGGATACGGCGATAATTTCTGGTGCCGACTTACTTTCACCGGCAGCAACGCCGAGACTACGCCTGGCCGTGATGCGGTGATAAACGAAATTGCGATAGAGTGAACGGGTTAAGGAGGTGTCGCTGTTGGATACAACAACCGGGTAACCTTCTGATGAACGGCGCTCAAGAATGGACGCAAGATGATATTGATCATCCTCCTTAAAGCCGCTGGAGTGATAACCGGTAAACACACCGTCATAAGGTGGATCACAGTAAATCACGTCACCCGGTTCCAGCATATTCAGGGTTTCGTCGAAGCTGGCGCAGACAAACGTGGCGCGTTTTGCTTTTTCTGCAAAGGCACGTATTTCCGTTTCCGGGAAATAAGGCTTTTTGTAATTCCCGAACGGGACGTTAAAGCCGCCGCTCTGGTTATAACGGCAAAGCCCACGGTATGAATGGCGGTTGAGATAGAGGAAATAAACAGCGCGGTGAAAAGTATTTATTTCACGGTCATGATTAAAAGCCTCACGCACCCGGTAATAATTTTCAGCCAGTACAAAGCTTTCAAACACTGCTTTTGCCCGCAGTATAAAGTTTTCGCAATCCTCTGCGATGGTGCGATACAGATTAATTAAATCAGGGTTAATATCCGCGACAAGATAATGAGGATAGTCTGTTGCCATCATCACAGCGCAGGAACCCGCGAACGGTTCAACCAGTCGCGGGCCTTTGGGAAGATGCGCTAACAGTTCCGGCATAAGGTCAGTTTTATTACCCGCCCATTTCAGGATGGTGCTCATACAGCACCGCCTTGCTTAGCCGACTCAACAACTAAATTTATCCGGGTAAGGCTGCGACGCTCGCGTAATTCCAGCGCCATCGATATTTCCTGAGTTGTAGGCTCAACGCCGTCAACGTTCCCGGCTATGATTTCATCCAGTTCCGCATCGGTCAGCGGCTTAACGGCCAGTCTTTCTTTGTTCATACAGCCCCCTTGTAATGCACAGACTTCAGCTCTGTAATTTCCTGACAGGTGACGCACAGCGCCACGCCCGGTACGGCGATGCGCCGCGCTTCCGGGATGGATTCGCCGCACGATTCGCACAGAAAACGGGAAACCGCAGCGCCACGGCTGCGGGCATTAAGAATCAGGCGCTCGCGTTCTTCATGCTCGCGTTGCTGGGCCAGATCGATAGAGTCAGCCATCAGTGAGACTCCGCCGGTTTTACGCAGCGACTAACTATGCTGTCGGTTAAATACACATCGCCAATATCATCGGGGCCAGTAAGGCCGACGAAATCCGCAAGGATAAAAACGCTTACCCCTTTGGGCAGGCGCTTAATAAATATCCCGTTGTAAACATTGTCCGATTCAAGTGGGGTCACCAGAACACGCTGGCCGGGAATCAATTGCGCGTTATGCATCAGTGGATCTCCTGGGCTTCGTTCTGGATTTTGACGGCCTCATCGCGCAATAACTCTGCTGCTTCTGCGTAGTTGAGCTGGCGTGAGGTGATACGAGCAGCCAGCGTGTCCAGACGCGCGGCCATAGCCTCAGCGCGGCCCCGGCGTTCATCTTTGCGGGCCTCAGTGAGCAAATAATTAAGGCCTGCATCATCAGGCCCGGTTTTGGTTTTACGTGTTTCGGTATTTCGCATTTTCATTTCTCCAGAATTCGGGCAAAAGAATGCCCGGCGGGTTTACGCCATTAATTAACTTGAATGATTAGTTGTAGCCGTAGACGCGGTGCGGTTTCTGATTCAACTGGTTAATCATTTCCGCTTTTAGTGCCTCCATAAATTCCTGACAGCACTCCCAGTTCGGGTCAACTTTGAAAATCTCACCTGATCGGGTTTTAATTTCGAAGCCGTTATCCATATTAGGGATCACAACACCGAGAATTAAATTAAGGTCATTTTTTGAAAGAGCCATAAGCCACCCTTTTTATTAATGAACGAGCAATACGAATAATTAAATATGCTGGCGATTTCCGCTTGGTTTTCAGCCCGTTTAATAATTCGGACTGGTCGCGGCTTGGATGCCAGCGCTTACCGTCTTTACCCATAATCCAGCCGTTGCCGTAATGCATGGAGGGACTCTGACGAACCAGCAATGAAGCGAATGAAGGTGCGTTATCCATGACCGACACCTCAGATCAAACCAAACGATGCGCCGACGCCGGTCATGGTATCGACCGCACTGGACATCGCCGGACTGGATTTAAGCCGCGCATCTACAGCCAGTGCGCTTAAAGCAAGAAAACGCATTCCAGCGTTCGCACTTTCCACAATCGAACGGCGGGACAGGTGAGTAATACGGCCAGTGGTTGCCGCGTTCGCAGCGACCTGACCAACCTGCGCGGTGGCCTGCATAACGTAGATGGATAATTTTTCCCTAGCTAACTCATTTACCGGCACACAAGGCAGGCAATGAATTTGAGCAAGGAAGCCATCCACCAGTGACGCATCTTCGGTTAAATCAGTCAGCAACCAGATTTCTGGTGCTGTGAACTGATGGGGTTGAGTGGGGTTAAGTTTGTTGCGAAGGGTTTGCGGTTTCATCCCTGCGCGCCTGGCTAACGCAGTCACGTCATGCCGTTTAGCAAAGGCGCGGCAGGCTTCATCAAAGTGTGGGTGGTTAGAAACTCGAAAATCAAACATGTTGCATTCCTTTTCAACTCGCATAATTGAATTGCTTAAGCGGCAACGTATTTGCAATTGATACCCTGCTGAAGCAGACGGGCACGAAAAGCAACCATGTTGATACGAGCTGCGCCGCCGTCTTTCTTGCGCGGCATCAGGAGCAGATCACCATCCACAACCATCTGTTTTACAGTGCGGATGCCGTATCCATAGTGTTCTGCAAACTCTTCATAAGTCATCAGATCCGGGCCTGACGGGATTGCAATTTGTGGAGTCATGGGTAAATATCTCCGGTTAAATGTTGTTATGGTGCATTGGCGTGCATTTTCAAGCTACGGTTGGATAATATGATCCATTTCGTTACATGTAAACTGTCGAAATGGATTATTTGAGGTTTATATGGCGATTGAATTTGATGATGTAAAGGAAGTACTTGAAAGGATTATTGTTTCTTATGGTGTTAAAAGCAGAACGGAACTTGCAGAGCTACTGTCAATCCCGCTTCCCACAATCAATAATTGGGTAGCACGTGGCAGCGTGCCAGGGAACTACATCATTCAATGCGCCATTGAAACTCAAGCAAACCTTGAATGGTTAGTTACTGGAAAACTCGCAAATGCGAGTCAGAGAGAGGCGGTAACTTCGTCTCTAACTGGCAAGGAACTGTACGAACAGATCCTTTCTTCAGGTGGGAAAGCCGTACTTCAGCGCCTTTTAGCGGCATATGGATTTTCAATGCAGAAGCAATTAGGTGACCTTTTGGATTTGTCTTCAGGGACCATTAGTACTTGGATACGCAGAAATTACTTTCCAGGTGATGTGGTTGTTGCGTGTGCTTTGGACACAGGCGCTTCATTGAAGTGGTTAGCAACCGGACAAGGAGAAATGTTCCCAGGTTGTGCACGGACCGTTCTTGAATCTTCATCAATTCAAATTCCTCGCTATCAACATGTTTCAGGTAAACTTAAAGAAAATGGCTTTTGGCTTTGCGATCAAAGCTTAATACCTATAGATATTAATAATCCTGCTTACATTGAAGGAAGTAACGGTGCTTGGCTTGCAGATATTACGGATGATCAATTCAGTAATGGTTTTTGGTTCATATCTGTAGATGGATCTATTGATATTTGTGAGATAACAAGACTTCCCGGAAACCGCTTGAAAGTGAAAACAAATTCAACTCCATTTGAATGTGAATTAGGTGATATTTCTCCTGTTGGAAAAGTATTCTTGCTAATACAAAAGGTCTAGATTTTTTAACTTAATATGTTGTTTGTGTTTTTTATGTTGTGGTTAGTTAGACAGGTAATTACTAATTAATTGTGAAAGGATTAAACATGAAAAAAATGATACTTCTGGGATTAAGCATCACTTTACTTGCTGCATGTAAAGTTGAAATGAGCACACAGATCCCGTACTCAAAACTATTTGATAAAAATATCGAGGTAGCTAAATCTTCACTCCTTGTAGAGGTAGCTTCATGCACTCATTATGAAGATTCGCGTAAGCCTTCAGATACTCTAATGGAGGCGAGAGGTACAATTGCAGATTTGTTTCCAGATGCTGAATTTAACGAGTGCTATACCCAAAAATTTAATAGTTACGCTAAGTTTTCTTTACCAATCGCTTACGGGGCAGTAGAAGCACTTAAACCCGAGCATCCTAAAGTTAGAGTCTTGTCCTATAACAACAAAGTTGCCTTTGTTGACGTTGCTCCATCATTAAAGAAAAAATTAGAAGGTTATCAAAACAAAAAATATAGCCTGTCAGGTTTCAAACCTTCGGAAATGTCAATAATTCTTTCAGTAAAAAATGATACCGATTCTGATCAAAAGATTGACCTTGCTAGTGTTTATGTTGATGACTATCCGGTGATATCAGCGCAGGGCTATGATTTTAAAAAGGGTAGTACTATTAATCTAACATTATCAAACATTTCTGCCGAGACTGTTTTTCTACCATCAGATCATAAACAGATGGCTTATTTTATGGTGAAAACGGATAACTAATTATGAGTGTTAGGAAAACGCCTAGCGGAGAGTGGCTTTGCGATTTTCGTATCGATGGTGCTAACAGTCGTCGTATACGAAAAAAGTTTGCAACAAAAGGCGAGGCGCTTTCCTATGAGCAATATTGCCTTAATGAAGCGCAGGATAAGCCTTGGAAAGCAGAAAAAGAAGATCGCCGAAGACTTAACGAAATAATCGAACTTTGGCATAACCTTCACGGCCAGGCACTTGTGGCCAGTAAGTCTCGTCTCGCAAAATTGCATATAGTTTGTAACGGCCTTGGTAACCCGGTGGCTTCGCAGCTAACCGCTAAAGATTGGGCGCATTATCGTGACCGGCGGCTGCGTGGCGAGATCGATAATGGTTACCACAAAGACCCTGCTGACTGGGTCGCAAAACCAATCACGGTTAACCGTGAACAACAGTACCTGATGGCTGTTTTCAATGAACTCAAAAGGCTTGGGGAGTGGAAGTTACCGAACCCGCTCGAAGGTGTTCGCGTTTTCAAAGAAGCCGAGAAAGAAATGTCATGGCTGACCCCACTACAGATCGCTGAACTTTTTCGCGCCTGTGAACGGTATGGTAAAGAAAACCTGACGACGATTGTTAAGGTTTGCCTTGCGACCGGCGCACGTTGGAGTGAAGCCGAGCGCCTCACCCGTTCCCAGCTCTCACCCTATAAGCTGACGTTTACAAAAACAAAAGGTAAAAAAAACCGCACCGTCCCGATCCCCAGATGGCTATATGATGAACTGGCAACCCGTCAGGGCAAAATGTTCAAGCCGTGCTATCAGGAGTTTAAAAAAATGCTGGCGCTGACCGACATTGAGCTAACCGAGGGACAGAAAACACATGTTCTGCGACATACCTTCGCCTCTCACTTTATGATGAACGGTGGGAACATACTTGTTTTACAAAAAATCCTGGGCCATTCAAACATACGTGAAACTATGAAGTATGCGCATTTCGCACCTGACCATCTTGAAGAAGCCGCAGTCCTGAACCCGATTGCCGATCCGGCGGTTTTGATGTCCATATAATGTCCACAGAGCTTGCATTTGGTGGCACTGCATTGCACTAAGGATACAATTAACTTGCTGTTTTTGTTAATTTTTACTTGTATATCAATAGCGTCTGTTAAAAGCGTCTGAACTAAGATTCGCTTAAGCGACATCCTGTTAGAAAGGGCTGGCCGAAAGGCTGGCCCTTTTTTTATCCCATCGCACCTCTCGCGTTAACCCTTTCGTCATAAATCATTTACAATGCTTGCCTCTTGAATGGAGGGGAAGTGGATAACGTATTGCATCAGCATAGTTGGAAACGCGCAGCGGCATTGACCGCGCTGTTTGCGATCCTGCTGATCGTGGTAGCACCCCTTATCTCCGTCTCATTGCAGAAAGATCCCATGAGCGCCATGCCGGGCATGCATCATGAGATGAGCATGATGTCGATGGACGAGCATCACGGCGATATGCCACACACGATGCCCGTCGACCATGCGGAAGCGTGCGGCTACTGCGTGCTGTTAGCGCATGTCCCTGGCGTGATGCTGGCGCTCATCGTCCTGCTCAGCGTGGTGCTACAGAGGCTTCGCGTTAAGCCGCCGCGTCAGGCGGTCAAGCACTGGCACTTCTTCCCCTGGCTTTACCCTGATACCCGCGCGCCGCCGCGGCAGTCTGCTTTTTCCCTTTAAAAATATCGATAACTTTTTGCCTTAAAAAGGAAAAGTATGACTACCTGCACCTCGCGCGCGGCATGGGGAAACCTGCTGCGTCGCCTTCATTTCTACGTTGGGCTGTTTGTCGGCCCGTTTATCTTCTTCGCCGCGCTGACCGGGACGCTGTACGTGGCGACCCCACAGCTGGAAAACGCACTCTACCGGCACGCGCTCCACACGGATTCTATAGGCGAGCCACTGCCTCTGGCGGAACAAATCGCCCTGGCGGAAAAAACCGTTGGATCAGATTTACGTTTGCACGCCGTTCGTCCGGGGCTGGTTGAGGGCGAAACCACCCGCGTGATGTTCGCTGACCCGAAACTTGGGCCATCGGAGAACCGGGCTATCTTTATCGATCCGGTAAGCCTGACGGTTCTGGGAGATCTGACGGTATACGGCACCAGCGGGATTTTACCCGTGCGTCAGACCATTGATTACCTGCATACGTCCCTGATGCTGGGCGACATTGGGCGCCTTTACAGCGAGCTTGCGGCCTCGTGGATGTGGGTCGCCGCGCTGGGCGGTATTGCCCTGTGGTGTTATACCCGGCCCAAACGGCGGATCAACAATCGCTTCCAGAACCGGCGTCGGGTGCACGTGACGCTGGGCTGGAGCCTGCTGGGTGGAATGCTGCTGTTCTCCGCAACCGGCCTGACCTGGTCCCAGTGGGCTGGCGGGAACGTGGATAAGCTGCGGGCAGAGATGAACTGGCTCACCCCGCAGGTGAACACGACGCTATCCGGCCAACATGAGGTCGTGGATGAACATGCCGAACACCGCGGTCATCACGGTGGAATGGTGATGCCCGATATGGCGATGGATTTGACGCAGTTTGACGGCGTGTTAAGCGCGGCGCGTAACGCGGGTATTGATGCCGGCAAGCTGGAGATCCGCCCGGCGAAAACGAGGGATCGCGCCTGGACCGTGACGGAAATCGATCGCAGCTGGCCAACTCAGGTGGACGCCGTGGCGGTTGATCCTCATACGATGCAGGTACTGGACAGGACCCGATTCGAGGATTTTCCGCTAATGGCAAAACTGACCCGCTGGGGCGTGGATTTCCATATGGGGATCTTATTCGGCCTCGCAAATCAGCTGCTGCTGGTTGCGTTCGGCCTCGCCCTTTGCGTGCTCATTATCTGGGGATACCGGATGTGGTGGATGCGTCGTCCGGCGCAATCGGCTGTGAGTCCGGTACAGACGCTTTGCCAGAGCTGGCTTGCCTTGTCAGTGTGGGGAAGAGGCGTTACGGTGTTAATCAGCGTACTGTTGGGACTGGCATTGCCAGTCATGGGCGTGAGTCTGGCGCTGTTTGTTCTGGTGGACTGGCTGCGCTGGCGAGCGGCAACCAGGGTGACGCTCGCCGAATCCTCCGCTAAATAGCCTTATGGCGTGCTGATCACCACTGCGACGCGGCGGTTTTCAGCGCGCCCTTGTGAGGTACTGTTGCTCGCAACCGGGTATTTTTGACCTAATCCCCGCGTGGTGAGATTGCTGCGCGGTATATTTGCCCCCTTCGCCCAGGCATCGGCCACGGCGTTGGCGCGTTTTAACGAGAGCGCTTCGTTGTAGCTCTCTTCCCCGTAGTTATCCGTGTGGCCGTCCATTCGCGCGTGGGTCAGGCCGGTTTCCGCCAGGCGAGAGGCCATGGACTGGATCTGCGTTTCACTCTCCGATCGCAGCCTGGCGTCATTTTTATCAAACAGGATGGTGTCCGACATCCCAAGCGACCAGTCACCGTTCAGTTCGTTAAAACCGTAAGACTTCATCGCCGCAATTTGCTCAGGAGTGAATTTGCCTTCCGGCGGCGACTGGCAGCCTGCCAGAACCAGTGAGGCCAGTACTAGGGGCGCGAAGTAACGTTTTAACATAGTGTATCCTTTCTAACTTATTGTTTTCGTACGCTGGTTTTTAACCTGGTACATGTTGCGGTCAGCCCTCTCCAGTAATGCTTCCACGGAAGTATTTTCCCACGCCAGAGCAAAGCCAATGCTGAGTGACATCGATGCTTTTTGTCCGTTATGAAGATCAAACGGACGGATAAACTGCTGCGAAAGCGCAGCACAAATATGTTGAACCTCAAGCTCAGAGTGCACGCCGTACAGCACCATGGCAAATTCGTCACCGCCAAGACGGTAGGACTGATGACGTTTGTCGCCAAACTCCATCATTCTGCTGGCGACTTCGATCAGCACGCAGTCTCCTGCCGCGTGTCCCCAGGTGTCGTTAATAAACTTAAAATTATCACCGTCGAGGAAGAGCAGGGCCGAGTTGGTTCTGGCTGAAGGGTCATTCATTAATGCCGCAATGCTGTTACGAAACGCCGCGCGGTTGGCAAGACCGGTAAGCGGGTCGTGCATGGCGGTCCGCAACAGCTGGGCATTTTTCGCCTGAAGCTTCAGCTGCCACTCTTCCATTTCATCCAGAAGACTATTGAAGTCTTCGCCAAACTGGTGAAATTCTTCGATACGGCCGTCTTTCACCCGGCGGGAGAAATTTCGGTTCGTGCGCACGTCATGAACGACGTCGGTAATGTTCTGCAGGGCCATGACCATTCCACGATGCAAAGACTGGGTAATGACGAGCGCGACCACGGCGGCAAAGAGAATGCAGCCGGTCAGTACGGCAAACGACGTCCAGATGAAATGGCTGATCAGACTGTCACGCGCGGTAAGGCGAATTTCGCCGATCGTTAAGCCGTTATGCATGATGGGCTGCGCAACCGGTACGGGGAAAAGCCAGCGGCTGACCAGCGCGCCCAGCGTGTCGTTGTTATCTTCCGGGTTCCAGGACCAGTAGGCGAACCGCTTTTTATGCGCGTTAATCACCTCGGCCGCGGCAAATTGCCCCTGTTTGCCCAGGGCGGCAAGCGTTTCGTTGGCCGCCAGCGAGTCGTTGAAAACCAGCGAGGCTTCCAGGCTGTGGCTCATCGTGGCCCCGGTTAATTCAAGGTTCTTTTGCGCGTATTGTTTTAACGTCACAACGGAAGCAAAACAGAGCAACAGCCATATTAACGTCATCGTGATAATGACGCTTATCATGCTGTTTCGCCTCAACGTCCTTTTAAACGTCGGCCGTGGCGTTGAAGTGAAATCTTTATCCATGCTGCTTATTCCGTGCCAGCATTAATACATCCGGATTGACTCTTACGCCACTGCGCGTCAATGCATCCAGGTTGACGGAGAACCGGACCTGGCCACGATCGATCATCAGGCAAAAGGCACTGCCAATTACACATTCCGGATTTTGCTCTGAGATTAATAGCAATGCTCTGCCCTGATATTGGCTTATTAATTCAAGTTGTTTTGCCGGTGATTCAGACCCGAAATAAATCGCATCGCACGTCGCGGCCAGGGCTTCCCGATCGTTATGTACAATAGCGGGAGTATAGGGTAACTCGTTGTGCCCTTCGTCGCCGCTAAGCGCGTGCGTATAGTGAGAAGTGGCATAGATGCAGAGTTTAGGTTGCCCGGATAGTGACGGCCATCGCGTATAGCTCACAATGCCTGAGACTATCGAGCGTACCGATTTATCCGTTTCCGTGAGCGTGCCTGCCGTCGCTGGGCCCACCATAATGAACAGCATTAACACCAGAGTGAGTCGGAAAAAAGAGATCAAGAATAAATTTCTCACCAGAATCCGCCACATCGCTCTGGAAATAGATGTCCTTAAGAGTTGCGGGCAGAATACCATTGTTTGTCAGAGCCGTCATTATGTCAGAAATAGCCTCAGGTCAACCTAAGCTAAATCCTACTGTTGTTTATTTTTCGGTGATTAAAAACAGACTTAATTGAGTCTGCTGGAGCGCATACTTTCATCCATCCCTTTTTGCCATGACGCACGCAGTTTTGTCGCGTTTTCAGCAGTATCGCAACTGGCAGGGAAAGATTTGCCCGCTAATCCCCAGGCGTGAATAAACCCTTCTTCGCAGACTCTCTTCTGACCATCGGCATAGCCGCGAAGATATTCACTACGATCAACGTGGGTGTCGTTAAAACTATCGGCCAGGGTCTGGTTATCTTTAACCGGCAGGCCATTCATGGCGTCTTCTTTACCGGCATCAAACCAGGATGGACTGGTCCAGTCGGGCTGGAAGGTATAAGGATTGATCTGGCAGCCCGTTAAAAACAGCGACAACAGCGTGAGAGCAATTGAACGCATAGCCATTCTCCTTTTTACTTCAGCATAGCCTGGCTTAAGAAAGTATGTCTGTAATTTAAACTTTACGTTTTTGATGGCTGATTTTTGCAATAAATTGGCTACTGTAAAGTGATGTGTACGTATTTTGGATTGAAATGTTTACTTTTTATGGTATCGTGGTTTCACCTCATTGAGGAAAACAACTATCGCAAACGAGCTTTACAGGATCGCCATCATGCAAAAAGACGCGCTGAACAACGTACATATCACTGACGAACAGGTTTTAATTACTCCGGATCAGCTGAAAGCAGAATTTCCGCTGAGCGTCGCGCAGGAGGCTCAGATTGAGCACTCGCGCCAGACCATTTCTGACATCATCGCCGGCCGCGATCCGCGCCTGCTGGTGGTGTGTGGTCCTTGCTCTATTCACGATCCTGAAGCCGCCATTGAGTACGCTCGTCGATTTAAAGCATTAGCGGAGGAGGTCAGCGATAGCCTCTACCTGGTGATGCGCGTCTATTTTGAGAAGCCACGTACTACCGTTGGCTGGAAAGGGTTGATTAACGATCCGCACATGGATGGCTCGTTTGATGTGGAAGCAGGCCTGAAGATTGCGCGTCGCCTGCTGGTGGAGCTGGTCAGCATGGGCCTGCCGCTGGCAACCGAAGCGCTGGATCCGAACAGCCCGCAATACCTTGGCGATCTGTTCAGCTGGTCCGCGATTGGCGCGCGTACCACGGAATCACAAACCCACCGCGAGATGGCGTCTGGCCTGTCGATGCCGGTTGGTTTTAAAAACGGTACCGATGGCAGCCTGGCGACGGCGATCAACGCCATGCGCGCGGCTGCCATGCCGCACCGTTTCGTCGGTATCAACCAGGCGGGCCAGGTCTGCCTCCTGCAAACGCAGGGCAACCCGGACGGGCACGTGATCCTGCGCGGCGGGAAAGCCCCGAACTACAGCCCGGCGGACGTGGCGCAGTGTGAAAAAGAGATGGAGCAGGCGGGACTGCGCCCGGCACTGATGGTAGATTGCAGTCATGGTAATTCGAATAAAGATTACCGTCGTCAGCCTGCGGTTGCGGAATCCGTGGTCGCCCAGATCAAAGATGGCAACCGTTCGATTATCGGTCTGATGATTGAGAGCAATATTCATGAAGGCAATCAATCATCTGAACAACCGCGCAGTGCCATGAAGCACGGCGTCTCCGTGACGGATGCCTGCATCAGCTGGGAAACCACCGATGCACTGCTGCGTGAGATCCATAAAGATTTAAGCGGCCAGCTGGCGACGCGTCTGGCTTAAGAGGGTAGTTATGGTTGCTGAATTGACCGCACTGCGCGATCAAATTGATGAAGTGGATAAGGCGCTGCTGGATCTGCTGGCGCGCCGCATGGCGCTGGTTGCCGAAGTCGGTGAGGTGAAAAGTAAATACGGCCTGCCGATTTACGTCCCGGAGCGCGAAGCCTCAATGCTGGCCTCTCGTCGCAAAGAGGCGCAGGCGCTGGGCGTTTCGCCGGACTTGATTGAGGATGTTCTGCGTCGCGTGATGCGAGAGTCCTATTCTAGTGAAAACGACAAGGGCTTCAAAACCCTCTGTCCGACCCTGCGTCCGGTGGTGATTGTCGGCGGGGCAGGACAGATGGGGCGTCTGTTTGAAAAAATGCTGACGCTTTCTGGCTATCAGGTGCGCATTCTGGAAAAAGAGGACTGGGCGCAGGCACCGGAGCTCATGAAAGATGCCGGGATGGTTATCGTCAGCGTGCCGATCCACGTGACGGAGCAGATCGTCGGGAAGCTTCCTCCTTTACCGAAAGACTGTATCCTGGTGGATCTGGCCTCCGTCAAAAATGGTCCGCTGCAGGCAATGCTGGCTGCGCATACCGGGCCGGTGCTGGGTCTGCACCCGATGTTTGGTCCGGACAGCGGCAGCCTGGCTAAGCAGGTGGTGGTTTACTGCGACGGTCGTCAGCCGGAAGCCTATCAGTGGTTCCTGGAACAAATTCAGGTATGGGGCGCGCGACTGCACCGCATCAGCGCGGTTGAGCACGACCAGAACATGGCGTTCATTCAGGCGCTGCGCCACTTTGCGACGTTTGCCTACGGCCTGCATCTGGCGGAAGAGAACGTGCAGCTTGAACAGCTGCTGGCGCTCTCTTCACCTATCTATCGTCTGGAGCTGGCGATGGTTGGGCGTCTGTTCGCGCAGGATCCGCAGCTGTACGCGGACATTATTATGTCCTCCGAAAACAACCTGGCACTGATCAAGCGCTACTATCAGCGCTTTGGAGAAGCCATTACGCTGCTTGAGCACGGAGACAAGCAGGCGTTTATCGACAGCTTCCGCAAGGTCGAGCACTGGTTTGGCGATTATGCGCAGCGTTTCCAGAATGAGAGCCGGACGTTGTTGCGCCAGGCAAATGACAGTCGCCAGTAATGCGATGATGTATATACTGAAAGCCAGCAATGCTGGCTTTTTTCATTTTGGGGAACTGTCATGGCTGAACCGCAGCTGCTGTTGAATTACACCGGGCATTTGCCTGAATGCCCGACGTGGAGCGCCGAAGAGCAGGCGCTCTACTGGGCCGATATTCTGGAAGGCGAGATCCACCGCTACCATCTGCCGACGGCGGAACACACGGTACTCTCTTTCCACGAGGAGGTGGGCTGTTTCGCGCTGCGTGAGCAGGGGGGTTTTATCGTTGCGATGCGAACGGGTATCTGGCTGACCGATAAACACGGCCTGCTGCGCCGCAAGGTGTGTGATAACCCCTCTAACCCGCAGCTAGCGCGTTTTAACGATGGAGGCACCGACCATCTGGGCCGGTTCTATACGGGCACGTTCTGGGGGCCGGGAGATTACAACGGCGCCCTGCTGATGCGCATCGACAACGACCTGACGCCGAAGGTGATCCAGTGCGATATCCACGGGCATAACGGCCTGGCGTTTAGCCCGGACAAGCAGTGGATGTTTACCTCAGATACGCCAAACGGTGTGATCTACCGTACCCCGCTTGATGAGCAGGGCGAACCGGGTAAGCGAGAGGTGTTTCGTCAGTTTAAAGAGGGCGAGGGGATACCGGACGGCGCGGCGATGGATGTGGAAGGCTGCTACTGGAGCGCGCTGTTTGACGGCTGGCGCATCGCGCGTTTTTCACCGCAAGGGGAGCAGCTGGAAGAGTACCGCATGCCGGTGCGTTGCCCGACGATGGTTTGCTTTGGCGGCGATGATATGAAAAGGCTGTTTATTACCACCACGCGGGAAAATATGGATGCGGAGGAAGTGGCGAAATATCCGCTCTCCGGCGCCATCTTCACCCTGCCGGTTAACGTGGCAGGGATGAAGAAAAGCCGTTTTATCGAACGTTAGATTGGATCGACCGGGACGACGTTTTCGCTCGGGTAGCAGCCCAGCACCTTCATGGAACGCGTGATCTCGCCCAGCTCGCGCAGGGCTTTCTGCATGGAAGCAGACTCCAGGTTGGCCTGGATATCGAGGTAGAACATCTCTTCCCACGGGTTACCGTGGATTGGGCGTGATTCCAGCCGGGTCATGATCAGATTGTGATTACGCAGCACCAGAAGGGCTTCAACCAGCGCACCGGCCTGTTGGCCGGTGGCCATCAGCAGCGTAGTCTTGGCCGGTACCTGGTCAGACACATTGATTGCCTTGCGGGCCAGCACCACGAAGCGGGTAATATTTTGCGTCTGGTTCGCCAGGTTGCGTTCCAGCACCTGTAAACCATACAGCGCGCCGCCCGCTTCGCTGCCGAGCGCCGCGACGGTGGGAGAGTTCGCCTGGGCGACTTTTTCCATCGCCGCCGAGGTGCTTTCGGTGTACTCAATTTTCCAGTTTGGATAGCGGTTCAGGAACTGGCTGCACTGCTGGAACGGCTGCGGGTGGCTGTAGACCGTTTCGATCGTGTTCAGGTCCGTTGAACCGGAGACCAGCACGCAGTGATCGATAGGGATCGTCAGCTCGCCGACCAGCGACAGGCTGGTGTGCTGCAGCAAATCGTAGACGTCGTTGATGGCGCCGGAGCTGGTGTTTTCAATCGGCACCACGGCGTAATCCGCCTGGCCGGTCTCGACCTGGTTAAAAATGTCGGCAAACTTCGCGCAGCCGCTTTCAATAAATTCTTCGAAATGGCGAGCGGCGTACTGACGTGCGGCCAGGTGAGAATAGGAGCCCTTTGGCCCGAGGAAAGCGATACGCGCAGAGTGCGGATTGGTTTTATTGAGGTGCTGCTGGAGTAGCGCTTGCTGGGTCAGAGCGGAGTCTTCGATGATGAGCTGGAACAGCCGGGTGATGTAGTGGGCATCGAGATGATGCGCTTTGCCGAGCTGAATGAGACGTTCCAGCAGATCCCGCTCGCGGTCGATATCACGGACCGGACGATGGGAGTCCAGCTTGGCTTTACCCACTTCAACGGCAAGGGCGCGGCGTTCGGCCAGCAGCGCCAGCAGTTTCTCATCCAGCGCGCTGATTTTTACGCGCAGATCCAGTAACGGGTTTTCCGGTGTCATAGTGTTGCCTGTCTCATCTTATCGTTATCAATAAAAAAGGCCCCCCGGTGTGGGAGGCCTTGTTGTTCGTCTTCGCATTCTTTATCACACGACGAAACGCCTCCCGTTCAGGGGAAGGTAAAAAAGAATGCGAAGAAGAACGGCGTAAGTTTCATAAAGTCATCCTGTGAGTGATATCGTTAAAGTACCCGTACTGTTTTCACCCTGTCAATAAAAAACAAAAAACGCGCCCGAAGGCGCGTTGGCGGTACACTCAATTTAAAGGATTACTCTTCTTCAACTTCTTCCGCGAAGCTGGCGTCTTTCACCGACGTTGTGGCGCGACGGGCTTCACCTTTGTGTTGCACTTTATTGAGCTGCCGTTCCAGCTTGTTGATCAAATCGTTAATTGCGGTGTACATATCCTCATGTTTTGCGCTGGCGACCAGATGGCCGTTTGGAGTATTGATAGTTGCGTCAGCGATGAAACCCTGCGGCTCCTTGGACAGGATGATATGTGGATTAATCAAATGTGTTTGCCATTTATCCAGTTTGGCGAGACGGTCTGCGACGTGCTGGCGAATTGCCGGAGTAATTTCCATTTGTTTACTGGTAATGTTCATTGTCATAAATTTTACCTCTTGTCTTTCCGTCTTGGTGATTCCAGCATACCCGACCTAATGTCAAAATGTGTGATTTAGATCACGTTATTTTGTCGGTTTTTGTCAGGGAATCTTTTTTGTGAGGCAGGGCAGGAAGAGGTGAGATTTACCTTGTAGAAGGCAAAAATTGAGGCCATAGTTGACTGGATGTGTTGAGGCTAACGCGCTTCAGCGACGCTCAGAAACGAATAAAAAAACGGCAGCCTTCGGGCTGCCGTTTTGCATTGAGGCAAAATCAGGTGTTGCTGCTGTTCGCGGCGATGATTTTCGCCACTTTTTCAGCCTGAGCGGTCATCTGCATCTGACGGTAAGCATTTTCCATCAGCTTCAGGCCGTCGCGCGTAGCCTGAGTATCCGGGTAATCACGCAGCATACCTTCTACGCGGTTAACCACGGCAACCCATGCGCCACGGCGGGTATAGTAGTCCGCCACGGAGTATTCATATTTCGCAAGACGATCTTTCAGGAACACCAGACGCTTGGTGGCGTCGGTCACGTACTGGCTGTTTGGATAGCCGCGCACCAGTTTAGAGAAGTCATTGAAGGCGTCACGCGCATGCTGCGGGTCACGGTCGGAACGATCCACACCGAAGAAGCCCTGCAGCGCACTGTCATCCAGCGCCATGTTGGTGAGCCCGCGCATGTACATCACATAGTCGATGTTAGGATGAGTCGGGTTCAGACGCATGAAACGATCGATGGTTGCCTGAGCCAGCGGCAGATCGGCATTTTTATAGTATGCGTAGATGAGATCTAACTGTACCTGCTGCGAATACGGACCAAATGGATAGCGATTATCCAACGCTTCCAGTTGCGTTATCGCCTGTTTCCAGTTACCGTCCTGCAACTTTTGTTGTGCAGTCGCATAGATTTCATTCGGCGGATTGTCAGGGACCTGTTCATTTGAACCGGAGCAGCCCACCAAAGCCAGGCTCAACGTGGCCGCTGCCACCAGATATTTCATGCGCGTCATGACGTTTTGACTTTCCTCAAATGTTTGTCCGGGAGAAACTCTGTTCCTGCTCCCGATTAAGACCAGCTACAATAGCACACTATATTAAACGGCAAAGCCGTAAAACCCAACGTTAAACGAAGAAGCAGTTTATGGCACAACGAGTAGAACTCACCGCAACAGTCTCCGAAAATCAGCTCGGTCAACGCTTAGATCAGGCTTTGGCCGAATTGTTCCCTGATTATTCGCGTTCACGCATAAAAGAATGGATCCTTGACCAGCGCGTGATGGTAAACGGCAAGATCTGGGACAAACCAAAAGAGAAAGTGTTAGGTGGGGAAGCTGTCGCCATCAATGCTGAAATCGAAGAGGAAATCCGCTTCGAGCCGCAGGATATCCCACTGGACATCGTCTATGAAGATGATGACATTCTGGTGATCAACAAGCCGCGCGACCTGGTTGTTCATCCGGGTGCGGGAAACCCTGACGGTACGGTACTTAACGCACTTCTCCATTACTATCCGCCGATCGCGGATGTCCCGCGCGCGGGCATCGTGCACCGTCTGGATAAAGACACTACCGGTCTGATGGTGGTGGCGAAGACCGTTCCTGCTCAGACACGTCTGGTGGAGTCGCTGCAGCTGCGCGAAATCACCCGTGAGTATGAAGCGGTAGCCATTGGGCATATGACTTCTGGCGGGACGGTGGAAGAGCCCATTAGCCGTCACCCAACCAAGCGTACCCATATGTCGGTGCATCCGATGGGTAAACCGGCGGTGACGCATTACCGCATTATGGAGCACTTCCGTATTCATACGCGCCTGCGTCTGCGTCTGGAGACCGGACGTACTCACCAGATCCGCGTGCATATGGCCCACATTACCCATCCGCTGGTGGGGGATCAGGTCTACGGTGGTCGTCCGCGTCCGCCTAAAGGCGCGTCGGATGAGTTCATCAGCGTGTTGCGTAAATTCGATCGTCAGGCGCTGCACGCGACCATGCTGCGTCTTTATCACCCTATCACCGGTATTCAGATGGAGTGGCATGCGCCTATCCCGCAGGATATGGTGGACCTTATTGACGCCATGCGTGCTGATTTCGAAGAACATAAGGATCAAGTGGACTGGTTATGACCAAACTGATTGTCCCGGAGTGGCCATTGCCTGCCGGCGTGGCTGCCTGCAGTTCAACCCGCACTGGCGGTGTGAGCCAGGGCGCGTGGGAGTCGTTGAACCTCGGCGCACACTGTGGCGATAACCTGGAACACGTGGAAGAGAACCGCAGGCGTCTGTTTGCAGCGGGGAACCTGCCGTCGAAACCGGTCTGGCTGGAACAGGTTCATGGCAAGGCGGTGCTGAAGCTGACGGGAGAGCCCTATGCTTCCAAACGCGCTGATGCCTCTTACAGCAATACTCCGGGAACCGTTTGTGCCGTAATGACCGCCGATTGTCTGCCAGTGCTGTTCTGCAACCGTGCAGGCACCGAGGTGGCTGCAGCGCACGCGGGCTGGCGTGGACTGTGTGAAGGCGTGCTGGAAGAAACCGTCGCCTGCTTTAAGGATGAGCCCGCCAATATTATGGCCTGGCTTGGCCCGGCCATTGGCCCTCGCGCTTTTGAAGTGGGGCCGGAAGTTCGCGAAGCCTTTATGGAAAAAGATCCGCAAGCGGTGGACGCCTTCCTGCCTTCGGGGGATAAATATCTGGCCGATATTTACCAGCTCGCCCGCCAGCGCCTGAACCGCGTCGGCGTGACGCAGATCTTCGGCGGCGATCGCTGCACCTTCACCGAAAAGGGTAATTTTTTCTCTTATCGCCGCGACAAGACGACGGGCCGTATGGCAAGTTTCATTTGGCTGATATAACCTAAATAATCAAGACGATCCGGCACGTGCCGTTTTCTTTTCACATAATTCAGGTCATTAACCTTGAATAATTGAGGGATGACCTCATTTAATCTCCAGTAGCAAATTTGACCTGTTATGGGAGGAGTTATGCGTCTGGATCGTCTTACTAATAAATTCCAGCTTGCTCTCGCCGATGCCCAGTCCCTCGCACTGGGGCACGACAACCAATTTATCGAACCTCTTCATTTAATGAGCGCCTTGTTGAATCAGGAAGGGGGATCGGTACGTCCGTTATTAACGTCCGCTGGCATTAATGCTGGCCAGTTACGCACCGCTATCGATCAGGCGCTGAGCCGTTTACCGCAGGTCGAAGGGACCGGCGGCGACGTTCAGCCGTCGCAGGATCTGGTGCGCGTCCTGAACCTTTGCGACAAGCTGGCGCAAAAACGTGGGGACAATTTTATTTCGTCAGAGCTGTTTGTTCTGGCGGCGCTTGAATCACGCGGTACCTTGACCGACCTGCTGAAATCTGCCGGTGCGACCACCGCCAATGTGACTCAGGCGATTGAGAACATGCGCGGAGGTGAAAGCGTGAACGATCAGGGAGCCGAAGACCAACGTCAGGCTTTGAAGAAATTTACGGTCGATCTGACCGAGCGTGCTGAACAGGGCAAACTTGACCCGGTGATCGGCCGTGATGAAGAAATCCGCCGTACCATTCAGGTACTGCAACGTCGTACCAAGAACAACCCGGTACTGATAGGTGAACCGGGTGTCGGTAAAACCGCGATTGTTGAAGGGCTGGCGCAGCGTATTGTGAACGGTGAAGTGCCGGAAGGCCTAAAAGGCCGCCGCGTACTGGCGCTGGACATGGGCGCGCTGGTGGCCGGTGCGAAATACCGCGGTGAGTTTGAAGAGCGTCTGAAAGGCGTGCTGAACGATCTGGCGAAACAGGAAGGTAACGTCATCCTGTTTATCGACGAGCTCCACACCATGGTCGGTGCCGGTAAGGCAGACGGCGCAATGGATGCCGGGAACATGCTGAAACCTGCACTGGCGCGCGGTGAACTTCACTGCGTCGGTGCCACCACGCTGGATGAGTACCGTCAGTACATTGAGAAAGATGCTGCGCTGGAACGTCGTTTCCAGAAAGTGTTTGTTGCCGAGCCAAGCGTTGAAGATACCATCGCCATCCTGCGTGGTCTGAAAGAGCGCTATGAACTGCACCACCATGTGCAGATCACTGACCCGGCCATCGTTGCGGCGGCGACGCTTTCGCATCGTTATATTGCTGACCGTCAGCTGCCGGATAAAGCGATCGACCTGATTGATGAAGCGGCGTCGAGCATTCGTATGCAGATTGACTCGAAGCCGGAAGAGCTGGACCGACTCGACCGACGCATCATTCAGCTCAAGCTGGAACAGCAGGCGCTGAAGAAAGAGTCTGATGAAGCCAGTAAGAAACGTCTCGATATGCTCAATGAAGAACTGGACGATAAAGAGCGCCAGTATTCTGAGCTTGAAGAAGAGTGGAAAGCCGAGAAAGCCTCCCTTTCCGGTACGCAGACCATTAAAGCTGAACTCGAACAGGCAAAAATTGCCATTGAGCAGGCGCGACGCGTGGGCGACCTGGCGCGGATGTCAGAGCTGCAGTATGGCAAAATCCCTGAGCTGGAAAAACAGCTTGAGATTGCGACGCAGTCAGAAGGGAAAACGATGCGTCTGTTACGTAATAAAGTGACGGATGCCGAGATTGCGGAAGTGCTTGCCCGCTGGACCGGTATTCCGGTGGCGCGCATGCTGGAAGGCGAGCGTGAAAAACTGCTGCGCATGGAGAACGATCTCCACAATCGTGTGATTGGCCAGAACGAAGCGGTTGAAGCGGTTTCGAATGCTATTCGTCGTAGTCGTGCAGGGCTGTCCGATCCGAACCGTCCGATTGGTTCATTCCTGTTCCTGGGGCCGACGGGTGTCGGTAAAACCGAGCTGTGCAAAGCGCTGGCTAACTTTATGTTCGACAGCGACGATGCGATGGTGCGTATCGACATGTCCGAGTTTATGGAGAAACACTCCGTCTCGCGTCTGGTCGGGGCGCCTCCTGGATATGTGGGTTATGAAGAAGGTGGGTACCTGACAGAAGCGGTGCGTCGTCGTCCTTATTCCGTCATCCTGCTGGATGAAGTGGAGAAAGCGCATCCGGATGTGTTCAACATTCTGCTTCAGGTGCTGGACGATGGTCGTCTGACCGACGGGCAGGGGAGAACGGTCGACTTCCGTAATACGGTTGTCATTATGACGTCGAACCTGGGTTCCGATTTGATTCAGGAACGTTTCGGTGAACTGGACTACAGCCACATGAAGGATCTGGTGCTGGGTGTGGTAAGCCATAACTTCCGTCCGGAGTTCATCAACCGTATTGATGAAGTGGTGGTATTCCATCCTCTGGGTGAGAAACACATCGCGTCGATTGCGCAGATTCAGCTGCAGCGTCTGTACAAACGTCTGGAAGAGCGTGGATACGAAATTCACATCTCCGACGATGCGCTGAAACTGCTGAGTAAGAATGGTTACGATCCGGTGTACGGTGCGCGTCCATTGAAACGTGCTATCCAGCAGCAGATCGAAAACCCGCTGGCGCAGCAGATCCTCTCCGGGGAACTGGTTCCTGGTAAAATTATCCGTCTGGAAGCCAACGACGATCGCATTGTGGCAGTGCAGTAAGTCACAAAACGCAAAAACGAGCCGCTTGCGGCTCGTTTTTGTTTAAAAACCAGGCGAAAATTGAGGTCTGGAGTGAAGTTTGCCTGGAAAGTGAGCAGTCAGTAAATAATTTTCACTTTATCCTTGCAGGTTCGGAATT
>NZ_CAMFKT010000033.1:0-36254 GCF_945957325.1 Enterobacter sp. PL1
GACATTCAAAGAGCTACGTCATTTTAACAGCTAAAGGTAGTCACATTTTCAAGCATTGGGAAACCACTTACCCAAACATACGCACTTGTTGTGACTTTAGTCTCCCCCATAGCCCCCTTAGAGTAAAACAAGCAGACATGTCGCTGGTGTCAGTCCCGCTTAAGAAATCGGTGGATATGAATATCATGGAGTTAGGGTGCACATATGCTCTAGAATAATTGATAGAACTTATTGAATTCAATAATATTTTAGAAATTGTAAGATAATTTTAATCATGCTAACGTGAATGCAAAATCACTGGAGAAAGTCTTATGAAACTCGCAGTATATAGCACAAAGCAGTACGACAAAAAGTATCTGCAACATGTTAACGAGGCTTACGGGTTTGAGCTTGAATTTTTCGACTTTCTGCTGTCCGAAAAAACCGCCAAAACGGCGCACGGCTGTGAAGGCGTCTGCATTTTCGTAAACGATGACGGCAGTCGCCCGGTGCTGGAAGAGTTGAAAAAACAGGGGGTGAAGTACATCGCCCTGCGCTGTGCGGGCTTCAACAATGTGGACCTCGACGCGGCAAAAGAGCTGGGTCTGAAGGTGGTGCGCGTTCCGGCGTACTCCCCGGAAGCGGTGGCTGAACATGCGATTGGCATGATGATGTCCCTCAACCGTCGTATTCACCGCGCTTATCAGCGCACCCGTGACGCCAACTTCTCGCTGGAAGGGCTGACCGGCTTTACCATGTACGGCAAAACCGCTGGCGTAATCGGCACCGGTAAAATTGGCGTGGCTGCCCTGCGCATTCTGAAAGGCTTTGGCATGCGTCTGCTGGCATTCGATCCGTACCCAAGCGCCGCAGCGCTGGATCTGGGCGTGGAGTACGTCGACCTGCCGACCCTGTTCTCGCAGTCCGACGTGATTTCCCTGCACTGTCCGCTGACTCCGGAAAACTATCACCTGCTTAACCAGGCGGCGTTTGACCAGATGAAGGATGGCGTGATGATCATCAACACCAGCCGCGGCGGGCTGGTTGATTCTCAGGCTGCTATCGAAGCCCTGAAGACCCAGAAGATTGGCGCGCTGGGGATGGACGTGTATGAGAACGAACGCGATCTGTTCTTTGAAGACAAGTCTAATGACGTCATCCAGGACGACGTGTTCCGTCGCCTCTCTGCCTGCCATAACGTGCTGTTTACCGGTCACCAGGCGTTTCTGACGGCCGAAGCGCTGATCAGCATTTCTGAAACCACGCTGGGGAACCTGCAGCAGCTGGAAAAGGGCGAAGCGTGCCCTAACGAACTGGCGTAAGCGTGACGCCGGGTGGCGTCTATGCCCCATCCGGCGTACTGTCAGTTTCCCAGGTCCGGTGCGCAAAGCACCACCATAGCAGAACGGCCACCAGCGCAATCGCGCTCAGAACGCTGAATGCCGTCGCAAACGAGTAATGACCGGCGATCGTCCCGGTTAATGCCGGACTCATGGATGCCCCTACTCCCTGCATCAACATCACCACGCTCTGCCCGGCATTGACGTGCCCGCTTCCGCGCAGCAGCACCACAATAAACGACGGTACGACGACCCCCAGGATCCCGGCGGCCAGGCCGTCGAGAATTTGTACCGGGATCATCATTAACGGCGCATCCGTGGATGCCGCCAGCGCCGCACGCACCGGCATAACCAGCAGCGCCAACATAATCAAGCGCCAGTAGCCATAGTGTTCGATCCGGCGCGAGGCCCAGATGGCGACGGGGATCATCACGGCCTGAGAAATGATGACGGTACCGGCCGCGTACAAACCGGGGTTGATCGAGGCGGGCGCGGCGGCCACCCTCATGCTCAGCATCGGCAGCAGCGCGGCGTTCGCCAGGTGAAAGAGCAGCAGCGTCAGTCCGGTCACCAACAGCGCCCGGTTTTTTATCAGCACGGCAAATCCGGGAACCGGCAGGCTCGCGGAAGAGGACAGCCCACGCGCCGCGTCGTTGTCGATATCCCCGTTGCGAATGGCAAGCAGCGCGCAGAGCGTTAACAGCGTGGTACAGGTCATCAGCAGGAAAATTCCGCCGACGCCCCAGTACCAGGCAATGCCCCCTGCAATCAGTGCGGTAACAAAGTTGCCGCCGTGATTGAACGCCTCATTTTTGCCCATCTGCGCGCTGAATCCGCTCTGGCCGGTCAGCCCCAGGGTAATTCCGGCGATCAGCGGACCGACAAACGCCGCGCAGATACCGGAGACAATTTGCGAAACGGCGACAACAGCGCTCTGCTGGCTAAACCAGAGCAAGAGCGTGCTAAGAGTGATGAGCAGGCACACCAGCGCCAGCACGGTCCGCTTGCTGCGCGAGGTGTCGGTGATGAATCCCGCCGGCAGCGTGGCCAGTAGTCCCGCCAGCCCACCGGCCGTCATCAGAATGCCGATATCATCGGGAGCCCAGTGGCGTTCGGTCAGAAAAATACCGAGAAAAGGACCGAGGCCATCGCGGACATCCGCAATGAAAAAACTTGTCAGGCACAATGCCCGCAGCGAACGAAGAGACATACTTCCTGCCTTTGTCTGTTATCGCCTGTAAAAAAGAAAATGTAGTATACCGGGTATTTTTGAAAATCAGATGACGTCTTAAAAAACATGCTTTCCGAACTTAAACAATTCATAACGGAGTCTGTTTTTTCGCTTTACTCATTATCGCCCCTGACTATACTGGCAATAAATTTTCACAGGAGTCCTTCGTTGGAAAGTTATTTTATCGTCGATACGAAGGTAAGCTAGCGCGATTTTCTCGCTGCTTACCTGAAACGGTGGGCAGCAATCCTCTTTAAGCGATTGTATCCCGACACAGTAAGAACCACTCAATTTGTGGGGAATCGCATGTTCATGTTTACTCATTCACTCTTTCCGCCACCGTTGTCCTGACACGCTTAGCATTTAAACGGCGTTAAGATGTGCTTAGCAAAGCACTGACGCTTATTATTTAATAACGTTAACAGGCGACAGGCTGATGTTCCCTTATATCTCTCATCTGCTCGCAGCGATGCTGCTGGGCGCAATTATTGGCGCGGAAAGACAGTGGCGCCAGCGTATGGCCGGGCTTCGTACCAATGCACTGGTTGCCACGGGTGCGGCAGTGTTCATTCTAAGTTCGGTATCGACTTCTCCTGATAGCCCGGGGCGTATCGCAGCGCAGATCGTCTCCGGAATCGGCTTTCTTGGCGCTGGCGTCATTATGCGTGAAGGAATGAATATTCGTGGTTTGAATACCGCCGCAACGCTGTGGTGCTCGGCCGGAATTGGCGTACTGTGCGGATTAGGCCAGTTCTGGAATGCCGCCATGGCCAGCCTAATTATTCTCTGCGCTAACATATTGCTTCGCGAAGCCGCGCAGCGAATTAATCAACTGCCCGTCCTCCATGAAGGCGAAAAATGCTATGTCCTTAAAATCACCTGTAATGATGAGCATGAAGATGCGGTGCGGCAAAGCGTCGTAAACATGGCGAAAGAGTTGACGTTAAGTCTGAAAGCAATTTATTCCGCTACTGCGCAAACAGAAGGTAAAACTGAAATTCGCGCGGAGGTGATGACCCGGGAGGAATACCGAAAATTACTCGATCTGATTATGGGGAATATGGGCGGGAATAAAATTATCGCGTCCGTCAGCTGTCACGCAATATAAATACTAAACCGGGCGTTACGCCCGGTTTAGGCTTTGGCGTTTAGCCGGAAACGAACGGTGACGCGAGATATTCAAAAAGCTGTGCTGATTTTAGCCAGGCGTTTCATCATTTCTGTCGTCAGGCCGAGCTGCTCGCTGCCCATAAGATGGGACAATTCTTGTTTAGCGGATTGCCAGACCGGGATGAGCTCCTCGAGCAGACGCCCCCCCTCAGCTGTCAGCGTGAGTCGTTTCCCTGCACGTCCACGGCCTCCAGCCGAATCGATAATGCCGCGCGATTCCAGACTGCGGATATTTCGACTCAGCGTGGTCGCATCCACCCCGGCTCTGGCGGCGAGTTCCGCAACGGTTTCATTTGGGGAACCCCCGATGCCAACCAAAAGGCTGAACTGCTCAGCGGTCAGCTCAAACGGTCTGAAGCAGGCATTGTAATAGCGCGTAATAGCCCTGGCGGTAGCGCGCGCCTGAAACGCCGGGCAGACTTCCGGGATGGTCTTCAACAGTGCAACATCAATGTTGTTCATCATTTCATCTCGACAATCAATGCTAAAGTTAATACTGTATATACATTATTTGTCATGCTTATGGAACGCCTATGCCAGCCTTTGTTCATATCAACTTACACGTTATTGATCCAGCCAGACAGGCCAGCCTTGCCCCCCGCTTCACGTCTGCATTAGAAGAGGCAGGAGGTAAAATCGTTCATTTTGGTGCTGTCGCACAGGTCCTGGAAGGGGAAGTGGAGCCGTTACCCTATGCGGGCATTTGTGAATTCCCTACCCTGGAGCAGGCCCTTGCCTTCTATCATTCGGAAAAATATGCACCGATTAAGGCTGAACGCCAGCTCGCTCAGGAGGCGAGAATGTTCATTGTCACGACGGAATGACGGTTAGGTTCGACTGTACGCCTATCACATAACCGAAATTTGTACCCGTTATGACAGCTTGCTCTCTGTTTTCCTGAAATTAACGGTCTACCCTGAGTTGTGTGAAAAACACTCAGGAGGGACAAATGTATAACTCAATTTTGGTTCCAATTGACATTTCGGAGGATAGCCTGACGCACATGGTTATCCCTTTCGTTCAGGCACATACAGCACTTAATACAGCTAAAGTTCACTTTCTTACCGTCATTCCATCGCTTCCGTACTATTCATCATTAGGCCTGGCCTATTCGGTAGAAATGCCGAAGCTAAAAGAGTTCCAGCACGCGGCCTTAGCGAAGCTGGATGAAATCGTTAAGCAATTCAAAATTCCTCCCGACAAGATACAGACTCACGCCGTGACGGGATCTCCAAAAGATCAAATCCTTAAGCTCGCTGACACGATCGATGCCGACCTGATTATCATCGCTTCCCACAAACCTGACATATCGACGTATCTGTTGGGTTCGAACGCTGCGGCAGTGGTTCGGCATGCGAAATGCCCTGTCCTGGTCGTGAGATAGAAAGCGGCGTTTACACTCGTGGATACGAACGGACAGCGGATAACAAAAACCGGGCGCGAAGCCCGGTTTTTCATTTACGCAGCCCTGAGTGAAAGCGCGATTTAGAGATTTACTCTGTTGGCGTTTAAATTTAAGTCCGTAATGGCGGCCGGTTTTCCAAGCAGGTAGCCCTGAACTTCATCACATTTATTTTTTTTCAGAAAAGACAGCTGTTCGGCGGTCTCCACCCCTTCTGCGGTTACCGCCATGGAATAGGCTTTCCCCAGGTCGATAATTTTTTCCACGACTGACTGGTTCTGCGGCGAGTCCCCCAGGGTAAAAATAAAGCTCTTGTCGAGCTTAAGCCCGTCAAACTGAAACTTCCGCAGATAGCTCAGTGAGGCATAGCCGGTACCGAAATCGTCAATCAGAATTCGGACGCCCATTTTTTTGAGAGATTTCATGGTCTGCAAGGTTTTTTCCGGGTCGGAAAGCGTAACGTTTTCAGTCACTTCAATTTCCAGCCGGTTGGGTTCAAGCCCCGTTTCGTGAAGGATCTCTTTTATTCTTTCGGCAAGATCGCTTGCCTGGAATTCGATAGCAGAAATATTGACGGAGACCGATAATCCCGGCAATTTGTCTTTCGTCTCCGTACAGGCTTTGCGTATGACCCAGTTGCTCAGGCTAATAATCAGCCCGGTTTCTTCTGCCAGCGGAATAAACTGATCGGGCATTATGGTCCCCCGAGCCGGGTGCTGCCAGCGCACCAGCGCTTCGACGGCATCAATAGTAGAATACCGGAGGTTATAACGCGGCTGGTAAACCAGGTAGAGCTGTTCTTCGCGAATCGCGGTCTTGAGTTCTAATTCCAGTTTCCTGCGTTCGGTCAACTTTTCCGACATATCCGGGCGATAATAGACCCATCGGTTTCTACCGGATTGTTTCGCCTGATACAGCGCAATATCCGCATAGCGTAGAAGATCGTTTGCGCTGCTGCTATCCCGGGGAGCCAGCGCAATGCCCATGCTTACGCCTATCGCCACATCATTGCCCTCAATGGCGAAAGGACGGTTAAGTTCTTGCACGATACGACGACACACCTCCTCAATCTGTTCTTGCTGGCTAGTGTTGCCGAGGAGAAGCATAAATTCATCCCCTCCCTGCCGTGCGACAAAATCACCCCGACGAACGCAATTTTTAAGACGTGAAGCGACCTCGCCAAGCAGGGCATCGCCGGTGGAGTGCCCGAAAATATCATTGACGGGTTTAAACTTGTCTAAATCAAGGCAAATCATGGCAAAGGGATAATGGTTAAGGTCTTCTTTAGCCAACTGGCCTGCCAGAAATTCCTTAATATGATAGCGGTTCGGCAGACCGGTTAATTCATCATGACGTGACAAGAACTCCACCCGTTTAGTTGCTTCAACTTCCAGAGAAACGTCGGTTGCCGCGCCTCGCAAGACCACCGTTCCATCAGGCTGAGCAGAAAGCTTTGCCAGAAGCGTGCAATAGGCCGTAGATTGTTGCGCATGAATATAAGGACAGCTCTTAAATTCAAAGCGTTCAGTTAATTCCCTGAACCTCACACAGTCTTGTAATAATCCGGTTGTAGAAGGAAAGAGCTCATCCAGCCTGCGGCCTATCCATTTGCTATTTTCATATCCCGTTACTGTAGAAAAACGACCTGAAAGCCAGGTTATCTTTAACGATAAATCTGTTTCCCAGAACCAGTCGCTGGTTGTTTCACTGACGTCCCGGAATCGTTTTTCACTGGTGATAAGATTCAACCGCGCCTGCTCGAGGAGAAAGGTATTTTCGTCAAGCATTCTCGCCTTCTGCATAATATGGCGCATGAGAATAACCGTCATCGATACCGTCAGAATAACTGAAAGAATGAGTAATGGTACAAAATAAATAATCAATGCCTGGCCGGGATTTTCACCGTCCCAGATAATTTGCACATCACCATTCTGGGTGCTTAAGGTAAATTCTGTTTGATTGTTTATTTGAGAAGTGACTGCATTAGGCGAAGTACGAACATTTTTAATACCGGCATCCTGCCCAATCGCGAGGAGTTTTTTAGCCGTTAACTTGTCTACAAACACCATTACCGACGGTTTCCCCGGCAAGGGTTGCACGCTCGCGTCATCGCCCGTTGTTATCCATTCAGCAGAAACAATGGCTGGAACGGAATCGATAAGCGTGAGTATAGAAACCGGCAATCCATTGTTAACGCTCACCTCACGGAGTAATCGCTCCTTGGTTGATTTATCTAACCAGCGCCCGAGATCCTGAAGCTTCAGTTTCCCGTCAAGCACGCTGTATCGCGTGGTTCCTTCCGGGGAGAGAATAAACACCCCTTCGTAGCCAAAGTTGTCATACAGGGACTTACCCAGGTTCTGCTTATCCCATGCCCAGTGAACGTCAGTGTTCAAATGAAGATGTTTGTAGGCATCTCCCCATTCAGCATTATCTTTCAAGTGACTTCGCATGCTTTCCTGGCGGGAATCCAGGGCTTTCCTTAACAAAAATTCATCGTGCTTATCGCTGATTTTATTAACATTATTTTTTATTAATAGCAGGGAAATTATTGCCGCAATGAAAATACTTATCAACAATGTCACTATATAGGTAAAGGTTTTATTTATCAGCCCCTTAGAAGGCTCGGCATCCGTAAAACCGGGATTGTTCAGAGGTAGGGTCATCATTCGCCTTCTTATACTGCTAATACGTCAATTTTTATGCCACCTTTATTTATCGGCAAAGAATAATAAAAATTTATAGTTAAAACCCTTAAGCTTAAAGAACATTTGATTTTTACAATCCAGATCAAATTATTAGCTCTCTTACAGCCTGAATTCGGTTAAATACATCTCCCGGAGGGAGTGACCTTTAACCTCGCCGGTTTTATTTATAAAGAACATAATCTTAGTTTTTATGCTGTAACGGTTACAGGCGTATAAAAAACCGGGCGTAAAGCCCGGTTCTTTTTTCATACGGCATTGACTCTATTCGCTCAATCCGCGGTTATCCAGCATCGGCTCAATCTTCGGATCGTGCCCGCGCCAGTTCCGGTAAAGTTCAGCTAAATCAGTACTATTCCCGCGCGACAAAATGGCCTCGCGGAATTTTTGCCCGTTTTCACGCGTCAACCCGCCCTGCTCGACAAACCACTGATAGCCATCGTCCGCCAGCATCTGCGTCCACAGGTAGGCGTAATACCCCGCCGCGTAGCCGCCGCCGAAGATATGGGCAAAATAGCTGCTGCGGTAGCGCGGCGGCACGGCAGGCAGATCCAGCCCCTCTTTCTTCAACGCAGCCGCTTCAAAATCCTCCACGTCCGAAACGGCCTCGCTGATGCCGTGCCAGTTCATGTCCAGCAGCGCGGCACCCAGCAGTTCGGTCATGTCATAACCCTTGTTGAAATGGGTCGCGTTGAGCATGCTTTCCCGCAGCGCGTCCGGCATCGGTTCGCCGGTTTCGTAATGGCGCGCATAGTGGGTAAACACCTGAGGATGGCTGGCCCAGTGCTCGTTGATTTGCGACGGGAACTCAACAAAATCACGCGGCGTATTGGTGCCGGAAAGGGTGGCGAAACGCTGGCTGGCAAAGAGACCGTGCAGCGTATGGCCAAACTCGTGGAACAGGGTTATTACGTCATCCCAGGAGAGAAGCGCGATACCGCTATTCGCCGGTTTCTGGTAGTTACAGACGTTGTAGATCACCGGACGGGCAGCAAACTCGAAGGATTGCTCGACGAAATTCCCCATCCATGCCCCGCCCTGTTTGGAATCACGGGCAAAGAAGTCACCGTAAAACAGCGCCATGCCCTCGCCGGTGTGGTCGAAAATTTCCCATACGCGGACGTCCGGGTGATACACCGGGATATCGAAGCGTTCGACGAAGCGAATGCCAAACAGCTGGCTGGCAGCCCAGAATACGCCATCCTGCAGCACGGAATTGAGCGCAAAGTAGGGCCTGATCTGCGACTCATCGAGGGCATATTTTGCCTGGCGCACGCGCTCCGCATAAAAGGCCCAGTCCCAGGCCTCCACGGTGAAACCGCCCTGCTCGTCGTCGATGACTTTCTGAATATCGGCCTGTTCGCGTTCCGCGCGGGCGCGGGCGGCAGGCACAATGCCGCGCATAAATTCCAGCGCGGCGGCCGGGGTTTTCGCCATCTGGTCAGCGATGCTCCAGCTAGCGTAATCCTCAAAGCCCAGCAGACGGGCCTGCCGCGCGCGTAGCGCCGTCAGACGAAGAATCAGCGCGCGGGTGTCGTTTTCGTCCCCTTTCTGGGTACGCGTCCAGCCTGCGTTGAAGAGGTTTTCGCGGGTCTGACGATTGCGCAGCGCGGAAAGCGCGGGCTGCTGGGTGGTGTTCAAAAGCGGGATCAGCCAGCGATCGTTTAGCCCTCGCTCCGCGGCAGCCTGTGCCGCGTCAGCGATCTCCGTTGCGCTTAGCCCGTCAAGCTGGTGCGCATAATCCACCACCAGCCCACCGGTCTTATCGGCAGCCAGCAGACGCTGGTTAAACTGGCTGGTCAGGGAGGCCGCTTCGGTATTCAGCGCCTTCAGCTCGGCCTTTTCTGTCTCATTCAGACGCGCACCGGCCAGAATAAACCGCTGATACAGCTCCTCGACCAGACGACGGCATTCGGCGTCCAGCGCGGCACGGTCCTGCCAGACGCTCTCCACGCGGGCAAACAGCGCGTCATTCAGCCAGATATCGTTTGCCAGCGCGGCAAGCTCGGTGGAGAACTGTTCTTCCAGCTCCTGTAAAAACGGATTGGTGTGCGCGGAAGTCATGGCGAAGAACACGCTGCTGACACGCGAGAGCATGGCGCCGCTCTTCTCCAGCGCCAGCACGGTGTTCGTGAAGTCAGGCGCAGCGGCCTGAGCGACAATCGCGTCAATGTCCGCACGCTTCTGGCGAAGGGCTTCATCGAAGGCCGGACGATAGTGGCTGTCGTTGATCTGATCAAAATGGGGGGCCTGGTAAGGCAGTAGGCTGATGTCAAAAAAGGGATTCGTGGCCGTCATCTTTCACTCCTGAGTACGGGTATCCTCCCAGAGTAGGCCAGGCCGCCATCCCCTGCAACGCTGTCATACAAATGTTGCCTTAACGCACCCTCTGCGGCCGTGCTATGTTAGTTAAACACAAAAAGCGTTGAGGAACAGTGAGATGATTATTTTAGTTACCGGGGCAACGGCAGGTTTTGGTGAAAGCATCACGCGTCGCTTCGTCGCCAACGGGCACAAGGTTATTGCAACGGGCCGCCGTCAGGAACGTCTGCAGGAGCTGAAGGACGAATTAGGCGACAGCATCCTGACCGCGCAGCTGGACGTACGTAACCGCGCGGCGATTGAAGAGATGATTGCCAACCTGCCCGCCGAGTGGCGCGCCATCGACGTGCTGGTCAACAATGCCGGTCTGGCGCTGGGCATGGAGCCTGCCCACAAAGCCAGCGTGGAAGACTGGGAAAACATGATCGACACCAACAACAAAGGGCTGGTCTATATGACCCGCGCGGTGCTGCCGGGCATGGTTGAGCGCAATCGCGGCCACATTATCAATATCGGCTCCACCGCCGGAAGCTGGCCTTATGCAGGCGGCAACGTCTACGGGGCGACGAAAGCGTTTGTGCGCCAGTTCAGCCTTAACCTGCGTACCGATCTGCACGGCACCGCCATTCGCGTCACCGACATCGAGCCGGGCCTGGTGGGTGGCACCGAGTTTTCCAACGTGCGTTTCAAAGGCGATGACGCGAAAGCAGACAAAACCTACGAAAACGCTAACGCCCTGACGCCGGAAGACGTCACCGAAACGGTCTGGTGGGTCGCGACGCTGCCAAAACACGTCAACATCAATACCGTAGAAATGATGCCGGTCAGCCAGAGTTTTGCCGGACTTAGCGTCCATCGTGGCTAACGCTGCCCTTCCCGGCCTGCGGGCCGGGTCTGTTTCGGGTTATAAAAGAATGGTAGTATGTTCAGGCTAACTCTCTGAGAAATGACAACTCATGGCCGCTGAATCGCAACTCAATCCCACCCAGCCCGTAAACCAGCAAATCTATCGCATTTTGCGACGTGATATTGTCCATTGCCTGATCCCACCGGGAACGCCGCTTTCTGAAAAAGAGGTGTCCGTGCGTTTTGACGTTTCCCGTCAGCCGGTGCGTGAAGCGTTTATTAAGCTTGCGGAAAACGGTCTGATTCAGATCCGCCCGCAGCGCGGCAGCTACGTGAACAAAATTTCACTCTCTCAGGTGCGCAACGGCTGTTTTGTTCGCCAGGCCATTGAATGCGCGGTGGCGCGCCGTGCCGCAACGCTCATCAACGACAAGCAGTGTTACCTGCTGGAGCAAAACCTGCATCAGCAGCGGATTGCGATTGACCGTAAGCAGCTGAATGATTTCTTCCAGCTTGATGATGAATTCCACCAGAAACTGGCGCAGATTGCGGATTGCCAGCTGGCCTGGGACACCATCGAAAACATCAAGGCCACCATCGACCGCGTGCGTTATATGAGTCTCGATCACGTCTCTCCGCCGGAAATGCTGCTCCGACAGCATCATGATATTTTCAGCGCACTGGAAAAACGCGACCCGGACGGCGTGGAAAAGGCGATGACGCTGCATCTGCAGGAAATCAGCGAATCCGTGCAGCTGATTCGTCAGGAAAATAGCGAGTGGTTTAGCGAAGAGTAATATTACGCCGCCCCCTTTCGGACGCGGCGATGGGTTTAGCGAACGACTAACACCGGAATTGTGGCGTAGCGCAGGATAGATTCCGCATTTGATCCCAGCAGATGGGTGGTGATGCCCGGATTTTTCGACCCGATGACGATCGCGTCATATTCCCCCTCTTTGCTCAGCCTGATAATTTCATCGCGGACGTTGCCAAAGCGAACCAGGCTGTCAATTTTCTCCGGCGAGATGTCGAACAGCCTTTTTAAGGCGTTCATTTTCTTCCCGGATTCCTCAGTCATATATTCTTCGAACTTTTTAATATCGGCGTTAAAACCGCGCAGCAGGGATCGGCTGCTGGTCGGCAGAATATTGACCAGGGTAATCGACGCGCCCTCGGCCTTCGCGAGGTTAGCCGCGTGGCGAACCGCTTTGTCACTCAAATCCATTTCAAATACATCAACAGGCATCAAAATCTTCTTATACATAAGCCTGGCTCCTTATTCCGATGAAAGGGTTATTTCCTGTATCCAGAATGGCATCGGGAATATAAACCAACCCTCAACGCTTCCCTGCTGAAACTATCAGGTAATGAAAATAACGGTCTGCTTTGTCAATTGCTGTCGTGAACCGTCAGCACCCGACGCAATAAAGAAAAAAGTGTGAGTTTGATCAAAAACAAAAACATCTGATGCAGACAGGCGTATTTATATGCCCCGTGAACGGCAACCCTGAAATAACGCCGTAACGAACAGGTTAGAGAGGAGAAAATACCATGATGACATACGACCGTAACCGCAATGCAATCACCACCGGCAGCCGCGTCATGATTAGCGGCACAGGCAAAACTGGCGTGATTAAAGCGATCCACAGCGACGGGCTGGATGCCGCGCAGGTGCGCCGCAGCAAAACGGTTGAAGTGGAAGGATGCGAAGGTAAGTTCGAACCGATTGAGCTGATTCGCCTGGGTATGCACTAAACGGTGCGCAGACATGCCGCCGCGAACGGCGGCATGTACTGAATTACCGTTGAGACACGTACTGCGCCACGGTCGCTTTCGCGCCCTTTTGCAGCAGCGTCTGGTATGCCTTCATCACCGCATCAACAAAGACGGCTTCACGCGGTAGCTCCTTGCCGAAGATGGCCTCGATGCCGAGCAGCGCCCTGACCCGGCTTTCCCCTTCCGCACTGCCTTTAACCGCCGCCTGAATCACTGCCAGCTGCGGATCGCTCACGTCAATCGCGTTACCCTGCTCGTCCACGCCGCCGACATAGCGCATCCACCCTGCCACGCCCAGCGCCAGCAGCGGGAAAGGCTTCTGATGCACCAGGTGCCAGCGCACGGAATCCAGCATGCGCTGCGGAAGCTTCTGGCTGCCGTCCATTGCAATTTGCCAGGTCCGATGGCGCAGGGCCGGGTTGCTGTAGCGGGCAATCAGGAGATCGGCATAGCGTCCTAAATCGACGCCTTTGACCTTCAGCGTAGGCGCCTGCTCGTTAAGCATCAGCGCGTGCGCGGCGACGCGGTAGTTTTCATCTTCCATACAGTCGTTAATATGCTGATAGCCCGCCAGATAGCCCAGGTACGCCAGGAATGAGTGGCTGCCGTTAAGCATGCGCAGCTTCATCTCTTCAAACGGGATAACATCTGACACCAGCTCGGCTCCGGCTTTTTCCCACGCTGGACGGCCGGCCACAAAGTTATCTTCGATCACCCACTGACGGAACGGTTCACAGGCCACCGCCGCCGGATCGCGCACGCCGGTAAGCTGTTCAATTTTATCCAGCGTGTCGGGGGTGACCGCAGGCACGATGCGATCCACCATCGTTGACGGGAAAGTAACGTGGGATTCGATCCAGTCCGCCAGTTCACCGTCTACCGCACGGGCGTACGCGCAGGTGACATTGCGCATCACGTGACCGTTCTCCGGCATGTTGTCGCAGGACATCACGCTAAACGCCGGCAGGCCCGCCGCCTTACGCCGCGCGAGCGCTTCCACGACCACACCCGGCGCAGATTTCGGCTGGTGCGGGTTTTGCAGGTCTGCGACGATAAAAGGGTGATCGAGCATCAGTTGCCCGGTCGCCGGGGAATGGCAGTACCCTTTCTCGGTGATGGTCAGCGAGACAATCGCCACCTGCGGTTCGCACATCGCGGCCAGGACGGTCTCGAGCCCGTCAACCTGCGCATGCAGCGCCTTTTTTACCACGCCAACCACGCGGGAGGTCCACGCATCGGCAGACATTTCCGCCACGGTATAGAGATTATCCTGCGCGTTCAGATCGGCAATCTGCTGTTCGCCGCCAATCAGGTTAACCTCACAGTATCCCCAGTCGCTACCGTGTTCCGCGGCGAGGATGTCGGCGTACACTGCCTGATGCGCACGGTGAAACGCGCCAAACCCTAAATGAACGATGCGTGCTTTAAGGCTGTCGCGATCGTACTGAGGCAGCGTCGCGTTGGCCTGTAATAAGGTATTTTCCATGATTAAGACTCGTTAATTAGAAAGCTGTGGTTCGCTGCCGCCCATGCTGAAGCGGCAGCGCCTGCTGACTACACCATCTAGAATGGTAGCTGGAGTAAAAAAAGTGAACTGCCATCAACCATACTGATACTGCCGTTTGAGTTTTTGATTTAAATTAACTTTTGTTCATGTGGTGTGACACAAAATCAAAGCTGTGTGACAGGTAGCGCAAGCTATAAACCATCAGCGTCGCGAGGAGACGGCACCGTAACCGACCGTCTCTTTCGGCGCAGACTCGGCTGCGTCTTGCGCCGCGCTTAAATCACGGTCGCGCACTTCCGGCATCAGGATCGCCGAGATCAGTCCAATCACGGAATAGGCCACCAGCATGGCGACAATCGGCCACCAGGAGCCGGTCATATTGCAGAAAATCCCTGCCAGTACCGGACCAAAGCCCACCGCTACGAGACCGCCCGCCTCTTTGGAGATCCCCATACGGGTAAAGCGATTTCGCGAGCCAAACATCTCCGCCATGGTGATATTTTCCAGCGCAAACAGCCCCAGCACGGCGAAGTTATGGATAACGATGATGCAGAGCATGATCGTCCCGGGTGCATAGCTCTTATCGACGATGATCGACAGCATCGGATAGGCCAGAATAATGGCGGAGATATTGAGGATAATGTACGGCAGACGGCGCCCCACTTTATCGGAAAGCCAGCCCAGCAGCGGAATGGAGATAAACCCGAGAATGGAGCTGATCATCAGCGCATCGGTCGGGATGGCCTTATCGAACAGCAGCGTCTGGACCAGATAACCCGCGAGGAAGGTCTGGATCAAACCTGAGTTGCCTGCCTGGCCGAAACGCAGGCCGGTCGCCAGCCAGAAGGATTTGCTTTTCACCATGGAACCCAGTGAGGTGTCCGGCTGCGCAGCTTGCACATCGTTCACTTTCTCAAAGACCGGGCTCTCCTTGAGGTTCATACGCAGCCAGATGGCGAAGATCATCACCACGACGCTGGCGAGGAACGGCACGCGCCAGCCCCAGGCGAGCAGCTGTTCACGATCGAGGGCAAAGAACATGATGGCCCAGATCGCCGTTGCGCTCAGCGTCCCGCAGTTAGTCCCCATCGCCACCAGCGAGGAGATGATGCCACGTTTACCTTTCGGCGCGTACTCCGCCAGCATAGTTCCGGCCCCGGAGATCTCGGCCCCGGCACCAAGGCCCTGAATAATGCGCAGCGTCACCAGCAGCACGGGGGCAAAAATCCCGATCTGCGCGTAGGTCGGCAGGACGCCAATCAGCGTGGTACAGATCCCCATCATGGTGATGGTAATGAACAGCACCTTCTTACGACCAATGCTGTCGCCCATTCTGCCGAAGATAAAGGCGCCGACGATGCGCGCAATATAGCCTGCGCCGTAGGTGCCCATCGCGAGGATCAGCGCCATCGCGGCGGACTGTTCCGGGAAGAAGATCTCATGGAAGACCAGAGCGGCGCCCAGCGAGTAAAGCTGGAAGTCCATAAACTCCAGGGCGGTGCCCAGCCAGCCGGAAACGGCGGCTTTCACCAGATCGGATGTGGTTCTTTGAGGTTGTACTTGCGTCATAATGGCTATCTCTGAAAGGTAAGATGCGTACCACATAGCGCCTGTCTGCGCAGGCGCTTAACCGCGTAAATGATTATTGGCCGAACGTGAGCAAAACTTTGCAGCACTGCCGCTGGTCTTTCTCAAACAGTTCAATAGCGTCTTTAACGTGGTGATAGTCAAAGGTATGGGTGATCAGTTTTTCCGGGTCGATCAGCCCCCTCTTCAGCCAGTCGATAACGACCGGGAATTTGTTGGCGTTCAGGCGCGAGGAGAAGATCGCCAGCTCTTTGCCGGTGATGCCCTGCTGAACAATCTGGCTCGGCTCGCTGGAGAACCCCATCAGCACGATGCGCGCCGCCGGCGAGGCCAGGGTTATCGCTTCCTGCAAAATGGAGGGATGGCAGGCGGCATCAATGATTAACGTCGGTTTGATGCCTTTTTCCTCCAGCACGGCCTGCAGCGACTGCTCGCCGTTATTAAAGACCCAATCCGCGCCGCTGCGCCGGGCCATCGCCAGACGGTCGTCTATGCGATCAACCACGATAACCTGCTTCACCTGATAGACGCCTTTCAGGGCCTGAACCGTAACCAGCCCCATCGGCCCGGCGCCATATATCAGCGCGACGTCCTGTTCAGTCGGTTTCGCCTGCCCCGTTACGTTGGCGGCGATGGTGAAGGGCTCAACCATGACGGCGTGCTTATCAGGAATGTCATCCGGAATGGGCCAGGCGTTTTGTGCGGGCACGACCGCATATTCGCTAAAGCCGCCGTCACGGTGAACGCCCAGCACCACCAGCGAGGTGCAGACGTTCGGTTTTCCCACGGAGCACGGGTAGCAGTGCCCGCAGCTGATTACCGGATCGACCGAAACGCGCTGGCCCAGGCGCGCGCTGTCAACGCCCTCGCCCACGGCGTCAATCACGCCAAAAAACTCATGGCCGATGACGCGCGGATACTTCGCAAACGGGTTATGGCCGCGGTAGATGTGGCTATCCGACCCGCAGATCCCGGCAAGCTTGATACTGACGCGGACGTCACCTGCGCCAGGTACCGGGAGTTGACGCTCTTCAATTACCAGTTCGTTCGGCTGTTGAATCACTACGCTTTTCATCGTTTGCTCCTCGCTTACCAGTTCCACAGCGTGCCGTCTTCAAGACGGGCCACCGGCAGATAGGCCGGATCGTACGGGTATTTCGCCGCCAGCTTCTCATCAAATTCGATGCCCAGCCCCGGCTTGTCGCCCGGATGCATATAGCCGTTATCAAAGCGCCAGCTGTGCGGGAAGACCTCCAGCATCTGTTCGGAGTAGCCCATATATTCCTGCACGCCGAAGTTCGGCACCCACAGGTCGAAATGCAGCGCGGCGGCGTGGCAGACAGGCGACAGATCCGACGGACCGTGCGAGCCGGTGCGCACCTGATAGAGCGACGCGAAGTCCGCGATGCGGCGCATCCCGGTGATGCCGCCCGCGTGGGTAATGGTGGTGCGGATATAGTCGATCAGCTGCTCTTCGATGAGCTGCTTGCAGTCCCAGATGCTGTTAAACACTTCGCCTACCGCAATGGGGGTGACGGTGTGCTGGCGGATCAGGCGGAAGCAGGCCTGGTTTTCCGCAGGGGTGGGATCCTCCATCCAGAACATGCGGAATGCTTCGATGCTCTTGCCGAAGCGCGCCGCTTCAATTGGCGTCAGGCGGTGGTGCATGTCGTGCAGGAGGTGCTCATTGAAGCCGAATTTACTGCGCACCGCGTCGAACAGCTTCGGCGTGAAATCGAGGTATTTTTCGGTAGACCAAAGCTGCTCTTCCGGCCAGTCGCCTTTGGTCGCAGGCTCGTAGGCCAGCCCCTTTCCTTTGGCCATGCCGTAGGTGGTTTTCATGCCCGGCACGCCGCACTGCACGCGGATCGCCTTAAAGCCCATCTCTTTATGACGGGCGTAATCTTCCAGCACGTCGTCAATGGTGTGGCCGGTAGTATGGCAGTAGACCATCACCCCTTCCCGGGAGGCGCCGCCCAGCAGCTGGTAGAGCGGCATGTTGGCCGCTTTGGCTTTGATATCCCACAGCGCCATATCCACGGCGGAGATGGCCGACATGGTAACCGGACCGCGACGCCAGTAAGCACCTTTGTAGAAGAACTGCCAGATGTCTTCGATGCGGTGCGCATCGCGGCCAATGAGCTGGGGACAAAGGTGATCCTTCAGGTAAGAGGCCACGGAGAGCTCGCGTCCGTTTAGCGTGGCGTCACCGAGGCCGACAATCCCCTCATCGGTGGTGATTTTAAGGGTGACAAAGTTCCGCCCCGGGCAGGTAACAAACACGTCAGCCGCGACAATCTTCATAATTCCTTTCCTTACATCGTTCGTTGTGATGTCGGAAATTTACCCATCAACCCTACTACCATACAAGTATAACGATCGAAAAATCAGCGAACGATCACAAATCGCGGGGGGCTCACGCCCGCCCCCATCCCGCCACAATAATCAGCATACCGCACAGGGCAATCAGCGCGCCGGCCCAGTCATAGACGCTGAGCTTGACGCCGTCCACCACGCGTAGCCACAGCAGCGCCGTGCAGACATAGACGCCGCCGTAAGCCGCATAAACGCGCCCGCTGGCCGCCGGATGCTGCGTTAACAGCCAGACAAACAGGGCCAGCGCAACGCTTGCCGGAATGAGCAGCAATACGGATCCACCCTTTTTGAGCCAGAGCCAGGGCAGGAAGCAACCGATGATTTCACACAGCGCAGTCGCAAAAAAAAGCAGCGTCGTTTTAAGCATATTTCACGTCAGGTGAGGATTTATTTAACCATCATACCTGATGATGCCCTTTACTTTTCCATACTTGCTCCGCGGGTATGCCGTCATTTCGCTTTAGTGTAGAATCTGTACGGGGTAACTTGATTATCTGCACCCATTTAAAAGGAAACGCTATGACCACATTAAGCAAACGCCTTTGTCTGACAGCCCTGCTGGCGCTGTCATCGTTCGCCTTTGCCGCCTCTGCGACAGCGGAAACCAGCAAGCTCATTATTGAGTCTGGTGACAGCGCGCAAAGCCGCCAGAACGCCGCGATGGACAAAGAACAATGGAATGACACCCGTAGCCTTCGCCAGAAGGTCAACAAACGTGCCGAAAAAGAGTGGGACAAAGAAGATGTCGCTTTTGACGCGCGCGATAAGTGTCAGCAAAGTGCAAACGTCAATGCCTACTGGGAGCCTAACACCCTGCGCTGCCTGGATCGCCGCACTGGCCGCACGGTAGCCCCATAATGTCGGCGCCCTGCGACGTTAAACTCCGTCCGCTGGAGCGTGAAGACCTGCGCTTTGTCCACCAGCTCGACAACAATGCCAGCGTGATGCGCTACTGGTTCGAAGAGCCTTATGAGGCCTTTGTCGAGCTGTCCGATCTCTACGATAAGCACATTCACGATCAGAGTGAACGTCGTTTTGTGGTGGAGTGTGCAGGTGAAAAAGCCGGGCTGGTGGAGCTGGTTGAGATCAACCACGTTCACCGTCGGGCGGAGTTCCAGATCATCATCTCCCCTGAGCATCAGGGAAAAGGCCTTGCGTCACGCGCGGCCAGGCTGGCAATGGATTACGGATTCAACGTTCTGAATCTCTACAAGCTTTACCTGATTGTGGACAAAGAGAACGAAAAAGCGATCCATATCTATCGCAAGCTGGGCTTTATGGTAGAAGGCGAGCTGATTCACGAGTTCTTTATCAACGGTGAATACCGCAACACCATCCGCATGTGCATTTTCCAGCATCAGCACCTGGCCGGACATAAACCGTCAGGCGCCAGCCTGCTGAAACCTACCGCGCAGTAAGATTGATGACAAACCGTGTCATAAACCATTGAGCTGTCTTTCTTGCCGGGTGGCGCTGTGCTTACCCGGCCTACAGGGTGCTTCATTGTAGGCCCGTGCAAGCGTAGCGCCGCCGGGCGAAACGCACAAAATGCACTTTACGCTCAGTAATATTCAATCGTGTTCTTGATGGTGTACTTGTGCTCAACGGCGGGTTTGACGCTGTCGTCCGTGATGGTCAGATCGCAGCTCACCGGGTTATTGTGGCGATCGTAGTCGCAGCTCTGCGTCACGTTGCCCAGCGGCTTGTCATTCAACATGCTGACTGCCGAGTAATCCATTCTTTTGCGCAGGTCTTTCGACGGCGTCGACTGGACGGACAGATGCTGATCCCCTGAGACGGTGGTTTTGCCCAGCGGGTAACCATCCGCGTCGTAGCGATACTTCACTTCCATCTCTTTGCCGTGCGCCGCCACCACAAATCCGTTGTCGTCGGTATCCCACGTTACCCCGGCTGACGGCAGTTCGGCCAGCTGGCATTTGCCCTGCAGCTTCACTTTGCGCTGCTGGGTTTCCGCATCAAGATAGTAATTGGCATCCAGCACCAGCGCCACGCTGGTGTTGGCCTCCAGGTCGTGTAGCTCCAGCGTATCGAAACACCCTTCCGTCGAGACGGTGCCGGTGACCCGTTTAGACACTTCGCCCTTCTCGTTGAACAGCGTCTGGGTAAAGTCTTTGACCGGGCCGCGCAGCGGATCAAAATCAAATTCGTTTGAAAAACTCGCCATCTCGGGCGTAAAAGACAGCGGCGCGGAGCTGTTGTCGCACCCCACCAGTGTTGCTGCCAGGAGCGTTATCGCTGCATATTTCTTCACATTCATTTCCGTACAGGGAGATTATTCCCAATCATATTAGCAAATACAGATGTTTACACGAAGCCTGCTAAAATTAATCTCTACACAGAGAAAAGGAGCTACAGATGAAACGGTTACCCTGGATTACCGCCCTGCTGTTAATGAGTGCCTCAACGGCCGCGCTGGCGGCACCGGATTCCTGCGAGCGCGTGAAAAGCGACATTCAGCAGAAGATCGTCAACAACGGCGTGCCTGAGTCAGGTTTTACGCTGAACATTGTGCCGAACGACCAGGCCGATCAGCCGGGCACGCAGGTCGTAGGCCACTGCGCTAACGACACCTTTAAAATTCTGTACACCCGCACAGGCAGCGGTGCGGCAGCTGAACCTCAGTAATTGAGCGTCAATTCCCTTTGATTTGATAAGGATTAAGATCTAATACCCCCAAATAAGTAACACTCACCCCATCATTAGCCCGGATATCATTTCGGGAGAAATAATACGCAATAATAATGATGGGGTGAGCCATGTCCGATGCTGAACATTACGACGGCGGAATTAGCCGTCGAACTCTCGTGAAATCTACGGCGATAGGTTCTCTGGCGCTTGCCGCTGGTGGGATCTCGCTTCCCTTTGGCCTTAAAAGCGCTGCCGCTGCGGTGAAGCACGCCGTCCAGCCTCCTGAAGATACCGTGGTGTGGGGCGCCTGCTCGGTCAACTGCGGCAGCCGCTGTGCGCTGCGTCTGCACGTCCGCGACAACGAAGTGTACTGGGTCGAAACGGATAACACCGGCAAGGATGTGTATGGCGATCACCAGGTGCGCGCCTGCCTGCGAGGACGTTCTATTCGTCGCCGCATCAATCACCCTGACCGTCTGAACTACCCGATGAAGCGCGTGGGCAAACGCGGCGAAGGCAAGTTCGAGCGCATCACGTGGGATGAAGCGCTCGACACGATCGCCGCCAGCCTGAAAGACGTGGTGGCCAACTACGGCAACGAAGCGGTGTATATCAACTACTCTTCCGGGATTGTCGGCGGCAATATCACCCGCTCCTCCCCTTACGCTTCGCTGGTGGCGCGCCTGATGAACTGCTACGGCGGCTTCCTGAGCCACTACGGCACCTACAGCACGGCGCAAATTGCCTGCGCGATGCCCTACACCTACGGCAGCAACGACGGCAACAGTACCTCGGACATCGAAAACACCAAACTGGTGGTGATGTTCGGCAATAACCCGGCGGAAACGCGCATGAGCGGCGGCGGGATTACGTACTATCTGGAACAGGCTCGCGAGCGGTCCAACGCGCGCATGATTGTTATCGACCCGCGCTACACCGACACGGCGGCCGGACGCGAAGATGAATGGATCCCGATCCGTCCGGGAACCGATGCCGCGCTGGTGGCGGGTATTGCCTGGGTATTAATCGACGAAAACCTGGTCGACCAGCCGTTCCTCGACAAATACTGTGTTGGCTACGACGAAAAAACGCTGCCGGAAGGCGCGCCCGCTAACGGTCACTACAAAGCGTATATTCTCGGCCAGGGCGATGACCACACGGCGAAAACGCCGGAGTGGGCCTCCCGCATCACCGGTATTCCCGCCGATCGCATCGTTAAGCTTGCCCGGGAAATCGGCTCCGCTAAACCGGCTTATATCTGCCAGGGCTGGGGACCTCAGCGTCAGGCGAACGGCGAGCTGACCTCCCGCGCTATCGCGATGCTACCGATCCTCACCGGAAACGTCGGGATCAACGGCGGAAACAGCGGCGCGCGTGAGTCCACCTACACCATCACCATCGAACGTATGCCGCTGCCGGATAACCCGGTCAAAACGCAAATTTCCTGCTTCAGCTGGACGGACGCCATCGCCCGTGGGCCGGAGATGACCGCCCTGCGCGACGGCGTGCGCGGCAAGGATAAGCTGGACGTGCCGATTAAGTTCATCTGGAACTACGCGGGCAACACCCTCATCAACCAGCACTCCGATATCAATAAAACCCACGATATCCTGCAGGATGAAAGCAAGTGCGAAATGATTGTGGTCATTGATAACTTCATGACATCGTCAGCGAAGTATGCCGATATCGTGTTGCCGGACCTGATGACCGTCGAGCAGGAAGACATCATTCCAAACGATTATGCGGGCAACATGGGCTACCTGATATTCCTTCAGCCCGTGACCGCGCCGAAGTTTGAACGCAAGCCCATCTACTGGATCATGAGCTAAGTGGCGAAACGCCTCGGGCCGGATATCCACCAGAAATTCACCGAAGGACGGACGCAGGAACAGTGGCTGCAGTATCTGTATGCCAAAATGCTCGAAAAAGATCCCAAACTGCCGTCCTATGACGAGCTGAAAAAAAGAGGCATTTACAAGCGCAAAGATCCGAACGGCCATTTTGTGGCCTATAAAAAATTCCGTGAAAACCCGGAAGCCAATCCGCTGAAAACCCCATCGGGTAAGATTGAAATATACTCCAGCAAGCTGGCGGAGATTGCGGCCACCTGGGAGCTGGAAAAAGATGAGACCATCAGCCCGCTGCCCGTCTACGCGTCAACCTTCGACGGCTGGGATGCGCCCGAGCGCGCGCGGTTCCCGCTGCAGCTGTTTGGCTTCCACTTTAAGGCCCGTACCCACTCGAGCTACGGTAACGTGGACGTGCTGAAAGCCGCCTGCCGCCAGGAGGTCTGGCTTAATCCTGTCGATGCCGAAAAACGCGGCATTAAGAACGGCGATACGGTGCGGGTCTTTAACGACCGCGGCGAGGTACGAATTGAAGCGAAAGTGACGCCGCGCATCATGCCAGGCGTCAGCGCCATGGGCCAGGGGGCCTGGCACGACGCCAATATGAGTGGCGATCGTGTCGACCACGGCTCATGCATCAACACCCTGACCACGCACCGCCCGTCACCGCTGGCCAAAGGCAACCCGCAGCACACCAATCTGGTACAGATCGAGAAGGTGTAGCGGGTGAATGGCGTGACCGTGGTTTATTCTATGGTTTGTATTATCGGTTAACTCAGTCGCGCGGACACCCTCCGCGCGAGCAAGGAAGATGTAATGAAAGATGTCTCACATCGTGAATCGTTCGCGTTCAGCGCCCGGGTGCTGGGTGCGCTGTTTTATTTCGCGCCAGACAGCGAGCAGGCCGCGCCGCTGGTGCAGGCCCTCACCGCAGGCGAATGGGTTCAGGACTGGCCCCTGCCGCCAGGAACGCTGCAGCCAATCGCTGACACCTTTGCCGCGTCTGCCGATGAGCCGCTGAGGGACGCCTGGCAACGGCTGTTTATTGGCCCTTACGCCCTACCCGCGCCACCATGGGGCTCCGTCTGGCTTGACCGCGAATCCGTGCTGTTCGGCGACTCGACCCTCGCGCTGCGCCAGTGGATGCGGGAGAACGCTATCGCATTTGAAATGCAGCAGAATGAACCGGAAGATCACTTCGGGACTTTGCTGCTGCTGGCGGCATGGCTGGCCGAGAACGGCCGCGATGAGGAGTGTGCTCAACTTCTGGCGTGGCACCTGCTGCCGTGGAGCACCCGCTTCCTGTCCGTGTTTGTCGACAACGCCGGGCATCCGTTTTATACCGCGCTGGGTAAGCTTGCGCAGCTGACGCTCGCGGACTGGCGATCCGGGCTCCTTATTCCGGTTGCGGAAAAGACGCTGTATCGCTAAGGGGTGTGGCTTGCTCGCGGGTAGCGGGCAAGCAGCACTCAGAAGATAGCGTTTAAAAATTCATATCGAAACATGAGTCATGTTAAGATTGATGATATATAATGGCCTTTCCTAAAAAAATGATGCTATCTGTTGATACATACAAAATAAAAAAATGACTGGAAAACACCCTTCCGTAAATAATTTTAAAAGGCTACTTATAACAGCCATAACATTTACCATTTTAGGTGCATGGATCTGGTATATGTCATGGACAACAAGCATCTCCAATTATACCATTTTGCAAGAATCGGTTCCTGAATTGACCACGTATATTTCTGTTGGAGTAGCGATTGGCGCGCTTTTGGTTATACGCGCTTTTTTTGTGCACGCTTTTAACCAAACTTTAAAATACTTTGCCAATACTTTCTTATGCGGTTTTTGCCTTGGGTTTGTATTGAGCTTAAATGGTTATGATATTTATGTCTATCTCTTCCCGGACAAAATAATTGGCTATGAATCTGAATATGAGGTTGTCTTTCCGGGGCCTTCGAGAGGTAAGCATGGCCATTGTGAAGCGGGTCTCTGGTTAAAAGATCAGAACACCAACAGATGGATTCAGCTTTGTACAAACAAAGAATATCTGCACAGCCACCGTAAGCAGGGAATGACTGGGGTGTGGGTGACAGCCCGTGTGAATAATATTGGAAGTTACATTGTGAGTTATGAGTTTATTTATTTGTAGGCACGACCCTATCTATTTTTGTTCCGGTGAAAATGAATGGCGCTCAAGGCCCGCTCCTTGCTTATAGCCGTCAGCCTGATACGTCGCACCAGAGATTGCGCATTCACAGCGGAGAAACCGGCTATGGGCAGGGTCATCTCAAAATCGAATCAGGGTAAATCTCATTCATACCCCCACATTTAGTGGTGGATACGTGACGACTGTTCCTCTATTCTGCTTTTTCAGCGAGCAAGCCGGAGTCATTTTTAGTGGATAATCCCATACTTCAGAAAACCATCATTATCTTTATTCTCATCCTGTGGGTAATTGTGAGTGTTCCCTGCCTGCCAGTAGCATGTGCTACAAGCCTTTCACCACAATTTGGTTATGTATCACCGACTGATTCCCCCTCACTCGCACTCTCTTTGCTTTGAATGAACCGAAGTGCCAGGTAGAGGTCTGGCGCCAGAATCATGTCATCATCATTCATTGTTGGCCGACTGTCTTTAAACCAGCGTGTTAACTCCGTTTTCCTGCCCGCAAGAATTAATTTAATCTGTCGGCCTTTCAGGTCACGCTTTAACTCATTAATGGTTGCCAGGACACTGATGTCTGAATAGGTGAAGCAGGCAACGGCATCAATGACCACCCATTTAGGTTGTATGGCTGCCCCATCAACCAGGTTCAATACCCGACGTTTAAAATAAGCCACATTAAAATAGGTCAACGGTGAGTTAAATCGATACATCAGCACGCCCGGGACCATTTTTATATCGGTGGTATTCCCTAACGAGTGAATCATTCCCTCTTCGTCAGTGCCCAGCAGGTGCTCAGAGGGGCGAAACACCGTACGAAGGAATTGTAATAACCCAAGCAACACCGCAAGGCCAATCCCCTGGATAACGCCGATAATTAACACACAGCCAAACGTGAAGAAGGCCAGGCGAAAGGCCTGTTTATTTCTGCGCCTCAGGTTCCATAGTCCACGTAAATCAATCAATGACCACGATGCATACATTAGAACAATCCCTAACGCAGATAGCGGAATGAATTGTAATGGCTGTGTGAAAAACAGCACGACGATACCGATGATTAAGGCGGCGACCACGGAAACCAGCTGACTTTTCCCACCAACTGAATCATTCACCGCGGTCCGGGAATCGGCGCCACTGATAGCAAACCCCTGAGATAACCCCGACATAATGTTCGCAATACCCAGAGCCCGGAATTCTGCATCCGCATTAATTTCGTAGCCATTTTTTGCGGCAAAACTGCGGGCGGTCAGCATCAGACTGACAAAACTGACCAACGCCAGGTTCAGCGCCGGGATCACCAAATCACGCATCGGCCCCGGCTGGAACGCCCCCCAGTGAACGATGGGTAAACCAGGCTGGAAGCCTTCTCCCCCTATCGTGGCAATCCCATACTGTTGTGCAGAGGTCACCCATACCAGTGCCGTTGTTATTACAATGGCGATTAAAGGTGCTGGCCACTGGCTGCGATACGTTTTGATCACCATTAAAATAATTAACGTAAAAAGGGATATTCCTACGGTTAATAAATGGCTATCTGAAAGTCGACCTGGCAAGGCGATTATTTTTTCAATAACCTGCGCTTCATCAAGCTTAATCCCCAACACCTTGCCTAATTGCCCGACAATAATCGTCACGGCTACGCCATTAAGTAAACCGGTAAGAATGGGATGAGAAAGCAGATCGGCAAGCGCGCCCAGCCGAAATTTACTGGCAAGCAAACACCACCCGCCCATCATCAATGTCATGACGATCGTCAGCTGCCAGTGCAGTTCGGGGTTTCCTGCAGAAAGCGGAAATACGACGGCCGCGATCACCGCGCAGGTTGTGGCATCTGGGCCCACAATAAGCTGGCGTGAAGAGCCAAACAGTGCGTAAGCTATCATCGGTAAAACGCAGGAATAGAGCCCTACAATTGCCCCCACCCCCGCCAGCTCAGCGTAAGCAATCGCAACAGGGAGCGCTACGGCCGCAACGGATAACCCGGCTTTAACATCATTCTTTAGCCAGCTTTTATCGTAGGCCAACAAATTTTGTAGCCCTGGCATGTAGTTTAACAACAGTTTTCCGAACACATTATTCTCCGGACAGAGATATTACTCGCGCCATGTTGGCACATTTCTTAGTGAGGTTCTGGTTTTCAAATGCTCCGGACGGAGGCCGACACTGTTGCGAATCTAATAAAACGTTAACTCTTTTATAATTCTGACTGATGTTAAACGTAGTTCAGATACTGCGGCTTAACCGGGGTTGGCCGTGCCGGATGCCGTGATGCATGCAAGTGATGGAATAAATACAATGGTCAATATCAATAAGTCTCGTTAATCGCTAATGTTGAATCATTTTGGCATAGATAGCAGGTTGTTACACACCATGAGATTGAGACAGTCCATCACTCTTCCCGTCACCCAGTAGTACCGCCCCGCCATCTTAACCGGAGCGGCTCATATACGTCGTTATCACATGCTCAAAAACTGTATGTCACCTTCAAACTCCCCGTCGGCGACGTTTTACGATGCACAATCGGGCTATCGCCCGCATCCCCCGTCAGCTGCGTCACGCCCGCAGAGGCAAGCACGCTCCAGCGAGCGGTGAGCTTGTGGGTCCAGTCAAGGTTCATCGACCAGGCATAAATCCCGGCCCCGGCGTCATGTCGGGCAAAGCCCGATGCGGCCGACTGGGCGGCGCTGACCCCATAGTACGTCTGCATATACTTGTCGGATCCCCAACTGCCGGTCAGCGCCATCGTCACCTCATTTTTGGGTGAGGTGTAGAACGGGCTGGAAATGCCGAAATGTACCGCTTCACCGTTGTCCCTTTCTGAAACCGGTACCTCAGCCTGCAGCTGCAGATTCAGCCAGTCGGTCACCTTGTACCCCAGCCCGGGTACCACGATAGCCGAGCCTTTAATCTCACCCATGCCCCGCAGCTCGTCGCTGCCGGAGCTGATGGAATCGCTGCTCACGTCTTTATCTTTACGGCCAACTCGATAGCTCAGCGCTGCGCTGTAATCCAGGTTGCCAACATTGTTACCATAGCCGATCCCTCGCGTGGTGCCGATAAAGAAGCCATTTGCCATGGAATAATCCACTACCTGAGCCGCTGAGACGCGGGTTTTCTCTGAACCCGAGTAGCGCGGCCCCACATCCACGCCGCCCCCCAGGGTTAAGACGTTACCCTGGCGCTGTTCTTCCGCCAGTACAGGCGTAGCCAGTAACGCCAGAACGACGCCCGGCACGAGGGTTTTCAGGCAGCGGCCCGAAAGTAAATGAGGGAACGTATGACGCAGTTCGATATTTCTCATTAAGGAAGTCCTTATGGATGCAAATGATGACGATGCAGGCGGTTAAACGCCGGAACGCCCATTTTGAAGCGTGACCCTAAGGTTCTTATGAGCCGAAAATGAAGAAAGACTGAAGCGCGCGCGGGTGCTGTCATCCGGACAGATTTCCTGCTACCGTTTTTTTCTTAAGAAATTCTTCATTCACGGTTGATACCGTTACCAATGTGAAAATTCTACTTATCGAAGACGACCTGGATCTCGGCAATGGCGTACGTATCGCCCTCTCAGATCAAGGGTTTGACGTTATATGGGTTCGCCGTAAAGAGGATGCGCTGCATCAGCTTGACGTCTGCGTGCCGGAACTTATTTTGCTCGACCTGGGGCTGCCCGACGGCGATGGCATGAGCCTGATGACGCGTTTGCGCCAGCAGCTCAAGGGGATCCCCGTCATCATCCTGACGGCGCGAGGAACATTGCAGGATCGCCTGTGCGGGCTGGATGCCGGCGCGGACGACTATCTCGTCAAACCCTTTATTCTCGCCGAGCTGCTGGCGCGAGTGCGAGCCCTTGCGCGGCGCAGCTACGGTTTTGAGAATGAGGCGATAGAAATTCGCGGGCTCTCTCTTCATGTCCCGACGCGCCGCGTGACGGTGAGTGCCCGCCATATCGATTTGACGGCCAGTGAATACGCGCTGCTGGAAACGTTGATGCTGCGCGCGGACCGCGTGCTGACACGACGGTTTCTGGAGGAAAGGATATTCGGCAACAAAGAGAACCTCAGCAACGCGCTCGACGTGCATATGGGAAATTTGCGGCGGAAAATCGGCGACGGCTATGTGCGAACGGTCCGGGGCGTCGGGTACGTCATTGATACCGTCTCCATTCAAAAGGTGAGCGGTTAATGCAAAACGTCTGGTATCACCTGAGGCGCCCGACGCTGGTGCGCCGAATTATCATCGCCCAGATGCTGCTGCTGACCCTGCTGTGGTGTCTTTTTCTAACCTTCATTCTGTGGGAGGACCTGCGCAGCCCTCCCATCCTTACGGGCAGTAAAACGTACGAAACCATTTTTACCCTGGTTGAGCGTATGGACGGACGTCCGCAGGATCGTACCGCCGTGCTGGAAGCCTTTAGCCAGGCCCTGCGGGAAGGTTACGGCGGAGGGGAAGATCCCGTGCTGTCGATTAACATCATCGTTCGCAAGAATAATGCCGTTATTTTTGCCTCCGACGGTGCACCCGCGGGGATAACAAACACCCGGTTCGGAGAACTGGAGCACGTCCAGAGTGAAGATCGTACCTGGACCAGCCGCACCCTTAAATCCCCTCACTCTGACGTTGAGGTCACCCTCTTCACGCCAGCCAGCGGCTGGAACTTCTTTATCTATCTGAACTCTCGCGGGTACTACATCCTGCCGCTGCTGGTCTGCTTCCCGTTTCTGCTGTTTCCCGCGTGGCTCTCAATCCGCATTGCGATGCGTCCATGGAATAAGGTGGTCAATGAAATTACGTTACGCACGCCGGACGACCTCTCCCCTTTAAGAGCCGTACCGAAGCACCGGGAGCTTCGCCAGATGGTGGACGCGATCAACGACTTCCTTGCCAGGGTGCGTGAAAGCGCGGAAAGGGAGCGAGTTTTCATCGCGGATGCCGCGCACGAGCTGCGTACCCCCCTCGCGGCGATGCGCATCAACGTGGAGGCGCTGCAGTCCTGGGTCATCAGCGAAAGCCAGCAGGAGCTGCTTGCCGGCGTGATCCGCAGCAACAGCCGCGCCGCGCGCCTCGTCAATCAGCTGCTGCTGATGATGCACAGCGAAGCGCGCATTGATACGGCGATGGAACCCGTGCCGCTGACAACGCTTATTCAGGAACGAATGGCCGAGCTGGAACCGCTAGCGTCTGCGCGCAAAATTGAGCTGGAATTCTTTGCCGAGGATGACGTCTGGATCCACGGCGTAAGGGAACGCCTGGTGTCGCTGATTGATAATCTCATTGAGAACGCCGTGAAGTACAGCCCCGAGGGCGGGCGGATTCAGGTCGACGTGAGCGCCTGCGATCGCGTCGTTCAGCTGCGCGTCTCCGATGCTGGCCCGGGTATTCCGGATGAGCTGCAGGAGCGCGTGTTCGACCGCTTTTTCCGCGATCCCAATCAGGTGCAGAGCGGCAGCGGGCTGGGGCTTGCCATCGTCAAAGCGGTGGCGCAGCAGCACAACAGCAGCGTAAATCTGAGTACTTCTGCAGAAGGTGGCCTCCTGGTCACAGTTGACTTCCCGAACCGCACGTTTAGCTAAAGCAGAACAGGGGGTTTGATCGCAAATGCCGCAGATTGCTTCAAAATAATTACCGTATTTGTTATATTGTTGTTTATTGCTTATTCACCTCTGCGGTGCCAAAAAGAACAAGATTCACCGCAACCCAGGACAGAGAAATGTTAGATTACCGCTTCCCGACAGCTTTGCAGATGGTTCTCAGCGTAGCGATGGCGGAGCAATTGGGTGAACGTTCGACAAGCGCGATTCTGGCCTACGGTCTGGAAGCAAACCCGAGCTTCATCCGCAAATTGATGGTTCCGCTGACGCGAGACGGCATTATCGTCTCAACGCTTGGCCGTAACGGCTCCATTCATCTTGGTCGCCCGCCGGAAGAGATCACCCTGCGCGACATCTACCTTTCGGTCATCGAAGATAAAAAACTGTGGGCGTCGCGCCCTGACGTACCGGCCCGCTGCGTGGTCAGCGCTAACGCCTGCTGGTACTTTAAATCGATTTCCGAAGAGGCCGAGCAGGCGTCGTTAGCGGTACTGGAGCGCCATACCGTGGCTAGCGCCCTGGAAGCGGTTAAAAACGCCGACAGCAGCGGATGGGATCCGCTCCCCGATCTCATTGCCCAGTATCAAAAAACGTCATAACGTTTACCTGATGCGAAAAAAAACCGCCTTCACTGTGAAGGCGGTTTTTTATTATCAGCAACGTCCCTACGCGGGCAGCACGTCCCTTTCCTCTTTTTTGCCGCGCGTGACGAACTTACGCAGCGTCACGTAGAACACCGGCGTCAGGAACAGACCAAACAGCGTCACCCCCAGCATACCGGAGAACACCGTGATCCCGGTGACGCCACGTACTTCTGCGCCCGCGCCGTGGCCGAGGATCAGCGGAATGGTCCCGGCAATAAAGGCGATGGAGGTCATCACAATCGGGCGTAAACGCAGGCGGCACGCCTCCAGCGCGGCCTCCATGATGCCTTTACCCTGAATTTCCAGCTCGCGGGCAAACTCCACGATAAGAATGGCGTTTTTACAGGCCAGCCCCATCAGCACCACCAGCCCCACCTGCACGAAGACGTTGTTATCGCCCCCGGTCAGCCAGACGCCAAACAGCGCGGAGAGCATGGTCATCGGCACGATGAGGATCACCGCCAGCGGCAGCGTCCAGCTTTCATACAGCGCCGCCAGGACCAGGAACGCCAGCAGCACCGCGACCGGGAAGACGATCAGCGCCGTGTTGCCCTGGGTGGCCTGCTGGAAGCTCAGATCCGTCCATTCAATGTTCATCCCGTTCGGCAGGATCTGCTTAGACATCGCGTCCAGCTGCGTCATCGCCTGTGCAGATGAGAGCACGCGCGGGTCGGCATCGCCAATCAGGTCCGCCGCCGGGTAGCCGTTGTAACGGATCACCGGATCCGGCCCGTAGGTGGTCGTGATGTTCACCATACTGCCAATCGGCACCATTTCGCCCTGGCTGTTGCGGGTACGCAGATTCGCAATATCTTCCACGCTGTCGCGGAACTGCCCGTCAGCCTGCGCCATCACGCGCCAGGTACGCCCGAACTGGTTGAAATCATTGACGTACGACGAGCCCAGATAGGTTTGCAGCGTCCCGAAAAGATCGGTCAGCGACACGCCCTGCGCTTTCGCCTTGTCGCGGTCAACCTGGACGTCCAGCTGCGGAACGTTAGCCTGGTAGGTTGAGATCGGGAAATGCATCCCCGGCGTCTGCATGATTGCACCGGACATGGTGTTCACCGCATTTTGCAGCGCGCCATAGCCCAGACCACCGCGGTCCTGGATGTACAGGGAATAGCCCGACCCCTGACCCAGCCCTAAAATCGGCGGCGGCAGGATGGAGAAGCCAAAGCCCTGCTGGATTTGCGCGATTTTCGCGTTAATTTCCGCGTTAATTTCCGCCGCGGAATGTTTACGCTGGTCGAACGGCTTCAGACCGAAGAAGACCGTCCCGGTATTCGGCGTATTGGTGAACTGCAGCGCATTCAGTCCCGGAAACGCGACCGCATAGTCCACGCCTTCGGTATTCATCCCGATTTCGCTCATTTTGCGGATCACCGCATCGGTGCGGGCCAGCGAGGAGCCTTCCGGCATTTTCACGCCGCCAATCAGGTACAGCTTGTCCTGCGTGGGAATAAACCCGCCGGGCACCGCTTTAAACATGACGCCTGCGGCACAGAGCAGCAGCAGGTAAACCACGAATACCGCACCGCGCCGTCCCAGCGTTTTGCCCACCAGCCCCTGATAGCCGTTTGAACTGCGGAGGAAAAAGCGGTTAAACGGACGGAAAATCCAGCCGAACAGACGATCGATAAGCCGGGTCGGGAAATCTTTCGGCGCGCCGTGGGGCTTTAACAGCAGTGCCGCCAGCGCCGGAGAGAGCGTCAGCGAGTTAATCGCTGAAATCACCGTCGATATCGCGATCGTCACCGCAAACTGCTTGTAGAACTGGCCGGTAACGCCCGACAGAAACGCCATCGGCACAAACACCGCGCACAGCACCAGCGCAATCGCGATTATCGGCCCGGACACTTCACGCATCGCCTGGTGCGCGGCCGCAAGCGGCGCAAGCCCCTCTTCGATATTTCGCTCGACGTTTTCCACCACCACGATGGCGTCGTCCACCACGATACCGATGGCCAGCACCAGCCCGAACAGGCTGAGGGTATTCAGCGAGAAGCCCAGCAGGTAGAGAATGCTGAAAGTACCCACCACCGACACCGGCACCGCGATCAGCGGAATGATCGACGCGCGCCAGGTTTGCAGGAACAGAATCACCACCAGCACCACCAGCACCACGGCTTCCAGCAGCGTTTGCACCACCGCACGGATCGAATCACGCACAAAGACCGTCGGATCGTAAGGTGCCGCCCACTTCATGTCTGCCGGGAAGCGCGTGGACAGTTCGTCCATTTTCGCACGCACCGCGTTAGACAGATCGATGGCGTTCGCCCCCGGCGACTGGAAGATACCAATCCCGACCGCGTCTTTATTGTTCAGCTGGGAACGCAGCGCATAGCTCCCGGAGCCCATTTCAATCCGCGCCACGTCGCGCAGGCGGACGACCGTACCATCCTGCGTTGTTTTCAGGACAATATTGCCAAACTCTTCTTCGGTATGCAGGCGGCCCTGGGCGTTAATGGAGATCAGGAAGTCGCTCTCTTTCGGCAGCGGCTCGGCACCAAGCTGACCGGCGGAGACCTGTACGTTTTGCTCCTGCATCGCCGTGACCACGTCCGAGGCGGTCAGCCCGCGCGCCGCCACTTTATTAGGGTCCAGCCAGACGCGCATCGCGTACTCGCCGGAGCCGAAAATCTGGATCTGGCCGACGCCGGGCAGGCGCGCCAGCTCATCCTTCACCTTCAGCGTGGCGTAGTTGCGCATATACAGCGAATCGTACTTACCGTTTGGCGAAAACAGATGCACCACCAGCGTCAGCGTGGGCGACTGCTTCTGGGTGGTAATGCCCAGACGCCGCACGTCCTCCGGCAGACGCGCTTCGGCCTGCGCGACGCGGTTCTGCACCTGAACCTGCGCCTGATCCGGGTCAGTCCCCGGACGGAAGGTCACGGTGGTCACCAGCACGCCGTCCGAGCCCGCGACGGATTTCATGTACATCATGTTCTCGACGCCGTTGATCGCCTCTTCCAGCGGCGTCGCCACGGTCTCGGCAATCACTTTCGGGTTGGCGCCCGGGTACTCGGCGCGCACCTGCACGCTTGGCGGCACGACGTCAGGGTATTCGCTCACCGGCAGCAGCGGGATGGCGATTAACCCTGTGATAAAAATCAGAATCGACAGGACGGCAGCAAAGATCGGCCTGTCGATAAAAAAGCGGGAAAAGTCCATGGGTTGGATTCTCAGGTCAAGGGATCAGTTGAGGGCGCTGGTGGCGGTCATGGCAACGGTTTTGGCGTTAACCGGCATGCCCGGCATAAACACTTTCTGTAAACCCTCGACGATGACTTTGTCGCCAGGGTTCAGCCCCTGCCGCACAATGCGTAAACCGTCTGCCAGACGACCCGGCGTAATGTCGCGACGCTGCGCTTTCCCCTCTTTATCCACGATATAAACGTATTTACGATCCTGATCGGTCAGCACCGCCTTGTCGTCGATAAGCGTAGCTTTGAACTCCGCGCTGCCCGGCAGGCGTACGCGGGCAAACAGTCCCGGCGTGAACTGACGCTGTGAGTTATCCAGCAGCGCGCGCATGCGGATGGTCCCGGTGCTCGGTGTGAGCTGGTTATCCAGGAAATCCACTTTGCCCTGATGGGGATAGCCCTCCTCGCCCGTCAGGCCAATCTCAACCGGCAACGCCGTGTGATTGCTGGACGCCCCCTGCCCGCTGCGGGCCAGGTTTTGATAGTGAAGGTAGGTTGACTCGTCCACGTCAAAGTAGACGTACACCGTCTTCTGCGAGACCAGCGTGGTGAGGACGCTGGCGGTATCGCCCGCAGTCACCAGGTTCCCGCTGGTGATCAGCGCCCGGCTGGCGCGACCGTCGATAGGCGCGGTCACTTTGGTGAAGTCCAGGTTGAGCTGGGCTGCGTCAACCGCCGCCTGCGCGGCGCGAATATCGGCCTGCGCCTGAACGGCAGCCGAGCGGCGCTGCTCCCACTCTTCCCGTGAGACCAGATGGGTATTGATCAGCTTATCGGTACGGTTAGCCTCACTTTGCGCCAGGCTGGCCTGCGTTTTAGCTCTCGCCAGGTTCGCCTGCGCCTGTTCCAGCGCGGCGCGATAGGTACGGTCATCAATGGTGAACAGCACCTCGCCCTTTTTCACTTCCTGGCCGTCGGTGTAATTCACCTTATCAATGTAGCCGGACACGCGCGGGCGCAGCTGAACGCTCTCCACCGCTTCAATCCGGCCGTTAAAGCTATCCCACTGGCTAATCGATTTCACCACCACGTCAGCGGCACTCACGGCAGGCGCAGGTGGCGCGGCATTTTGCGCGACGCTGTTATCGCATCCGACGAGCAGCACGGAGAGCAACATGGCCCCCAGCGCGCTCAGATGAGAATTACCCCAGGTTTTTTGCAGGCTCATTATTTTTATTCCGATAATTGTCGCCACCGGGCAAGACGCAGCAGGAGGCACCGCGCCACTTCCTTTGTCCGGGGGCTGTCTTAAGGCCATTTGTGTCGTTCATCGCCACAAAACTGTAACAGTTGCGAATACACTATTCGCGGCGATTGTAGGAAGGCGCTTAACTAAGTGCAAGAATAATTGTTGCACTTTATGTGCTATTTGAGTGGATGTGAAAAGACCCGTTTCGGTCAGGGATTTAAATGCAACAATAAAACTTGCAATTACTGCAAAAACGCGCCACCTTTAAATGCAACAGACAAAGATACTTTTTTCTACGCTGCGTGGGGGTAATCAGATGAACACTGGCGCATTTATGCACGATTTACTCGACTGGATCGACAACAACCTGGACAGTCGTCTGGACATTGAGACCGTCGCCAGGCGATCCGGCTATTCAAAATGGCACCTGCAGCGCCTGTTTAAAGAACACACGGGCTATCCCCTCGCCGGGTATATTCGTGCGCGGAAGCTGCAAAAATCGGTTGAACGGTTAACCCACAGCGACGAACCGATTCTGAACGTGGCGATCGCCCTGGGCTTTGACTCCCAGCAGTCCTTCAACCGCAGCTTCAAGCGTCAGTATGGCCAGGCTCCTGGGGCATGGCGGCGCAGCATGGGTGGCCCGGAAACACAGCAATTTCGCCAGTAATGCATATTTTGCTGCAATGTCGATCTGTTGCTGCTATACTGTATATAA
>NZ_CAMFKT010000034.1:0-31808 GCF_945957325.1 Enterobacter sp. PL1
ATTGAATCTACACTTCCTTCTTGTTGTTATGGCTGTTGCTGTGTACAACACGTCACCACACGAAAACCTGCCCGAGCCAGCCTCCCGGCTCCGGCAAAAAGGTCAGACCCGAGCGTTAATTATTAGTTCGCTTTCAAGTTTTCAAGAATTGTTTCGGTGCGTTTCACCGCGAGAGGATTCGCTGGCGCAATGAAGTTACGCCAGACGTCGTTGTGATGGTTAATCAGGATCTGTGCGTCAGCAGCCGGACGGTTGGCGGTGGTATGGGCATCTTCGGCAACGGTGATGTGATAACCCCGGCTAACGCCGTTCTTGATCGTCGCATCGACGCAGTAATCGGTGGCGCAGCCGCAGATGACAAACTCACGAATGCCCTGCTCCCGCAGCAGCGCCTCAAGCCCGGTGTTGTAGAAGGCATCGCAGGCCGTTTTGGTCACGTAAAGCGCACCAGCAGGCTGATGGAGTTCAGGCAGTAGCGCAAACCCTTCGCTTCCCTCTTCCAGCCCCCCGGCCTCGGTATGCTGTATAAAAATCACCGTATCGGCTGCCTGCGTAAGCTGGTTGATCAGAGAGACACACTTTTCGCGCTGATGACGAGGGGTTTCAAACACCCCGTTTTGCATATCGACAACCATAACCACACGCTTCTCAGACATACCGTTCTCCGTAAGATTGAGTGACACTGGTGCCTATCATAAGCCCGATGTCACAAAATGGGAGATGGCTCGCAAGTAAATTGTTCATATTTACCCATGGTTACGTTTTTCTCGCTATCGTTATGCAATTCGGGGCATTGCACGGTACCGATTAGTAGTATAAATACCCATTACTTTCCTCATTCACTTCATGGATGCTTTTCGTTGAAACGTTGTCTGCTCTCTTTTGCCGCGCTGTGTGCGGTGAGCTTCTCTACCGCCCAGGCAGCCCAACCGCTGACGGCTCCCGTTTTAGCTTCAGATATTGCCGATCGCTACGCGAACCTTATCTATTACGGCAGCGGCGCGACCGGTATGGCGATGGTCGTTATCGACGGAAACCAGCGTGTATTTCGCAGCTTTGGCGAAACGCGCCCGGGCAATAACGTTCACCCGCAGCTGGATTCCGTTATCCGCATCGCATCCTTAACCAAGCTGATGACCAGCGAAATGCTGGTGAAACTGCTCGATCAGGGCGTGGTGAAGCTCGACGATCCGCTCAGCAAATACGCGCCGCCAGGCGCCCGGGTACCCACGTATCAGGGTACGCCGATCCGGCTTGTGAACCTTGCTACCCACACCAGCGCCCTGCCGCGTGAACAGCCAGGCGGCGCGGCGCATCGTGACGTATTCGTCTGGCCAACGCGCGACCAGCGCTGGAGCTATCTGAGTACCGCCACGCTGAAGGCGGCGCCGGGCTCTCAGGCCTCATATTCAAACCTGGCGTTTGACCTGCTGGCGGATGCCCTCTCAACGGCGGCTGGCAAACCCTACACGCAACTGTTTGAAGAACAGATCACCCGTCCGCTCGGCATGAAAGACACCACGTTCGCCCCGTCCCCGGACCAGTGTCGTCGCCTGATGGTGGCGGAGAAAGGCGCCAGCCCCTGTAATAACACGCTGGCGGCCGTGGGCAGCGGCGGGGTTTACTCCACGCCTGGCGACATGATGCGCTGGATGCAGCAGTTCCTTTCTTCGGATTTCTACTCTCGCAGCAGCCAGGCCGACCGTATGCAGACCCTGATTTATCAGCGTACTCAGCTGCATCGGGTCATCGGGATGGACGTGCCGGGTAAAGCCGATGCGCTCGGCATGGGCTGGGTCTATATGGCACCGAAAAATGGCCGGCCGGGGATTATTCAGAAAACCGGCGGCGGCGGCGGATTCATCACCTATATGGCTATGATTCCGCAGTCGAACGTGGGCGCGTTTGTGGTGGTCACTCGCTCCCCGCATACGCGTTTCGTCAATATGAGTGACGGTGTTAATAACCTGGTGGCGGAATTGAGTGCCAATAAAGCCCAGGTGCTTACCGCATCCAACTGAGATTAATATTCCGTGGGCAAGCGGTTGATGCTGACCAGCTTGCCCCGGCTCATATTGATATAATTTCCCTGTCGCAGAGCGGCCAGAACCTCGGCAACAACAGAACGTGAAATGCGTGTGCTTTGCTGAATATGATTCATCACACCGATTTTTGAACGCAGCGTTTCATCCCACTCGGCCATATTAAGCAGCATCGCGCGGATCTGGTGATAAGAGTTATTGCCAACCAGCTGCTTATCGCGCTTCTCAAGAATGTAATTTATCCAGGATAACCAGCTGAAGGCCTCTTTCCACAGTGAAAATTGCTGGATTTGTTGTCGGGTAGTTTCTGTGGATAAATAAAAACCGGTACAGGCCGTTTTGGCAATCACTCTGTATTCCTGTGAATGATTAATCATCACCGTAGCCAGACCAAAAATAAAGGGGGCAGTCGCAATCCCCACCAGAAGTTCATCAGAAGGGCGATAGATCTCAATAACGCCGGTTTGTAATACGATCGTGCGAGGCTCATTCGATTCGCCCGACGTAATTAATTGTTGGGGTGCACATGTAAAAGGGGTACTGGCTGCTATTAACCCCTGTTCGAGCCGGCGTAATTCAGAAAGTGGTTTCGCATTAACGTTCATGCAGACCTCAAGTCATCCGTATTTGTCGGTTCAATATTATTTTTATTGCTTCGCTAAAAAGCGGAGGAGATAACCCCTCCCCCGCTTTATTGATTACCAGGTATATTTCACACCCAGGTTTGCGCCCCAGTTCTGGTCAACGTCGCCGCCGCCAAGATATGTGGCATCCGTGTAAGCGCTGAAGTTCTTCGTGAAGCTGAACTGGGTGCCCAGCCCAACACGAACAGCTGAACCTTTCACGCCGTTATCAATGCTGTCACCGTTAATATCGGCATTGTTATCGGCGTCGTCATAAACCCAGGCCAGTTTGAAGTAAGGGGTCAGAGCCTGATCGCCGCCGTAGTTGAAGGTGTAACCCGTATCAACACCGAGTTCATAACGCAGGCTATCGTATGATTGTCCATCCATGCGCATGTCATTGCTGAGGCGATAGTCATCGCCTGACTGGAACAGACCCGATACGGCTGCGTATGGCGTTACGTAGCCAGAGAGGTTTGGCTTCCAGTCATAGCCCAGCTTCAGACCAAAGCCAACAGCGTCACTGGTGGTATTGCCGTCAACATACTGACCGTTGCTCATGTTAGCGGAGAGATCGTTGTTGAAGCGGGTGTAGCTCAGGGAGCTGTCGAGGAAAAGATCGTTCATGAACTTCGCTGACGCGTAGATCATCGCCGTCTGGCTATCCTGATCGACCTGACCGGTACGATCGCTGATATCGCCCTTCGCGAAACCTGCCGCACCACCGACGATCCACTTCGCGTTATTACCGTCAATCTGGGTATCCAGACCCACCATAATACCGCTCACGTCCTGATCGTAGCTGATAACGCCGTTGTCACCGTCGAAGTTGCCGCCGAAGTAGCTCACCCACGCCCCGCCGTTATCCGCCAGGCCGTGACGGCTGTTGGTCAGACGTGCACCTACGGTATCCTGCTGCAGATTCCAGATATTGGTATTAGCAGAAGGGATGCTCAGCGCCATATTGGCATAGTCGGTCAGTTCTTTCTGCTGCAGAACGACGGTGTCACCCTGCTGCTGCGCCTGGTAGGTATAAGCACCTAAATCGGCTTTGTTTGCGGCAGTAAAGCTGGCCGCCGTATCCGCGTTATTGTCATAGACACGGACAATCTCTTTATTTTTGTAATCAGCGACGGAACCTGCTCCTGTCGCGTCGTCGATACGGACTTTATAGTTGCCTGCGACGTCACCGTTCACCGCCAGATGGCCGTCAGAGTGAATGGCCACTACGCCGTAGTCATAATCGGCGCTGCGCTTGTCGTTAGTGATATAGCGTGCGTTGTTCAGATCGCTGTTCAGCACGTAATCGCGGCTGGCAACATTCAGCACGCCGCCATCGGTCAGAACCATAGTGTGCGTATCAACCTGGCCCAGACCCAGCGCCAGCTCTGCACCGTTATCCACGGTGATGGTGTTGGCATACAGCTCGGCCGTTTCTTCCGTCAGTGCCGCACGGCTATCGCTGTCCAGATACAGATAGTCGGTGGCCACGCCGCCGTTGTCGCCGATGTTCAATGAGGAAGCATTGGTCAGAGTGATGGTATCCGCCAGCAGGCCTGAGTTTTCAACATTGACCTGAGACTGGTTGTTTACCGTCAGCGTGTCAATGTTTGACATCTTGCGGGTATCCCACTCGGAGCCGTTATCCAGCGCAATGTTAAACAGACCGCTCTGATACACCGCTTCACCCGCAACATGTGCGTTGCTGTCATAGGTGGAATCCGGCCAAATGCTGTTCGGGGACAGCGTGCGCCAGTCTACGTTGCTGTAGCCCTGGCCATACATCTGCGTCGTGCCGATAGCCTCAACGCTGGACTGCGCAGCACCGACCCATTTGCTGCCGTTGGTCAGGGTGACATCCAGCTTATCGGTGCCGTCCCAGCCGTTGGTGGTAGGGTTATAGACGCCGTCTTCGGTGGTATCGGTTGCCGGATCGCCGTTCGGGTAGAAGTTGTTGTCGAAGGTGCTGGAGAACAGGATGTCGCCCGTAACGGTGGAGTGATCGAACGTGGCAGCGGTCTGCATCGCGTTATCAGACGCGCTGGCGGTAACAATCAGCGCGGCATCATCTGCCCCTGTCGCGTCGGTTTCATTATAGTCGCTCGGCTTCGCAGTCTGGCCGTAGAATCCGCTGGTACCTAAATCGCGGTACGCACCGGAAGTCAGTACCGAATCTTTTACCAGTAGCGTGTCGGTAAAGACCTTGCTGCTGTTGGCTACGCCTTCAACGCCGTCGTACGGGGTATTATCCCGTTCCTGATCCCCCTGCGTCAGGGTAATCCCCGCGACGTGAGAATTATTCTGGATAACAATATCTGATTCCACATCCAGGGTAATCGCATTACCCATATCATAGGTATCCAGATAGTGTCTTTCCGTATTTTCCCCATTCACGACATCATACGCATAATGTTCATACGTATCGTTAATGGTGGAATTATCAACGGTCAGGCTAAACCGATCGTATTGAGCATGTTGGGTGCCGTCGGCATCCAGACCATCAGCACAGGTGGCGGTCATACACTGAGAGGTAATCATGCCATTAATGGTGCTGTTGGAAATACTCAACGCATTCGCCCGACCATTGATGCCATCATCGAGATAGTACGTTGAAATAACTCCATTCACGGTGGTTTTATTAATCACCGGGTAAATATCACCATCGTGGATGGCATCTGAGAAATCCCAGTCGGCATAGCCATAATACCAGGGAGTGGTCGCTGTATTATCGTATCCGAAGGTATTATATGTCGTACCGGAAATATCCTTCGCATTGGCCTGAGAAGCGATAGCCAGGGTGCAGGCTAATGCAAGTTGAGATACAACGAGTTTCTTTTTCCATGTTTGCATTGGGTCATCCCTCCTCAGGGACGTAAGCAAGTTTGTCCATCAATGAATTTGCAATATTTAATTGCGGAGGGAATTATGCAGTTTCATTTCGAAAAGGTTCAATGAATGTTTCCATTAAGTCCGCATTCAGACAAAAAACAGATTCAGACCACAACGCACAGGGCGTCATAAAATAAATATTATAAAAACAAAATGTTAATGCACGGGCAAAGCAATCAGGGAAATATCATAAAAAATAATAAATCATTTTTAATGATACATTCATTTCCATATAGAAATAACACAAATATCTCATTCTTCTCTCAGCGTTATACTGTCCTGCATTATATATTATTGGTAACAGGCAAACTCTTCTGCTGCATTTCGCAAAAGCAAAATGCCCACTTTAGTAAAACACCCGTCGCCACTTTGAGGTACACTAGCCCTCTTTGTTCCACAAACATCAGGCATACCATGACCGATTTAATTGCACGTCCCCGCCGTCTGCGTAAGTCACCTGCACTGCGCGCTATGTTTGAAGAGACAACCCTGACCTTAAATGATCTGGTGTTGCCGATTTTTGTTGAAGAAGAGATCGATGACTACAAAGCCATCGAGGCCATGCCGGGCGTCATGCGCATTCCGGAGAAATATCTGGCGCGTGAGATCGAACGTATCGCCAACGCGGGGATCCGCTCGGTGATGACCTTCGGCATCTCCCATCATACCGACGCCACCGGCAGCGACGCGTGGAAGGAAGATGGCCTCGTCGCCCGCATGTCCCGCATCTGCAAAGAGACGGTGCCGGAAATGGTGGTGATGTCCGACACCTGTTTCTGTGAATATACCTCTCACGGCCACTGCGGCGTGCTGTGCGATCACGGCGTGGATAACGATGCCACCCTGCTGAACCTCGGCAAGCAGGCGGTCGTCGCGGCCGCTGCGGGTGCGGACTTCATCGCACCGTCTGCGGCGATGGACGGACAGGTTCAGGCGATTCGTCAGGCGCTGGACGCGGCCGGTTTCACCGACACCGCCATCATGTCCTACTCCACCAAATTTGCCTCCTCCTTCTACGGCCCGTTCCGTGAAGCAGCCGGCACGGCGCTGAAGGGCGATCGTAAAACCTATCAGATGAACCCGCTGAACCGCCGCGAAGCGATTCGTGAATCCCTGCTCGATGAAGCCCAGGGCGCAGACTGCCTGATGGTAAAACCGGCTGGCGCATATCTTGATATCCTGCGCGACATCCGCGAACGCACCGAGCTGCCGCTGGGCGCTTACCAGGTGAGCGGCGAGTACGCAATGATCAAGTTCGCCGCGCTGGCAGGGGCGATCGACGAAGAGAAAGTGATCCTTGAAAGCCTGGGCGCGATCAAACGCGCGGGCGCGGATCTGATCTTCAGCTACTTCGCCCTGGATCTGGCCGAGAAGAAAATTCTGCGTTAATCCGCTTTAGCGCCGGGTGGCGGCTTCGCCTTACCCGGCCTGCTCTCTGCTCAAATCTTCACCCAACTGCAATACAACCGACATCTGCGCCTTCTACTGTCTTCGCAAGACGGCAGGAGGAGTGACCATGTTTAGCCTCGATAGCGTTCTCGACGATCTTTGGCCTCAGGCGAGGCCCGCACCCTGGCAAAAAAGTCTGTTAAAAAGACTGTTCTACGAAGACGAGTTTCAGCAGTTTGCCGCCGCCCACCGCCACCTGAAAGGACTGGATATGGTGGAGCAGGTTCTGGAACACCTGGATATTCTCTGCACCGTTTCCGCCCGCGATCTCGAACAAATCCCCGAACATGGCCCGCTGGTCATCATTGCCAACCACCCGACGGGTACGCTGGACGGTCTGGCGTTGCTGTACGCCGTCTCCCGCGTGCGGCGCGACGTTAAAGTCGTGACCAACCGGATGCTGACCCACCTTGAGCCCCTCAGCTCGCTGTTTATTCCGGTGGACAATATGGGCGGCAGGACGGCGAAGTCGTCGCTGGTGCAGATGGAACAGCACCTGCAAAACGCGGGCGTACTGATCTTCTTCCCGGCAGGCGAAGTTTCCCGCCCCACGCGCAAAGGCATTCGCGATAAGAAATGGCACTCTGGCTTTATCAAACTCGCTGGCAAGCTGCGCGTCCCGCTGCTGCCGGTGCATATTCAGGCGCACAACAGCCTGCTCTTTTACGCCAGCACGCTGGTCTCCCCGACGCTGTCGATGCTGCTGCTGATGCAGCAGATGTTCCGCCGCCGCCACAGCCAGCTGCCGATTAAAATCGGCCAGCAAATTGCGTGGCATCACTGGCACAGCGCCACCCTTTCGTCGCGTGAGATGGCCGAGCAGTGCCGTCAGCACGTGATGCGTCTTGGCAAGGGAGTGCCCGGCGTCTTTAAAACCCAGTGCGCGATTGCCCGTCCGGAAGACAGGGCCACTTTGAAGCGCGCGCTGGCGCAGGCCGAATCTCTGGGCAAAACCAGCGACGGGAAAACCATCTATCTTTGGCAGCGCAACGGTCAGGAAGACGCCCCGCTGTTGCGGGAGCTGGGCCGCCTGCGCGAGATTGCCTTTCGCGCGGTGGAGGAAGGGAGCGGCAAACGCCGGGACACCGACAGCTACGACGATGATTATCTGCACCTGATCCTGTGGGATGAGGAGGATCTGGAGATCGTCGGGGCGTATCGCTTTATGCCGACGGCCATGCAGATCGAAAAGCGCGGCGTTGAGGGGTTGTACAGCTATAGCCTGTTCCACTACGACGACAAAATGCAGGACGTGCTGGAACACGGCATTGAACTGGGGCGCAGCTTTATTCAGCCGCGCTACTGGGGACGCCGCGGCCTGGACTATTTATGGTCCGGCATTGGGGCGTATCTGGCGCGTTATCCGCACTACCGCTACCTGTTTGGCCCGGTCTCGATTTCCGGCGGCTTACCGCCTGCCGCGCGGGATCTGCTGGTGGCATTTTACCGCCTGTGGTTCCCGGCGACGCATCCGCTCGCCGCCTCGCGCCAGCCCTATCCCGCATCCCTGCCGGACGTGCTGGCGCAGTTTGGCGGCGTGGATTACGTGGACGATCTGACGAAGCTGAAATCCCTGCTCGGCAATCTTGGCTGCGGCATTCCGCCGCTCTACAAGCAATATTCCGAGCTGTGCGAGCCCGGCGGCGTGCAGTTTATTGATTTTGGCAGCGACCCGGCGTTCAACAACTGCGTTGACGGCCTGGTGCTGGTGGATTTGTGTTACCTAAAGGCGAACCGCTATCAGCGGTATATTGAGGCGCACCTTTAAATGTGCGGTATTTTGTAGGCCGGGTAAGGCGTAGCCGCCACCCGGCAATTGTGCACCGTTTTCGCCGGGTGGCGCTGCGCTTACCCGGCCTACAGGTACTACAGGATCAGGGGCGGTAAAACGGCTTATCGCCCAAAATTGTCGCCCGCTGCATAATCCGGCGCTGCGGCAGATAGTCCGCATTGGCATAATGCTGCGTCACGCGGTTATCCCAGATCGCCAGATCGTTCTCCTGCCAGCGCCAGCGCACCTGGAACTCCGGTTTGGTGATATGCGCGAACAGGAAACCTAACAACGCCTCACTCTCTTTTTCCGTCACGTCCACAATGCGCGTGGTGAACCCTTCGTTGACGAACAGCGCCTGCTTGCCCGTGACCGGATGGGTGCGCACGACCGGGTGCAGCAGCGGAGGATGCTTCGCGACCGCCTCCTGCCAGCGATGATGCTCCTCTTCCGTTTTACGGTACTTGTACTCCTGGAACGATTTTTTGAAGTCGTGCTCCGCCCGCAGCCCGCTCAGCAGCGTCCGGAACGGCTCGGAGAGCGCCTCATACGCCGCAATACCGCTGGCCCACAGCGTATCGCCCCCCGTCTCCGGCAGCAGCTTCGCCGCCAGAATCGCCCCCGCAGGCGGCGTCTCGATAAAGGTCACATCGGTGTGCCAGTTATCGTTATCCGGCGGGTTATCGTTGTGGGTGTCGAGGACGATAATCTCCTCCACCCCTTCCGCATGCGGATAGACGGGGTGGATATGCAGATCGCCAAACCGCAGGGCCAGCGCGCGCTGCTGCTGCGGGGTGATCGCCTGTTCGCGCAGGAACACCACCTGATGACGCAGCACCGCGTGGTACAGCTGCTCGAACTGGTTATCGCTCAGCGGACGGGTCACATCCAGGCCCGATACTTGTGCGCCAATGTACGGCCCCAGCGGGGTAATGCTCAGACGTTCACTCATTGTATTTCTCCATGCCAGGGCGTCAGGCGGCGCTGTAACGCGCGCAGCCCCAGTTCTAATCCGAAGGCAATCGCGGCGATCACCGCGATCCCTGCCAGCACCACGTCAGTCGCCAGGAACTCACCCGCCGACTGCACCATAAACCCTAACCCTCGCGTGGCGGCAATCAGCTCTGCCGCCACCAGCGTGGACCAGCCCACGCCGAGGCCGATGCGCAGCCCGGTTAATATCTCCGGCAGTGCGCCCGGTAAAATCACGAACAGCAGCACCTGCGTCCGGCTGGCCCCCAGCGACTGCGCCGCGCGGATCCGCACCTGCTGGGCGCTCTTCACGCCCGCCAGCGCCGACATGGCCACCGGGGCGAAAATCGCCAGATAGATCAGCAGGATTTTTGACGTTTCACCGATGCCGAACCAGATCACCATCAGCGGCAGATAGGCCAGCGGCGGGACCGGGCGGTAAAGCTCAATCAGCGGGTCGAGGATGCCGCGCACCGTCGGGCTCAGCCCCATCGCAATCCCCACGGGAATGCCGATAATCACCGCCGCCAGCAGCGCCACCAGAATGCGCGCCAGGCTGGCGCCTAAGTGCTGCCAGAGCGTGGCATCCATAAAGCCCTGCGGCCCGGCGATGGTAATAAGTTTGGTCAGCACCTGTCCCGGCGGCGGCAGAAACAGCGGGCTGACCCATTGCAGGGCAGCAACCGCCCACCACACCGCCAGCAGCACCAGCAGCGTGCCGACGCTCAGCGTAATTTGACGTGAGAAAGGCCAGCGCAGCGCCAGACGCGTGCGGCGCGTTTTTTCACTGAAGACGATGCTCATGAGAAGGCCTCCCGCTGTTCAAACACGCGGCTTAAAACGTACTCACGCTGTTCGATAAACAGCGGATCGGATTTGATGCTGCGCACGGGTTCCCCCGCGACGTAGCGGCGGGCGAATTCCAGCGGCAAGCGCTCCAGCACGCGGCCCGGCCCCGGGGACAGCAGCACCAGCTCGGTGGCCATAAACACCGCCTCTTCGATATCGTGGGTAATCAGCAGCACCTGCTTGCCCGTCTCATGCCACAGGCGCAGCAGCAGGGTTTGCATCTGCTCGCGGGTGAAGGCATCCAGCGCCCCGAACGGCTCGTCCAGCAGCAACAGCTGCGGATTCGCGGCCAGCGCGCGGGCAATCCCGACGCGCTGCCGTTGGCCGCCGGAAAGCTGCCAGATATAGCGTTTTTCCGCGCCTTCCAGCCCCACTTTTTTCAGCATCGCCCGCGCGGTTTCCAGCCGCTGTTCACGATGGATGCCCGCAAGCTGCAGCCCAAACGCCACGTTTTCCTGAACGTTGCGCCAGGGAAGCAGGCCCTCATTCTGGAAGACCACGCCGCGCTCGGCGCCGGGGCCCTCCACCTTTTTGCCTTCCAGTTGAATGGTGCCATGCTGATAAGGGACAAACCCGGCGATGAGATTCAGCAGGGTGGTTTTTCCACACCCGGACGGCCCCAGCACAACCAGCAGCTCACCGCTGTCCAGCGTCAGGTTGATGTCCTGTAAGGCGGGTTTACCACCGTAATCGGCAGACAGATTTGTAATATTCAGCATGACGAACTCCTTATTTCACAAAACGATCGGTCACGTACTGGCTGTAATCCGCCGCTACCGCGGGCACTTTGCCCTGCTCCTTCAGGAAGGTGGCGGTATCCACAATCGCTTTGTTAACCGGCCCGGTCAGCTGCTGCACCTGCTGCGCGGGGGTCAGATAGGTATTGCCCTTCACCAGCCCCGGCACGTCCGCTTCCGGCACGCCGCTCAGGCGGGAGAGTTTTTCCAGGTTGGCGGGCTGCTTCAGCCATTCATCCGGGTTACTGATGTACGGCTGCTGGGCGTCAATCGCGCTTTTCGCGAAGGCTTTCACCACCTCAGGATGTTTCTCGGCGAAGTCTTTGCGCACGACCCACACGTCGAGGGTCGGCGCGCCCCACTGGCCTACTTTTTCGGAGTCGGTCAGCACGGTGCCGTCTTTTTCCAGCTCGTTCACCGCAGGCGCCCACACATAGGCCCCGTCAATGTCGCCACGCTGCCAGGCCGCAATAATCGCCGGCGGCTGGAGGTTAATAATTTGTACCTGCCCCGGCTTGATGCCCCAGTGTTTCAGCGCCGCCAGCAGGCTGTAGTGGGTGGTGGAGATAAACGGCACGGCGATGCGTTTGCCGATCAGGTCTTCCGGTTTGGTGATGTTTTTCTTCACCACCAGCGCTTCAGAGTTACCGAGCTGCGAGGCGAGCAGGAACACCTCAATCGGCACCTGCTGGCTGGCCGCAACCGCCAGCGGGCTGGAACCGATATTGCCGATCTGCACGTCGCCGGAGGCTAACGCACGCACCACGGACGCGCCGCTGTCGAACTTGCGCCAGTCGACCTTCGCGCCGCTCTCTTTGGCAAAGGTGTTATCCGCCTGCGCGACTTTCGCCGGTTCCGCAGAAGTTTGATACGCGACGGTGACGTCCACCGCCTGCGCCTGAAATGCCCACAGCGCCAGCGCGCCGAGTAGTGTGATTCGCGATGAAATTGCCATAGTGCCTGCTCCCCTTGTTGTTATGAGGGCAGTATTTCCAACGCGGGAATTTTGATAAAGGAATAAAAATGAATCGCTCATAACGATTCGTTTTTAGATAAAAAATGGGAAAGGATAGTTGGTTTTGTGCGGTTGTTTTATGCCGGGTGGCGCTGCGCTTACCCGGCCTACAGATTGTGCGATCCGTAGGCCGGGTAAGGCGCAGCCGCCACCCGGCAAAAAACTCAGCGCTTCGCGTTAAGCTCAGCAATATCCTTCGGCGTGGTGCGACAGCAGCCACCAATCAGCTTCGCTCCGGCGTCCAGCCACTGGGGCAGATACTCCGCCAGCGTCTCGCACGCTTCGCCGTGGTAGTGCCAGGTTTTGGTCACCGCATCATAATGCTCGCCCGAGTTCGGGTAGACCACCAGCGGCAGCGACGTCAGGCTCTGCAGGTGCTTCAGCGCCGCCGTGGTATTTTCCAGCGCGATGCAGTTAATGCCCAGCGCGACGATATGCGGAGAGTCGGCCAGCACGCTGACCACGTCACGCAGCGGCGTGCCGTCGCTCAGGTGCTCGCTGTCCCGCAGGGTAAAGGAGAACCACGCCCGGGCGCGGGGATACCCGGCCAGAAGGGCCGCCAGCGCCTTAATCTCGGCAAAAGACGGCAGCGTTTCGCAGGCCAGCAGGTCAGCGCCCGCGTCCAGCAGCGCTTCCACGCGCGGGCGGTGGAAGGCAGTAAACGCCTCAGCGCTGCGCACGTAGTCACCGCGATACTCTGAGCCATCCGCCAGATAGGCACCATACGGCCCAACGGATCCCGCCACCAGCAGCGTGCCCGCATGCGGGTTTTCGGCCAGATACGCTTCACGCGCCTTACGCGCCAGCTCCACGCTTCTGCCAATTAGCGTTCGGGACTGCGCCTCGTCCAGGCCGCGGGCCGCAAAGCCCGCAGGCGTGGCCTGGTAGCTGGCGGTGATCGCCACCTGTGCCCCCGCGCGGTAGTAATCAAGGTGCACTTCACGGATAAGCGCCGGGTTTTCCATCAGCACTTTGGCAGACCAGAGGCTGTCTGCCAGGTTACAGCCGCGCGCTTCCAGCTCCGTCGCCATCGCGCCATCCAGCACCACAAACGGCTGCTTTTCAAGGAGGGCGGTAAGCGGATTATTCTGCGACATGTTCAGGCTCCTGCGATGTCATATTTCGGGTCAGGTAGTAGGCACCATAACACAGGGCGACAAACGGAATCCCGCAATAAAGGGCAATGCGCTGGCTTGGGTCAAACCACAGGCCGACGCAGGCCACCACGCAGAGGATAAACCCGAGCACCGGCACCAGCGGATACCACGGCGCGCGGTACTGCAGCGCAGAGAGCGGCTGGCCGGACTGCAGATGGCGACGACGGAAAACGAAGTGCGACGCACAGATGCTGATCCAGACGGCCACCACCGCAAAGCCAGAAATCGCCGAGAGTGCGACAAACACCGTGTCAGGCGCCACGACGCTTGAGAAGAGCGCCAGCACGCCGCCGAGCATAGAAACCGAAAGCGCCGTCAGCGGCACGCCGTTTTTGTTCACGCGGGCAAAGCAGCGCGGGAGCGTTTTCTCATTAGAGAGCGACCACAGCATGCGCCCGGAGGCGTACAGCCCGGAGTTCGCCGCCGAAAGGATCGCCGTCAGGATCACGAAGTTAAAAATATCCGCCGCGTAAGGAATACCGACCTTTTCAAACACCAGCACGAACGGGCTCTTTTCCACGCCCGCCTGCTGCATCGGGATCAGCGCCGCCAGCACAAACACGGTGCCGATAAAGAAGATGATCAGGCGCGCAATGGTGGTGCGGATCGCCACCGGGATGACCTTGTGCGGGTTTTCCGTTTCCCCTGCTGCGATACCGATGAGTTCGGTCCCGGAGAAGGCAAAGTTCACCGCCACCATGGTCATCAGGATCGGCAGGCCGCCGTGCGGGAACCAGCCCTCGGCGGTGATGTTGCTTAAGCCCGGCGCGGGTGAACCGTCCTGCATCGGGATAAAGCCAAAGACCGCCGCGCCGCCAAGAATAATAAAGGCGATGATGGTGATGACTTTCACCAGGGAGAACCAGAACTCACCCTCCGCAAAGAAGCGCGTGGAAATGACGTTCAGGCCAAAAATCACCACGCAGAAGACCACGCACCACGCCCAGACGGGCACCTGCGGGAACCAGTACTGCATGCAGAAGCCCGCGGCGGTAAAGCTCGAGCCGAGCGCCACCGTCCAGGTGAGCCAGTAGAGCCACGCCACGGTGTAACCCGTCGCCGGGCCAAGATAACGCGCGGCATAGACGTGGAACGCGCCGGTTTCCGGCATCGCCACGGAGAGTTCGCCCAGACACTGCATCACCAGCCAGACCACCAGCGCACCTATGAGGTAGGCCAGCAGCGTGCCCGCCGCCCCGGTCGTGGAAATGATGTAGCCGGTATTAAAGAATAACCCTGTCCCAATCACGCCACCCAGCGAGAGCATGATCAGGTGGCGTGTTTTCATGGTGCGCTTAAGCTGCCCATTTTCTTGTTGTGTTTGCATATTACCTTCTATACGTATGGACATCTAAACATCCAAAGAAGGTGTGTTATACCGCGATTGTTAATAAAAAGCTAGATGACCAGACGCAAACGGGCGCGCCGCGCGCTGAGTCTGGGGTGGGTTGTGAGGATCACATAGAGAATCGGACGCCAGGCCATAAGCACCTCCGCAAGCAGATACTTACAGCATGGTGCGGGAAAAGTCGATCTTCGGTCAGTCGAAAGTGGTATCCGTAAAGCGCGAAGTCATACCGTAACACTCCCCGCAGGACGGGTAAGGCGCAGCCGCCACCCGGCGCAAGGTTGGTAATTCTCACAATCAGTTCTATAGTCGTCACAGTTTCTTAGTAACCAGGACTGACTGATGCGCTTTAACGGACTGACTAAAGGTTTCTTTATTTTCATTCTCGCCCTTGTGACCTGGGCCTTCTTCGACGTGCTGTCGCCCTACTTCTCCGCGATACTGTGGGCCGCCATTCTGACCGTTATCTTCAATCCGGTAAAAAACAAGCTGCGCGCCGCGCTGGGGGATCGCAACGGGCTGGCCTCGCTGTTGACCATCGGTATTATCTGCCTGATCGTCTTTATTCCGCTGATGGTGATCCTCTCCTCGCTCGCCATTGAGCTGAACGTGGTTTACACCAAACTGCAGGAGAACAATACCCAGTTCCCGGAAGTGGTGGCGAGCATCTTCAACCACCTGCCTGACTGGGCCAGCGGCTTCCTCGCGGATCACAACCTGACCAACGCGGCGCAGATCCAGAAAAAACTCTCCGACGTCGCGCTGCAGGGCGGACAGTATCTGGCGGGCAGCGCGTTCCTGATCGGCAAAGGCACCTTTGGCTTTGCGATTAGCTTCGGCATCATGCTGTATCTGCTGTTCTTCCTGCTGAAAGACGGCCCGTATCTGGTACGCCAGATCCTCGACTCCCTGCCCCTGTCCGATTTTGCCAAGCAGCATCTGTTCGCCAAATTCGTCGGCGTGTCGCGCGCCACGGTAAAAGGGACGGCGGCGGTGGCCGTGGTTCAGGGCATCCTCGGCGGGATTGCCTTTGCCATTGCCGGTATCGACGGCAGCGTGCTCTGGGGCGCATTGATGGCGTTCCTTTCCCTCGTGCCCGCCATCGGCTCGGCGATTGTCTGGGTGCCTGCCGCTATCTTCCTGTTCGCCACGCACCAGATCTGGCAGGGGCTGTTTATTGTCGGCTTCTTCGTGATCGTCGTCGGGCTGGTGGATAACATCCTGCGCCCGCTGCTGGTGGGGAAAGACACCAAAATGCCGGACTATCTGATTCTGATCTCCACCCTCGGCGGCATGGAGCTGTACGGCATTAACGGCTTTGTGATTGGGCCGCTCATCGCCGCGCTGTTTATCGCCTGCTGGAACCTCTTCTCCGGACGCGATCACGAAGGCAACGCCGAAGAGCTGGACGCGGATTTCATCGAAGAAGGAAAAAATCCTCCAGATTTGTAAGGACGTGACGATAAAGACCACACCAGGCGGCGCCGTGCCGCCTTTTTTTTCGCCTTAAATCAGACGTTTTCTATAATTTGAAGAACGCCATCCTACTCATGTCGTAAAAGGATCATCTGGTGCGAATCGCGACGATAACAAACTGGGCCTATGGAGCCACGGTCTGCCTGACCATCGCCTCCGGCATTATCATGCTGATGGCGTCCAGTGCGGATACCCTCGAGCGTCAGGCCGTTGAACAACGGCAGAAATTTGATCAGCTGACGGAAGATATCGAAACCGATATCTGGGCGCAGTCTGATTTAGCGCGGCTGTACGCCATTAAAAAAGATCCTCAGGTGCTCAAGGAATATAACCAGGCAGAAAACAGCCTGAAGCGCATCGAGCTTCGGCTGGAAAAGCTGCAGGATAACGGCGCATCGGATGAGGAACTGGCCCTGCTGCATGAAGGAATAAAGATCGTCGATGAGCTGCAGGACGAGCAGCAAACCGCCCTCGAAAGCCTGGAACGCGGTGAAGACGCCCAGGCCGTAGCCTTGCTCTATGGTCAGCCCTATGAGCAGGAGCTTGAGCGCGCGCAGAATCAGCTCGATCACTTCCGCCAGATACTCGACAAGCGCGTCATCGCCGCCGTTCAGGAGGCGACCAAAAAATCGAAAGCGCTGCGTACCGCCTCTGAGCTGACGGTCGGCCTGACCGCCCTGCTGTTCCTGTTTGTGCTCGGCTTTATATTAAAACGCCGCGTGCTGCGCCCCGTGGTCCGCCTGAGCGACGTGGTGCACCGCCTGGCATCCCAGGATTACGCGGTTGAAACGCCCAATTTCAACCAGATCGATGAGATAGGCGATATGGCTCAGGCCATCAGCATCTTCCGTGAAAACGGCCTGGCGCGGCAGCGTCTGGAAAAAGAGCGCGATGCCGACTGGGCCATCCGCGAGCTGCTGGCGCGCATGACCCAGCGGCTGCAGGGGTGTGAGAACTTTAACGATGTGATTAACGTGGCGGAGCTGTTTGCCCCCAATATCGCGCCGGGGATCGCGGGCCGCCTCTACGTCCTTGACCGCGAGCCGTGGCAGATGCGCTGCGTCGCGCAATGGCTTTCGCCGGTGGGTGAAGAGACGACGTTCCACCCGGACGAGTGCTGGGCCGTGCGTCGCGGGCAGAGTCACCCGCCGGTGAACGGCGAGCCGGATATTGCCTGCTACCATCTTCCGGCATCCCAGGCGGAAAGCGCGCTTTGCGTGCCGCTTATCGCTCAGGGCGAGGCCATTGGCCTGCTCTCCTTCCAGAATATTACAGCGGACAATGCACCTTCCCGCGCGTATCTGGAGCTGATGGCCGAGGCGCTCGGGCTGGCGCTGGCCAACCAGCGTCTGCGCGACGCGTTGCTGGAAAAAGCGTTGTTTGACCCGCTCACCGGCCTGCGTAACCGTCATCATCTGGAAGATACGCTGCAAACCCAAACGGCACAGGCGATACGCACCGGCGTGCCGTTAAGCTGCATGATGATTGATATCGACCACTTCAAGAGCATTAACGACCGTTTCGGCCATGAAGCGGGCGATCTGGTGATCAAAAGCGTGGCGTCAATTGTTCAGCGGGCCGCACATGACAACGGGCTGGCATTCCGCTACGGCGGCGAGGAGTTTCTGGTACTGCTTTCCGGTGCCGATGAAGCAGAAGCGTACGCCTGCGCGCAGAAGATTTACACCGGCGTGCATGAGCTGTCGCTTCGCTACGGGTTGACCGAGATTGGGCCGGTGGACGTGTCGATTGGCATTGCCAGCTACCCACAACATGCCCAGACCGACAACCTGCTGCGCGCTGCGGATGTGGCGCTATACCGGGCAAAAGAGCTGGGACGCGCGCGGATTGTGAGTTTTGGGATGCTGGAGGCGGGGTGACGCTGATTCTCGCGCCCTGACTTTCCCCAGTTCAGGCGCGGGTTATAGCCCAAAGCACCACAATCCCCAGGGCATTGCTCCGCTTTTCCACATACAGGGTGGTATCGGAATAAACGTTACCCTGCGGGTTACAGATGCGGATCTCCTTCTTTAATTCCGGCTCGTAGACTTCCGCACCCGAGCAGGTGTGGCGGGTATTGGACTCATACCGGTAAGGTTTGCTCCAGGCCGAATAGTCCCCCTCCAGCAGCCAGGCCGTTGTAAAGACCGCAAACATGGCAACCGGCAGGCTGCAAATAAAGAAGCCGAGGTAGATTTTTACCGCGTCAGCAAGGCGCTTACCTTTCAGTCTCCCCTTTCTGATGAAATAGACCATCGGCACCAGCGCCAGCAGCAACGCCCCACAGGCAAGGTACTGCTCCCCGCGGATCGAAAGGTATGTCACGCGGTAAATGTTGACTGACCAGACCACAAAAGCCGATATCAGTGCTATCCCGCCCGCGATGAGAGGGATCCAAAAGGAAAAACGCGCTTTTTTCATGGTGGATTCGTCCTTGTCATTCTTGTCGGGTCAGAAGGTCAATCATTGCCCGGGTGGCTGCTGACTGGCGTCGGTGCGGGGCAAACAGCACGGAGAAAGGTCGCGATCGTCCCCGAAGGTGCGGCAGCACCTCAACTAACTGGCCGCCCTGTATTCTGTCGCGGACGATAAATTCATAGCTCTGACAGATCCCCATCCCCTGCTCCGCCAGCGAAACCACGCCGAGTACATCGTCTGATATTTCGATAGTCGAACCCGGCAACCAGTCAATATCGCGCCCTTCATCATGAAATACCCAAGGGGCGATACGCCCGGTGCGCGGCATGATAAACGGCAGGCACTGATGGCGCTGCAACTCTTCCAGCGTCTGAGGCTTTCCTCTCCGGTGCAGGTAATCCGGGGAGGCGACCAGAAGCAATGCCGCGTCTTCCAGCTTACGCGCCACAAGTCCACTGTCAGGCAACTGTCCCAGACGGATCGCCAGATCGAACCCCTCTGCGATCAGGTCAACATTGCGATTAGTAATGTTCAGCTCCACCTGTACGCGTGGGTAGCGTTGATTATAGTGCGCCAGCAGCGGCGGCAGGCGGTAGTGGGCATAGGTGGTCGGGACACTCATTCTCACGCGACCGGTCAGATCGCCCTCCTGACCCCGGCCAACGCGTTCGGCGTCATCAAGCAGAGAGAACGCAGAACGCGCCTGCTCAAGATAGACGCGTCCGGCTTCAGTCAGCCCCACCCGGCGCGTCGTGCGCTGTAAAAGTTGCCGTCCAAGACGCGCTTCCAGACGGGTGACCGCGCGGCTCAGTACCGAAGGGGTGGTTGAAAGGGCAACAGCTGCGCCCGTAAATGAGCCGTGCTCAACCACAGCAATGAAGACTTCAACGTCGCCGAGGTAATCGAATTTCCGGCTCATTTTGCTCTCTCAGGAACAAATGTTTTTCAATTTGGCTAATTTATCTCCCGTTGGGCAATGAGTAAAGTGGCCAGCATTCATCACCTGAACGTTCCACTGGAGCCTGTCAATGTTCAACCGTCCCCATATTCTGCCCGCCATCGCAATGGCGGCGTTGTTCCCTTTCTCGAGTATTGTCAACGCGGCGAACCACCCGCCTCTGGAGCGCTGGCGAAGCTACGCCGGTGTGAGCTGGGATACCGCTCAAGACGGAAAGATACCTGCGACGTTTTCCGGTTCGGTCAATGCCCCTATTGCAGGTATCCACTTTGATGCAATGGACCGGGCCTTTGTCAGCACGCCCCGGCTGGTTTCCGCCGCAGCACCCGCCACGTTAAGCACTCTGGATACGACGGCGCAGTCTGGCCCTGCCCGCCTGACGGCGTTTCCCTCCCGCGAGGGGAATGCGGTGAACACCGATCCGGCTCAGAGCCTGCGCAACGTGCTCGGTTTTTATATTGACCGTAAAAACGGCTGGCTATGGGCGCTGGACATGGGGTTTGTTTCAGGCGAAACAGAGTCCCCCGTGGGGGCGCAGAAACTGGTCGTACTGGATCTCCACTCTGGCCGCACCATCAAACGTATCGCCCTGGACAGCGTAGCGGACCGCAAGGCCAGCTTTCTTAATGATGTGGTGGTCGATGAGAACCGCCGTGTCGCCTATATCTCCGACAGCGGCTCGCGGAGCGCGCCTGAAAAACAGGTGGGACTAATTATCGTCGATTTCGCTACCGGTACGGCCCGGCGCGTGCTCGATCGTCACCCTGCGCTGCAGATTGAGCCAGGCGTTAACGTCGTCTCGCACGGGACTGAAGTCTGGCCTGGTAAACCATTACTGATTGGTATCAATGGCATTGCGCTTTCACCCGATGCGGGCACGCTGTACTGGACAGTGACAACCGGCACGCACGCCTATGCGGTACCGACCGCGATATTGAGGCAGCCTGCGTCAACCAATGCGCAAATTGCCGGGCAGATCCGCGATCTGGGTCGCGTGGGGGGCAACACCGATGGAATGGTGACAGATGTAAAAGGTAACCTCTACATTACCGATGTCACACGCAATGGTATCGTCAGATACGATCCTGAAACCCATTCCATGTCGCTGATTGCGGCAAGCGAAGAGGTGCGCTGGCCAGACACGCCGGCAATCCGTCCGAACGGAGACCTGGTGTTTACCTCGAGTCGCCTCAATGACCACTTCGCGGGAACCGTTAAACCGGGAGAAGAACGCTATGATTTGTGGCGCTTGCGTCTCGATGCTTTACAAAAATAAGGGCAAGTAAACCAGGAGACCTGCATATATGGGCTCATAATTTCACACGTTCTTATTTCCTTAAAGGCTGAACGTGATGTCTTCCCCCTGCTCAGAAGAAGTGGTTAACATTGCGCTCCTGGAAATTCCGTGAGGCGCGTTTTACTTCGCGCTTCACCGAAGTAACGCACGTTTGCACAACGTAGACTGGGTCTCCTTTAATCAGAGGATGATAAAATGAAAACCCAGCAGGTCGATTTTGCTTCTTTATATTTTGGTACACCGGTCGCCATTATCTCCAGCCAAAATCCTGTCGGTTCAACCAACCTGAGCCCGATCTCCTCGTGGTGGATCCTTGACCGGAATATCGTGTTCGGGCTTGGCACCTCTGGAAAATGTTATGAAAATATCACGGGTAACCCCGATATTGTTCTGAACATACCGGACAGCAGGCTCTGGCATAATATTGAAGCTATCGCAAATAAAACGGGAAAAGCATCGCCACCGGAATGGAAGAAAAAAAGGGGATATGTTTTTGAACAGGACAAATTTAGCTGCGGGAATTTCCATAAGGAAAAAGCGGTGACGATTAACTCGTGGAGAATTAAAGAGTGTCCTGTACAAATAGAGGCTCAGGTTTGCGGGATATCGCCCCTGACCGGTTCGCAGGGGAACCTGGTGTCCGTTGATGCCACGATAACCTGCGTCCACATATCTGAGGCATTATTAATTCATACTCAGAGAGGAGTAAAATTTAATGTGGAGAAATGGAACCCCCTCTATTATCTATTTCGCCACTATTTCTCGCTGGGTCACCGACTCGGTCACAACTTCCGACACGATGAGTAACCCGGTCTTTTTGACAGCGGAAAGGTTTAAACTTTTCGTGATATTCTTTCTTTACGCCCCTTAGTTCCTATACTCGAGCCATATTCGCCACTGTATTAACACCTGTCACGCACAATACGTTGCGCATGACAGGTGAAGATATTTTGTTCTGGAAAAACGTCTATGTCGAAACTGGATTTGAGGTCCAAAAAAACCTGGGGCGCGCTGGCAGCGATCGCCGTTGTCGCCGGTACGCTGACATCTGCTTTTGCATGGACGGCGGGCTGGCTTGGGTCACGCACGGTCAGCAAGGCACTGGTGGGTGAAACACCGAAACCCTTCCCACCGGGTTTTCGCCGCGCGCATGGAAAAGGCATCTGCTTTGCCGGCACCTTTACGCCAAACGGCTCGGCGGATTCCCTTTCAACCTCCCGCCTCTTCTCGCAGCAGGAAGTGCCCGTAGTGGGCCGATTCTCTATTGGTACTGGCGATCCCCATGCCCCGGATAGTACGACCAAAACCCTGAGCATGGCGCTACTGCTGAAGACAGATGACAAGCAACAATGGCGGATGGCGATGAACAACGAGCCTTTCTTCGCCACGCACAGCCCGGAAGGTTTTCTGGCCTTGCGAAAAGCCACGGCCGTTGATGCGTCCACCGGGAAACCGGATCCGCAGCGTCTCAAAGACTTTTTAAAAGCGTACCCGGAGGCGGAGAAATACCTTAAATGGGCGGCACAAAAACCCGCCCCCGGCAGCTTCGCGGGCGCGACGTTTTACAGCATTAACGCCTTTTACCTTGTGAACGCGCAGGGGGAACGTCAAGCCGTTCGCTGGATGATGCGTCCGCACGAGCCTTTCCTGTCGATAAGCGATGAACAACGACAAAAAGCCGATGACAACTTCCTGTTCGAAAACCTGCGTCAGCGCCTGGCGCAGAAGCCACTCTACTGGGATTACGTTTTGCAGCTCGCACAGCCGGGCGATCCGGTGGATGACCCTTCCCAGCCATGGCCGGACGATCGCAAAAAAGTGGTAGCCGGCACGCTGGAAGTAACGCGGGTCGAAGCACAATCCACAGGCGCGTGCCGCGACGTTAACTTTGACCCTTCTGTCGTTCCTGCAGGCGTTGCGGTGTCTGACGATCCCATCTTAAACGCCCGTTCCGCTGCCTACTCCCACTCTTTCAGCCGCCGTGAGCGGGAAATCGGCTACGGCAAGGCCACCGAAGCCGTGCAAAAGCAGGAGGTAAAATGAGCCCAAATAAAGATAGGCGAGAGCACGCGCCGCAGCATTTCAATACCCTGGCGCGTAGCCTGCACTGGCTGATGGCGGTGATGATCCTGGCCATGCTGTTCATCGGTGCCGCGATGATGACGTCGTTACATCACCGGATTTGGTTAATCGATCTGCACCGGCCGCTGGGTATCGCCATTTTACTGCTGGCACTGGTTCGTCTGGTCAACCGACTTCTGAGCCGGACGCCCCCACTTCCTGCCGATTTGCCCGTCTGGCAGGTGTTTGCCGCAAAGGCATCACACTGGATGCTGTATGGGTTAATGCTGGTAATGCCGCTGCTGGGCTGGTCGCAGCTGTCGGCAGCGGGCCTGCCGATTGTGATGTTTGATGGCGTCAACCTGCCGGCGATTGTCCCGACCAGTCCAGTACTGTATGCATGGTATCACGACGCACATAGCCTTCTGGCAAAATTGCTTTTTGCCGTGGTGCTGGTCCATCTCTCTGCCGCACTGGTTCACGCGTGGATCTACCGGGATGCAGTGTTTGCCAGCATAGCGAAAGGGGCAAGTCGGCGTAAGCCATCCGGGAGGACCTGAAGTAAGGCAAGTGGTAGGGGACACGCACAGTCAGAATGTTCGTGTCCTCGCTTGTCATCATCCTGAAACAACGGACACAACCGGAGCACGTATTTGGTCTCCAGATTCGCGCGTCAAAACGCCACGAACACCCCATAATTGTCGTGGAAGATAATATCCCTCAATTAAAGCGATTATTTTTTAATCAACAGAGCATTTATGCCCGCAATTTTAGCTTTTATCAAAAAGTTAAGTGTCGCTTGAGTATCAAACACTCTGTCACCCACACCACCTAACTGATTGATTTCATTGATATCACATCAATAAAAACGATAAAACCCCTGACTTCCCAACAAAATATATCAACTCGTGTGATATCTAAATTATAATTCTTATACTTCTGTTAAAAGGTGGAGGTAAAAATGCGATTAACCCTACTGCTGTTATGCTGTCTGGTACAGAGTGTAACCTGGGCTGGCGACCTGCCAAAACCAGTTGGTAAACCCATTTTAACGATTTCCGGTAATATAGAAAATACCAATGAAAATGGAAAAGCAGTGTTTGATCTCGCCAGCCTTGAAAAACTGGGTGTCGTGAGTTTCGAGACAACCTCCCCCTGGTATAACGGTCGTACGAAGTTTGAGGGTGTCCCAATGAGCAAGCTCATGGATTATGTGGGTGCAAAAGGTACGAACGTGAATGTTATTGCGCTCAATGATTACTCAACCATCATCCCTCTCAGCGACTTTAAAAAATACAACGCCATCCTTGCCTTAAAGGTCAATGGCGAATATATGCGCATCCGCGATAAAGGCCCATCGTTCATTGTATACCCCTATGACAGTCTTCCTGAGTTGAATAATCAGATTTATTACTCACGATCAGCATGGCAGGTAAGCAAAATGAAGATTGAGTAGTCGTTCAGGAGAACATAATGAACAGGATACTGGTTGGTATCATTTTTTCTCTTTTTATCACGACAGGATATATTGCATACCTTGTTTATGATCGTCAGCAAGAATTGCAAAAACTGACTCAATACACTGAGTCCTGGTCCGTGGCACAACTGGTATCAGAGTATTACCGTTTTGAATCATGGCTTGGTCTATACGCAACCGATACCGATGACGTTACGATAGACCAGGTCCGCATGCGTCTCGAAATTATGCTCAGTCAGGGCGATTTAATGAAGGGGGGCGATTTAGGTCGCTACATTGACAGCGATAAAACGCATCAGGAACTCGCTTTACGCTTAGAAAACATACTGGCCTATCTGGATAGCCATCTTGAAAATATGAGCCACCCGGCGTTAAAAGCATACCTGACAAATATGCATGAACTCGATGCACCGCTAAGCCAGCTTTCTGCCACGGCATTAACAAAAGATATTAACACAGTTAACGAATCCAATAAGAAAATACAGATACTGTATTATATCTACTCGGCACTTTCATTGCTCCTGGTGATTTTAAGCTTTATTCTCGGCTTCTTAATGATCTACCAGAATAAAAATATTCTGAAAGCACACATGCAGGTTAAGAGCCTGGCTGACGAGCTTCAAATATCAAAAGAAAAGCTGCAAATTCAGAACTCGAAGCTGGAGTATGATGTTTATCATGACTCCCTCACCGGCATGAAAAACCGCCTTTTCTTCTGGGACGATCTCAACAAAATTAATCTTCAGGCAGATAAAAACCACGTCCCCGTCACGGTGATGTTATTTGATTTAGACCGTTTCAAAGAGGTCAACGATACCTATGGCCATGATACGGGAGATTTGCTGCTGAATCAGGTCTCCCGACGGCTGACCTCAATGAGCAGCGCAACGGATACGTTTTACCGTTTGGGCGGCGATGAATTCGCCCTTCTCTCCAGCGGACTCACGGAAACCGCCGCCGTTTCGCGCGCCAAAGAAATCAGCGATCATATCAGCCAGCCCTATACGATTAATAACCAGCTGATAAAAATTGCCACCTGCGTGGGCATCGTTTTATCAGATAATGAACGGCGCTCTGATTATCTTTACAAATTTGCCGATCTGGCGCTCTACGAGGCAAAAAAAGAAGGTTCGCAGCAGATCAAGGTCTTCCGGCAGTGGATGCTGCAAAGACTGCAGGAAAGCAGAACCCTTGAACATGATATGGCTCTGGCGATCGATCACAATGAATTCGTTGTGTATTACCAGCCTATTGTCGATTCATTCAGCAATGAAATTTACGGCTATGAAGCGCTTATTCGCTGGATACACCCGGTGAAAGGGATACTCGCGCCAGATTATTTTATTTCCGTCGCTGAAAAAACGGGGATGATCAATGAGATCGGCAAGTCGGTGCTTGAGATGGCCTGCCGGGAAGCGGTGTCCTGGGCGGTGCCGGCCAGGATCTCGGTGAACGTCTCCCCCGTTCAGCTAGGCACGAAATCGTTTACCACGATGGTGCAGTCCATCCTGAAAGAGACAGGGCTACCGGCTAGCCGACTTGAGCTAGAGGTAACAGAGTCTTCGCTCTTCAGTGACAGCAACATGCCGATCACTATTCTCAAAAAGCTCCGGGCACTGGGTGTCAAAATTTCTATCGATGATTTCGGAACGGGATATTCCTCGCTCTCGCGACTGAGTGAACTTAATTTTGATAAAATTAAGATAGATAAATCCTTTGTGAATCCGATATCTACGCAGGATGATGCCCTTAATATCGTTAAGTTAATTACCGGCATGGCGAAAAGCCTCAACATGCGGGTCATTGCAGAGGGTGTTGAAACCGAAGCGCAGCTTGAACGGCTTCAGGCGCTTGGCTGCGATCTCGTGCAGGGATACCTGTTCGGAAAGCCACAGGCTGAGATTGACAGGAAGATTAGATACGGTTGAAATGGTTGTCCGGTTGTTTCTGGCCCAAAATCACGTAGACGGTTGATAATCAAAGGTTAAACAATGAAAAAAACAGCCCCGGAGTATACGCCTGTTGATTTATCTCGTTGGCCAAGGAAGGAGCATTTTGAAGTCTTCCAGTCATTTGCTGAATGCACAATTAACCAAACCGTTCTGATCGACATTACCGCGCTGCGAAAACATATCAAAGCGGTGGGCTGGAAGTTTTACCCGACGATCATTTTTCTCCTGTCTAACATCATGAACCGGTATCCTGAGTTCCGCATGGCCATGAAGGACAATGAGCTTGTCATATGGAATGAAGTTCATCCCAGCTACACCATTTTCCACCCTGAAACGGAGACGTTTTCGTCACTGTGGAGCCACTATGACGGCAATATTCATCACTTCCAGAACACGTATGCAGAAGATACGGCCCGCTATGGAAATAGCCTTTCTTACTGGCCTAAGGAAGAGTCACGGGAAAATGTCTTTTTCGTGTCGTCTATTCCGTGGGTAACGTTTACGAACTTTACGATGAACATTGCTCACATGAAGAACTTCTTTTCGCCTATGTTCACGTTTGGAAAATACTACGAGCAGGATGGAAAAGTGCTGCTGCCTATGGCGGTGCAGGTGCATCATTCGGTGTGCGATGGCTTCCATGTGGCAAGGATGTTTAATGAGTTGCAGGAGATGTGTGATGGTTTGTCGGAGCTGTAGGAAGAATGGAATGGCTAATCCACTAAAATATTTTGATAGGTAGCTGGCAGCAAGGGATACTGTTATAACGGCGGTCCGAAATGCATGTGTTACCCTATGTTCTCAGTTTTATTACGATTCGAGGGAAGGAATTGGATATCTATACAGGTGGTAATCGCTTTTCTGGCTATTTCCTGACAATGGCCTCATTAGAAGTGAATCAACTAATGAATACAGCGCTCGCTGTATCGGGATTTCATATTAAAGATGCTCTGACACGCATGCGTTTTCAGGACAATGTGCGTGATTTTGGAAAATATCAACTGGAAGCCATCAGGAATGGCGCGACGGAACAGGAATGTCAGCTGTGTATCCAGAATATTCGCGAGGAAAATAATAATCTGAAGATTCAGGACAGAATGCTTAGAACAGGTGAGTCTGTTCTCACGGCATCAGTCAGGATCTATGAAGAGAATGGTAAATACTTTGGTTATGCCATCGATTTCATAGGTGTAGTCATTTCCGGTTTGCAGGTTGCAGGCGGCATTGGAGTTATTGCCTCATCCGTTCCGGTCGGAAATATGCTTGGGATCATAGCTGGCGCAACGCTGGTACTTAATGGCGTATCTTCAGCAGCAGAGAGTGTCCAGAAGTTGGCGGGAAAGGTGTCACCCATCAATTTTATGCGTGATGGCTTTGAAGGTTCGGCAGAATTTCTGGGCTTTGACCGCAAAGTAGGTTTACTTGCTTATCAGATGGTAGATCTAAGTACGTCATATTATGGCATGTTCAAACTCACTCTGAAGCCCGATGCCTGGCGTCTGTACCGTTATCTCGCCCCGGACTTCATGAGACAGGTAAACACCATGAGCCGGACGGCCCTGGCGATTAAGGGCGCCGGAGCAACGTTGAAAGGCGCCAAAATTGGGCACACTCTTTACCAGTTGCAGAGTAACGAAAAAACTCAGTGAGCCCGCTACCGGCCTTTCATAATCTTATGCGCTTTCCATGAAAGGCCTAGCGGTATGAGATACCAGACTGCAATAACGCCAAAAGCTGCAATAGGTAGGTAATATACCAGCATAGAGGGGGTATAAAAGACGGGAAGGAAAATCAGCGGTGCCAGGATAAGCATCAGACAAATCACTCCACCATAAAAACGCTTACTTAGATCATCCACTAAAGTTGAAAGCGTTTCGCCAGCATTTTCTTTCCTGCTTAATACTTCTTTCAGACGAGATAATTGCTTACGCGAAAAACCATTATCTAGTAGATCTTTTTCCGTCAGTTCACTGGCCACTTGCTCGCCTATCTTCATGATTGGTATGTTCATGCAAGGATACCTTTAAGATGATCTTTTTTAAACACTAACCTTACTAACGAACTCCTTGAGATAGCAGGCAGGTGAAAATAAACCAGCATTATCTGTAAGTTTATAGGCTTTCGTTCTGGATTTCACTTCATCTCTCTGGTGTACATTAAGCTTCAATGTGGGCATCACTCTCGACCTTACACTGAATGTCCCAACTTATGCCCCATACAAAATAGCCCACCAGACGAAAACACTGACAAAAGGCTTTTCCTCCGGCTGCCAATCCCGGATTATCAACCTCTACCAAAAAATTGAGGCCTGGATGGAAGCCAGACGGGCCAAAGAAACAGCCATTGAGAACCTCAGGGCTCTGCGCCAGCATCAGACCTAAACTGAACAGGTCAGTAAAGATAATCGGGAGTAGGTCAGGGAATTGCTAGACCAGACCGGCGGCATCGTAACGCCGGAGATGAAATCTCTTCGGGCTGAGTATCTGAAACAACAGGAAACAGCTACAGAAGTAGCCGGACTGATTACTGAAAAAGAAGAGCTGCTGCCGGTACTGGTTGACGCGACCGCGCATAAGGCAAACATCTATGTGAACTGCCATCATGACATCACTCAGGAGCGTATCAATGAGCTTTTACGAGTCTTTTTTATTTACCACAGTGCCGAATTGAGCAGCCTGCTCAGGATGAAGTACAGACAATTTGAGCGGAATAGCTTAGCGCATAAACCGGGCATTATTGAAGGGTCAAATGATGCAGATACGCTGTTTCGTGAATTTATCCTGCATCTAATGCTGAAGTCGATGAATGAAATATTGCCGTTGAGATTCCGTGACGACGTGATGAGTCTGACCGGTTCAGCACCGGTATCAGGATCACATGACGATCGAAAAAAAGAAAGCTGTTCTGACCTGAACAGAAAAGCTCACTTAAACCCGGCCAGTGCCGGGTTTATGATGTCTGTAGCATGAATGCATGTCTATACTGCATGAAATCTCATGGCTTTATGCACTTGCATCTTTACTTCCTAGGCCAGATAAGGTGCGGTTAAGAGCCTATCATGCAACTGCATGAAAACCACTCCATAAAGCGGGCAGGCGTGGCGGGGCTACGAGCGCGCGCTGTGGGGTTAAATAGTGCCGAACGTACAAATTTCAAGAAGCAGGCTGGGTCAAGACAGGGGGAAATCACGCCTCTTTGATGCTCTGTTGAAACGCAAGGCATAAGGGAGAAGAGTAGCAGGTCAGAGTAGAACAACGCGGTAGAAAGCATTAAAGACTTGATGCTGTTTAGTGGGTGAATAATTTTGAAAAATTCATCGCTCAAGAGTGTAATTTACCTCTGTCAACGCGCTGAACGTGCCTTGGGTAGTCGGTCAAAATACGACTTAAATCCCATTGTTTTTCCACGTTAAAGCATGCATCCAAAAGGAGCATCGTTTTGCACGCACTTTCTTGTTCCTGTACTAACTACCAGGGCCAGTTCCAGTGGGTTGTAAGTCCACCTTTGCACAAGCATTAGAAGCGCCTTCTAAAACGAGCGGGTGTGGCAGGGAGAGCATTGCGCGCTGAAGCTGAGAATATAGTTTCATGTTATTTTCATATGATAATCTGGCTTTATTAGTGAGCAAAGATATTTAGAGAGGAATTCACTTTGGATTAATAATCAAGTAAAAAAACCAATCCTTTTGTTCTTTATGTTATTTTTTTAAAAGACCGCCACAATGAACCGTAGCGGTCTATTATGACATCTAACGTTGCATTTCAGTTTCTATGAAGTTTTCCTCTGTAATAGAATTCATAATTTCAAAATACAATTCCTCCGCTTGAATAAATGCTAACTCTTTGCAGAGATTGACAATGGAGTCACTATATATAATACCCATTCGAGGATTGAAAAGCTCAAAACTGGTGATACCTCTTTTATTTTTTGAATAAAAATTCAAAGTAAAATATATTAGTATCTGCCTTAAATCGTATACACTAAATTTCCTATCTCCAGATTTAATTTCAACAAGAATATTTGAATAACAAATATCACCATATGAATTATTTATTACACCACATCCATCGAAATTTGGAGATACTTCAACTTGATTTATCTCACCATACCGAGAAAATATACTTTTAGCCATTTCCCTGATAGTATTGTATTCGATCATGCTTAAAGGAAGTTTGAAGTTAGAACCGTAACTGAACCTCTTTAAATACTCTTTCGTCTGCTCAAAAATAGTTTGAAAATCTGCGCTATGAAATAAGCCTGGCACTGAAAGTATATTTCTATCAATTGAGCCATTTTGTATGGCTTTGTACAAGTTAAATGCACATTCATTGACAAAGACGTTATTTGCTCTGTTGGCACTTTCATCCAGGGGAGGATAGACATCCTCAATGAGACTACCGTTAATGATACGTATAAAGTTATTAGCATTTGGAAGTAATTGATTCCAAAATGAAGTAAATTTTCTAGAGAATGTTAATTCGGAGATCATAGTGCGTCCTCAAGATTTCTTGCAGTTTGTCTTTGACCTGCCCAATCCTTATAGATATTCTCTATGAAATTGAATGATTTTTTATTATGCTCTCTCCAGTGTTTGCCTTCATCTCCTAAAAAATAGCTGGAGACAATTAATAACCTTCTCTGTAACGGATGCATTCCTGCAAAGTTCTTTTTGATATCTGAAAGCCACGCATAAGAATTAATTTTTGCCATTGACTGCGTAACGATGTTTTTAACTAAGATGCTTTCTGGGTTTTTATTATAAATTTCACAAAGGATTAGAGTGGATTCTTCAGTATTTTCTTTAGAAAGCATCCGAGCTACATATGCTAAATTAAGCTCAGTGCTTAAGATATATGAATTTTCTTGAATTAGTGTATTTATTTTTTCAAGAATAATGCCTTTAGTTTCTAAGCTTAATCTTTGCCAGTTAGAATTTGCCACCTGAATTATAGTTGTAAAAATCGGATAAAGCTCGTGCAGATTATTGAACATCACTTTGAAAGCACTACTTATTATTTCATCAGACGTTGCAGAGAATGCCTTTATCAAATGCTTGCTAAAAGATTGATTTATTTTTGATTTTTGCAATTCACTACTCAGCATAGCTAGCAAGTCGAAATCTTTCAAAGACTCCTTAATTTCCTCATATTCTTCGATTGCGTTTGCTGAATAAGGGTCAAATCTAATAGGCAAGCTCATAAATTTGGCCTTCATAGGAGACTCTTCATCTTCATCATTGCCATGCAATTTAGCTTTAGTCACTGAAAGGAACTCTTCTTTAGTAACAATATTGGTTTTATGTTTCTGTAAAGTTAGG
>NZ_CAMFKT010000035.1:0-31419 GCF_945957325.1 Enterobacter sp. PL1
GCATATACAGTAGTATTTTTACAAAAACAGATCAAGCACAGGCAGTTTTCACTTATAAGAGGATCGGTATGTTTGTTGAACTGGTTTATGACAAGCGTAATGTTGAGGGGCTCGAAGGGGCCAGAGAGATCATTCTGGCCGAGCTGACGAAGCGGGTGCACCAGATTTTCCCTGATGCCGAAGTAAAGGTAAAGCCGATGCAGGCAAACGGCTTGAATAGCGATGCAAGCAAAAGCGATCGGGAAAAACTGAACCGCATGCTGGAGGAAATGTTTGAAGAGTCCGATATGTGGTTGGTTTCTGAGTTCCCGACCGTTCGCCAGGTTGGACTTTAAGTACCTATCTGGTGATATTCGTGATGATTACACGGGCATGAATACTGAAAAACTAGCCGTAGCCCGATCCTGAACTTGATGGGCTGCGGCTGTTTATTTCCTTAGTCTGGAAGTGTCGGCCAGCCTGGTTTTTCAGCGCGCAGATCGACACGGCTAAGCAGCACACGATAACGCTTCCAGGCCAGCAACCTGGCTTTTTCATCATCACTCGCCAGATCAACATCTACCGCTTCCTGCAGAGATTCGATAATGGCATCAGCTTTTGTTCTCTGTTCTTGTTGCACGGAGAGGTTGTCCAGATAAGGGATAAACGGGCGTGCCCCTTCTACAAGGGTTTCACCGTCTACCAGACTTTCAGACCCACTCACCGCACGGTAACTTGTTTCCGTTACAGCCCAGTATTCTTTATCTGGCATAGGTATAGCCTCCAATATCGAGATAGAGCCCACCACCAGACACGGCGGACAGGTATTGATAAAAAATGTTAGGGTACGAGCGGAACGGGATCTCCGCTGTAAACTTCCCGTTAATCGGTACGTTGATCATATCGCCTGACGCTTCATTAGTACTGCCGATAGCCGCCACACCTGCGGTAGCGCCGTTGTTGGCAGAAAGTAAACAGGTAAGCGCTGTGACTGGGTTAAGTGAGCTGACGTCTACAGCCGTCCTCGGTGTCGCTGTTCCTCCGGCTAATACGCGGTTGACGGTGTACCATGAACCCTGCAGAAAAGCCCTTCCATCAACCGTGTTAACCCCGCGCACGCCGTTCGATGCATCGACACGGAAACTGCCGAGATATCTGCGTGACGTATCACCTGTCTTTGTATGCGCCGGATAAGCATATGGTGTTGGCACTGTGGTGGAGATTTCAATCGCAGGCGTTCCATTGTTTGAATACAGGTAAACGTGATACCAGGTTGACGCTGTGGTCGCCCCGATATTTGCCGTAACTGGCGCCGATACTTCCAGGGGAGCGCCTGTTGAGGGGATTACAGCTGCGCCAGCAGAAACCGTTACTGTCGTTGTCGACACGGTCAAATCTAACCCACGGATAAAGCGCTTATTGATCGAATCAGTTACACGAGTGTTTACCTGCTCAATTCTTGCCGCCAGTGTTGCGGCATCCATGCTGCCGGGGTTATTGATGCGGCCAAAGAGTTGTCCCCAGATAACACCAACGGCACGCGCTGCCAGAATATCGCTGGCGGTGTCTTTATAGACATCACTTGCCCTGGAAAGGTCAATACTCACCTGTGATGCGGTAGTAGTTGAAGCGCTTCCCGCCTGAGCGCTGTTTGGATAGGTATTCGTGGGCGCGAATACACCGCCGGTTGATGCTGTATTAGCAAAAACACCCGTTCCGGACGCGCCGATCGTGCCTTTAGCGTTTGGCGCTTCCCCATGGAAAATGCCAGCCTGAGCTGTTGTACCACCGGTTAATGCCAGCTGCGCAATAGAGCCAGCCTGCACACCATTGTAATCAGGGCAGCGGAAGTGGTCCGCATCAACCTCTGCGAATGCCTGACGCAGCTTAGGGTCTGCCAGCCATTGAGCGTTAGTGACCACAGGTAGTGATCCTGAGGTCATTGCGGCCTTAACGCTGGTGTAGGTCGCATAAGGTAATATCTGCCCGTCATACGCAACGCCACCAGTGGGGATTGTTGCGCGCGTGGGCGAATACATTGGCAGACCGAGCGGGATAGTGGCTACGCCATTTATGGCAGCAAGCGCGGCTTCAACATCACCGATAGCAATACGATCTGCTTCTGCTTCCTGAGCTGATTGGGCCGCGTCAGTCTTTGACTGTGCAGCACTGGCTTCTGACTGAGCCGCGGCATCAGCTTTCTGCGTTGCTGTGGTCGCTGCGCTTTCGGAGGCGGTTTTATTCTGCGCAACCTCTGTCTTATCCAAAGCTACCTGTTGCGCGTCCACATGAATCTGAGCGGCCAGGATTTGCAGAGCATCCACATCGATGCTGTTAAGTAACTCGACAATCTTCAGCCATGACGGGCCGGAGAACGTTGAACCGTCAGGGAGCCTGACAGTGATGTTACCATCGTCACTGAAGATAGCCTGCCAGTTCTGCTTGTCATAGTTCAGACCACGCAAAGCTTCCGTTGTCTGTGCTACCAGCTCTGCCGTTAACTGGTTTTGCGTGGCGCGGGGAATAGCATTCCATGCAGCACCTGACTGCGTCGGGCCGGGAAAGGCGCGAATGAGCGTTAATGATGCCGGGCTTTCAATTGATTTTACCGGGAGCGTATAAGTGATACCGCCAACTATGGCGACTACAAAATCACCTGCAGCAAGTTCAGTATTGAATGCGGTTCCAGAACCGGCGACGATATCAGAGCCATTCGTAAGTGTTAATGTACCAGCTGACATTGCAAAACCTCCTGAAATGACATGAAAATAAACAGAAATGCGGCGTGTATCTATGTTCATGCAGCATGGAATAGTTACAATGCTGCAAAACACATAAAAGAGTAAAAAATGAAACTAAGAACTTTTTTAATTGCAATGCTTCCGCTTGTACTATCTGGATGTGTTAAGCACAGTAAAGAATATAATTTCCAAATGGATTATCCTGTCGATGCTGCCCGTTTATCACTGGGTGGCGATGTTAATGTGCAGATTAACTGCGCAGCCAGACAAATGGATGTTATTTCTGATACAAGCGATGGGCTTTTCAGTCGCCATATTTATAAACGCCTCAGTAATATCTGTTATAAGAAAACAGACAGCATGAATGTGATTTATCATTTCAATGCGGATAAAGGTGTTAAGCAAAATATGATAGCAACTCAGTATCCGCGTGTTCCGCCAAAGTCAGATCCCAACGAACTGAGCAAGAGGGATTCTGATCCCCTGATTTTGTAACGTTTGCCCCCAGCTTTTTTGATTTTTTGAAATGTACCGGCCATGCAATTGTGAGCCGGTCCACTTCAGAGTGATACCTGAATAACCGACAACAGTTCCATCATCACTTAAATTTCCAGGGCAGTTATTGACCAGAATCCACGGGTTAAAGCCTGGGGTTACGATAAAGGTGTTGTTCTGAAGATCATAACCAGGTGGAACATCAAAAAACCCCATTATTCTTGGCATCTTAGACGCTGAAACGGCACTCCAGATGAGTTCACCCGCACCGTTGAAAACATCAAGATAACCACTCTCCAGAGCAGCATTCCTGCTGGTGCGGATCATCATCCCAGCATAGTCCTCAAGAATTTCGGCGCCTGGCATACCATACTTATTTGGTGAGAGTTGTAACCATCTTAAATTACCGTCATTCCAGAACTCTTGCGGTGTATAGCCCAGCGTACTGCCATCTCCGAAAGGGCTATCTATTCTGTAAGCACCTTTGCTTTGTACTGTGCCGAGGGTTCTCTGATCATAGAAAAGTGTTCCCCTGTTATCTGAGTCAACTGTAATTTTCCCGCTCTCGTTGTAAACCTCGAATCCGCTCATTGGAAATTATAAATCTCCACATTAAGTGTTCTTGGAAATGGTACCCCATTAACCGGAAGATACATGGCAGTAAAACCGCCGTTAAAAGCGCGACAAAAAAACTCATTCACGTCCAGCCCCTGAGTGACAATGGTAATGAATGAACCATCCTGAGAGACTCCGGAGAAAGGGATATTTTTCGAACTTTCGCCGGTGGCAAAAGTTACGCTCGCACTACCAATATAACGAATGGAGAAATCAGACAGGTCGACAACTATGCGACCTGCTGAATCCCAACATTGAAGTCCCTGCGGCATCACCATAACCCCATACGGACACGGAGGACATTGTTACTGTCGTAAATACGGATAAGCTGATTATTTATAATCATCCTCCCTCCGCCAGCAACACCGTTAATTTCAAAATTACCGTTTTTATCCAGACGCCATCCCTGATTACCCGCGACATAGTTATTAGACTGGATAAAAGCACCGATTTTTGCATTGGTTATTGTCCCATCCTGAATGAATGCCGAGCTGATAAACACCTGACCATTCACCACTGCGAAAGGAGAATATTGCGTATCTCCACTGCCACTCATCAGCACAAACTGGTTAGCGTTGAAACCGACCCGCGTCACAACAGGTTTGCCAGCCTCAGCCAGCACGGCAATGGACATCCCGGCGTTATACATCACATCGTTGATGCGAACCCCTGCCTTCAGGGTATAAATCGCTGTGGCGCCGTCCGCATCAACAACTGCGGTAAGCTTATCTTCAAGCGTTGCCGTGACGTCCTCAATTTGCGCCTGGACAGTCGTGGAGAGTTCAGCCATAGCTTTATCGACTTCGGCTATTGTCGTTCTGACAATGAGGATTTCAGCACGAACCTCACCATACTGCGCCCACTGATGATCAACCGTAGCGTTGTTCGCCAGTGCGTTTTGCAGTGCTGCTTCCAAATCTGTATCGATATCGCTTGTAAGCCGTTCGCCATCAGCAGAGCTCAGGAAGTCATCGGCTATATCACCAAGATAATCATCGGCGTTATCGTTAGACATGCCGCGAATCCAGTCGGTATAGCCTGATTCATTTCCTGTTTTGTCCACCAGCTGCGCGCGATACCAGAATTCCTGCCCTGCCCTCAGTCCAAGCTGAGTATATTCAGCAGATGGGTAAGGCACGTCTGACAGAAGTAGCGGATCTGAAAAGTCACTGTTGGCTGTGTACTGGATTTCTGTTTTTAGCGTATCGCCGGTGTTTGCCGGGAATCCCCAGTTCAGACGAATACCCCAGTTAATGCCAGTGGCCATGAATCCCACAGGCTTCGGAGGGTTGCCTACTTTACCTGTCAGCGCCTTTTCTTCTGAATACCCCCATCCTGATGATATTTCGGCAGCATTGATGGCGCGCACGCGCACCAGGTAACGCCCTGCATAAATTCCCGGAACATCGAATGACGTAGTCGAGCTGCGCGGCATGTTCACCCAGTTCCCGTCGTTACGGCGCCACTGTGCCTCATAGGCGATGGCATTTTTTGCCTGGTCCCAGCTTACGCGCATGGTTTCGACGCTGATATTCTGCTGAACCACAGAAAACGAGCTGATCACGATGTTGGCTGGTGCGGACTGGTTTCCCGGCGGAATAACACTAATCGGCCGCTGATCGATAATCGCGCCGGTATCAATTCTGGCGTATTTGTCAGGGTCATGAAATGCCGCAGTGATTGAGAAGGTACCATTATTGTTATCGCTCACACTGACAACGCGGTACTGTTGCGCGTAGAGCTCGTTTGATTCCACCAGCCAAACTGCTTCAGGCTGTGGCGTCTCACTGTACGTGGTTGTGACAGTTACCGATTCACCGTTTACCGCCTGAATGGTGCGGCTCTGCGAAGCTCCTGATGGAAGGTTCAGAATAAGGCGATCACCTGCAGTCGCATCAGGAACACGATCAAGCCTGATAACTCGACCGTTAACTTCGCTAATGCGGCCCCCCATTACCTTTCCGGACAGCAGTTCGTCAGCCACGGCGATGATGTAGCCTGGTTGTGGTATGTTTCCGTCCAGGCCTACATCAAACGAAACAACGCGGTCCTTGTTGTTGGTGAGAATGCCCCAGCGCCCCTTTCGGTTTGCCTCTGACTGCCTGGTGCAGCCGATGGCGGTCATTTCCAGTTGGTTAAAACCGTACCGCGCAACCAGCGCCTGCTCAAATACCGGCTCCATAGCGTCGGCATAGGCATTATCTGGATCGGACCATGATACCAGCGCAGTAGTGTATCGGCTTTTCGTGGTGCTGCTCGAATAGGTGAAGCGACCATCAATAACGTTTGCACGCGTGTAGCTGTAATCAACATCACGAGGCATATCAGCCAGAGCAACAATTTGATTGCCTCCCCAGTAGGTCATGCCCCGGAAGATAGCGGCAAAATCACGCAGGACTGTGTAGGCGTCGTTCCGGTCCTGAATGTACACGTTGCAGGTATACCGTGGTTCGGTACCGCTGCCACCCTTTCCGTCAGGAACTCTCTGATCACAATACTGAGCTACCTGATACAGCGTCCATTTATCGATATTTGCCGCGCTGAGCCGGTGACCAAGTCCGAAGCGGTCAGAAACCACCAGGTCGTAAAAAATCCACGCCGGGTTATCGGTCCATGCCCATTTAAACGCCCCGGTCCATGTGCCTAAGTAGGTTCTGGTTTCAGGATCGTAGTTATCAGGAACGCGAATAACGCGCCCGCGTGGCTCGCATGAGATCTGCGGGATAGAGCCGTTGAACTGGCTTGAATCAAACTCAATATAAAGCAATGCTGTGTTCGGGTAGCGCAGTTTGGCGTCGATCACCTCAGTGAAGCTCTGCAGCGTCATCGTGTCGCCGATCCTCGCACTATTGGCATCGGCTGTAATCTTACGCAGTCTGATTGTCCAGGTGCTGCCCCCCTGTGGTAAATCAATTCGGTGGCTGCGCTCGTAACCTGATGTCGTTTTCCCGGTCACACTGGTATTGAGTACCGTATGCCAGATACCGCCGTCAGTCTGCAGGTCGATAGCATAGTTTATTGAGTAGCCGACTAGATCACCGTCGTTTTCCTGTTTAAAGAGTGACGGCCATTTCAGACGCAAGCGAACCGCTGAAAGCTGCGTGTTGGTGAATGTGCGCGTCCAGGCTGTAGTGCTGGATACTTCGGTACCAACGCTGATTTCGTTTTCGGTACCAGGAATGCCCTGGATGTAATTTTGCGCCTGCGTTCCTGCGCGAAATTCCCAGGTCACACCGCTGAAGTTTTGGGAGCCGTCGGCGTTCTGCAGCGCCGTCCCGTCCAGATAGATATCTTTGCCGGTTAGCTGCCCTGTAAACTCCCCTTCCCCAAGCGCAACGAGGATTTTTGCCTTCGCTACAGATTGCAGATCATCAGGCTGTTCGGTAGGGGTTCGGGAACTTGAGCTGCCGCCCTTGCGGCCCTTTAACACTTTTTCTGTAGCCATATTGCGCCCATAAAAAAACCACCCGGAGGTGGCTTACTTCTGAAGAAAATTAGTTAGATGTTTGTTTCGCTAAATGGGTTTACAAAGTCAGCTTCAGCTCTGAAAAACGGACAATCGCTTGTAGTCGTTACTGATACAGGATGACCGTTATCCTCAATGTCATATAGCTTGGAATATTTATCAGAAACTTTTCCTGAAAAATTCTCGCGGCAAATAAAATCTTCGCCACGTGTTACTGTTACTTTTGCACTCCCACCGATTAAAATGCCTTCATCGACTCGCTGCAGGCCTGAAATAGTCAATCTCAAGTGTTTTTTCATTGCTGATCCTCGACATAAATTCCGGCAGAAATAATCGCTCCACCTATCAGCCGGCGGCCATATAGGAGCGGTACCGGATAGCCTTGCGCCGCGGTGTTTGTTACACCACCGAATGCGTAGGATGCGCGGTTATCTGCGCTTTGTTTACTGGCTAATCCGGTTGGCTGAGGTGATAGCATTTGGACAACACCACCAAGGATCAAAGCGCCACCAGCTTGATAGAAAAATGGTGATGCTCCTGCAAATGGTGTGAAATTCAATACCACCCCTACTGCTACTAATACCGCACCTAAAATAGTTTGTAATACACCTGCTTTTTTACTTCCAATCGGTACTGGTACTATTCTTATAACCTCACCCTTAACAGGAAAACCTAATTCATCAATGCCTATATTTTTCTTGCCGCGAAAAACTGCATAAGAAAGTCCTCTTTGCTTGCTCGTATTCATGAATTTTTCGAAACCATTAATCGTAGCAGATAAGGCTTTGCAGGCTTCTTGTGTTGTGCTTATCGAGCGATAATGTGTTTTACCAAAAGTCTTTCCGAGAACGCCGCCAAGTTCAATGCGTGTCATTACATCCGACATGAATCACCCCGATAAAAAAGCCACCCGAAGGTGGCCTTTTAGTATTAAAAATTGATTCTAGTTTATCGACATCGGGAGTATGTCCACATTCCCACTTTGGTCGATAAATATCCTTAAAGCTCGTGGGTCATTTTCTTTTATTGAAAACTCCCGTTCTTTTTTAGGTGCGCCATTACATAGGCCTTTCCCGGCAAACCCTGCTCCAACCAATACATCGCCAGGGTTTAAGAAAGCAGTGACTTTTTCCCCAGTATCAAGTTCAGCCAAATACTTACCATTGATATAGGTTGTTATAGCGCATCCACCAGCAACGAAACCTTTATCGCGAATGATAGTCACGGCAGTTGTGTTTGTTTTCTGTTGAAATTCTTTTGGTGTTGGCACTTCTTTCGCATACTGCGGGAGAACTGGCTCTGTCGAACAACCAGCCATAATTAACAATGAAAATGCCAATAATGTTTTTTTCATATCCCTATCCCCTTTGGTTTTGCAAAAGGTTAGCACAGAGATTTGTAACGTAAAATCTTCATCGTCCTTTCCTGCCAGTAGCCTCCATACGGCACGCGCTGGCTCAGATGTCCATGCAGGTGGTGCAGCAGCAAATTTCCCTCCAGCAGAATTCCCGCGTGATTCCACTTATCGGCCTGGACCTGCATGATCACCATATCGCCGGGTTTCGGTGGTCCGTCGAATTCACGGAATCCGCACTCATACCAGCAATCCTGATAGAAGTTGTCCGGATAGTCATTTTCCCACCAGGGATAATCAACCCGGTAATCGTGGAGCTCAATACCATGTGTTTGCCGGAAATAGCTCATTACCAGCCCCCAGCAGTCGAAGTGACCAAGCACGAATGGACGCTCCAGCAGCGGAAGTTCTCCGCGCGGCTGGATGGTGCGTAAATCCCCCTCAGGCCAGCTAACGATATGCCAAGGTAAAAGCGTTGCATCGCATTGCGCTTTATCCAGTTCGCTCGGCTGTGTCGTGGCATCAGGGTGACTATGAGCGATGGCGATCACCGTCCCCCAGTCCTCAGCAACTGCGTAATCTTCCGGGCAAAGGACAAAATTGTCCTCCGGCGCCGCGGCAAGATTCCGGCAAGGGAAATACCGCTCAACGCGGCTTTTCTGCGCCACCACGCCGCAACACTCGCGAGGATATTCAGCTGCAGCATGCGCCATAATCGCATCGATGGTTTTCTGACGCATATCAACTCCTGATCAAAGACGTGCCCGGGAAGCCACCAAACGAGAGTTCGTTATTTTCACCGAATCGGAGTTTGCAAGCCGTCAGCGTGCCGTTGCATTCATCCAGCGACGGATCGCTTACCGGATTGTTGTTTTTGTCGAAATATCGGGTTCCGGCATAGTCGCAGCCGTCGCCGGTGCGATACTTGTTCCTGATGCACCAGGTGCACAGAGAATGAAGCTGCCGCGTAGGGATCATTTGCCCCTGCAGGTCCATCGGGCTGGATAGCGTGAACTCAACAACTTCGTTGGTTTCACTGCTCTTTGCATCAATGTAAAATACTTTCACCTTTTCCTGAGTAGGGTCTGCCGTGGGGTTCCCGCCTGGAAAATTTAGGGCATCAAGGTAGCTGGCCAACGTATCATGGATCGTGACCTTCGCCTGCAACAGATCATCATAGGCAAGACAGAGCGCAGTTATAGAGCTGTCGAGGTTAGCCACCGATAATTTAGGCTGCGCGCTGCTCCCACTGGTGGAAACCTCAATCCCCTCAATCTGGCAGGGCCACGCTTTATATTCCTGCCCCTGCCACCAGATGGATTTCGCAGGCAGTTTACTTTCATCCCCACCAGCAGCATCAATCTCTTCTGGTGTATGCGCGATATTATGCGCATGGAAGAAAAGCACATCTGACATTCCGAAGGCCGTACCATCGACAGAAAAAAGCCGGACTTCATTGCCCGGCTCGAGTTTTTGATAATCAGCATGAAGGCTCATGGTGCAAATGCCTGTTCAAACGTTGCGGTTACGGTTTCCACTTTTTTATTCAGGGTGACTCGCTTAAGGCTGTCAGCCTCAACACGCCAGAGGGCTAAATCACCACCAGGTGGAGTGAATGTGAAAGACTTGGTTTTATGCCTCCGCAGAAATGAATGAATCTCTCTGGCTATTACCGGATCGCCAGTAAAAGAAAAGGCATAATTTAGAACCTCATCGTTCAGGCCAGAACCACTTACCTGCTTGTACCCATCACCGAACTGTGCCGTTCTGACTGTATCTTTGCTGCTCAGAGTGGGCTGGCTTGCTGCCTGAATCTTCCATGCAAAATGCTCTATGGCCATCATTTACCTCGGTTTAGTGGCATTCCAGATGATTCCCCCAGGCCTTGTTTCGCGCGCGATGCCTTCGCGGACCGAACGATCAACCACTTTCTGATAAGCCTGAGCAAGTGCACCATCACCACTCTGTTGCTGCTTCGTATCGTTAGACTGCGCTGTAGTCACTGAAACGGGTGCGTAAACGTTAATCCCACCGATACCAGAAGCTGCTGCGCTCCCCCCGCCGACCAGACCACCGGATGCATACCCGCGCATCAGCCGATAAAGATTGGCCACGCCGATGCGGCTGGTTGACTCTTTGGTGAAGACGAACTCCCCGCGGTGAACGATACCGGCTGGCTCGTACTTGCCACCATGCCCGGTAAAGCCGCCTGCGTCAAAGCCCGTAGGGCGGAAAGACGGTACCGAAAAAGACTGACCTGCAGATGCTGTATTGGTACCACCACTCACCCAGCCCATCGCGCTCTGGATGGTGTAGGCCACCAGCAGCTGGTTGATAACGGAGACAATCATTTTGAGGATCGACGTCGTAAAGTCCCTGAAGCTCGCCTTTCCGGTTGTTGTCAGGCTGGTAAGCTGGCCCGCCAGCCCGCTGAACGTTGCCTGCGAAATCTGCTGTACCGAGCTGAAGACGTTTGTCGCTGAATCCTGATACTCAGCCCAGCCCTGCTTAGCACCGGCAAGCCAGTTTGCGCGCAGGGCATCTTCTGCCTCAAAAGTTGCCCTTTGCTCTTCGAGAACCTTTTGCTGTGCCTGAGGATTGTAGGAATAGCTCTCACTGAGACGCTGCAGGGTGGATTGTCGTCCGGCCTCGCGGGTGGATACCCCCTCAGACTGAGCCTGCAAACCCGCCCTGGCGGCTTTTTGCTGCTGCTCAAACTTCATGGCCTGATCGGCCAGCTGGTTGAGCTTTTGCTGACTGGCAACCTTATCGCCCAGGTCGGCCAGCTGCCGCTTGTACTCGAGCGTTTCTTCCTTGTGCGTCAGCAGGGATTTTTCCTGCGCCGTAAGCTGACGACGACCAGCAGCCTCCTGCAGAACGGTGAATTGATTTTCAGTTTGCCAGAGGTCCTGACGCTGTTTGCTTATGACGTCGTTTACGCTGGTATGCTGCTCGAGCGTTTTAAGCTGGGCCTGAAGGGTGAGGAGTTCGGCCTGGGCCTTTTCCTCGGCCTTGTCTCCGGCGGGCGTTGAATAGCTCTTGCCTTTCGGCGTTTTGACGTCCTTAAACTGCTTTTCAATCCCGGCGCGGGCCGCGGCAATGTCTTTTTCAGTCCACAGCGTGGCGACACCGTCTTTCGCATCCTGGCGGTTTTTCTCAATAAGCTGACTGAGCTTTTTCTCTGCTGAAGCCCGCTTTTCTGCCGTCGTCGCGCCGGACTCCACCAGCTGGTTAAACTGCTGCTGGCTGCGGATTGCCTGAGCCTGCTGGTCCGTCCGCATTTTTTCCCGCGCGGCTGCCAGCCCTTCCTGAGCGTATTGCTGATCGGCAAGATCGTAAGCCCGCTTTTTCAGCTCCACCTGCTGGCGCGCGTTTCTCAACCTTTCCGCATCAGCTTTCTGCAGAACGTTGTTACCGGCATAGTCCGGGTCGACCTTAAGATTGCTGGACAGTGCGCGGTACTCTTTCTCTGCTGCCTGCCATACAGCAAAAGAATCCTGGCGCTTCATCGCGGTGTCAGGATTACGCCCTATGCCAAGCATCGCATCCCATGCGCCGGATGCGGCATTCTTCACCCAGTTCCAGGCTTTTTCGAGGGAGCCAAGATTATCCTCGACCGCCCCTGCGCGCTGAATGACCGCGTCAGAATATGCCCGCATGGCCAGCTCGGCAGCTTTCTGCGAATCCCCCAGCGCCTGAGCAGAAGCTATCTGCTCATACTGGGTGGCTGTCAGGAAATGAAGGGAATCGTTGAGCGTCGCGACCGCGTTAACCGGATCATCCCTCAGGCGTTTAAACTGATTTATGGTTTCGTCAACAGCCTGCCCGGTAGCCTGCTGCAGCCTGGCGGCAACATTGCTGACCATGCTAACGTCATTACCGCTGAACGCGCCGCTTCCAACGACCTGCGCCAGCACGCCTGCAGCGGCATGCTGCGTGATACCATTACCGGCCAGCGAGCGCGCCAGCGCCTGAAGTTGCCCTGACGTTTTCCCCGCGTAGTTCCCGGTCAGGATCAGCTGCCTGTTAAATTCCTCAGACTCTTTGCTGCCGTCATACCAGGCCTTACCCAGCCCGAATACCGCCGCGGCAATCCCACCAACCAGGCCGGCGATCCCCATGCCGCGCAGCGACAGCAGCTGGTCTATCCATCCTGCCCGGTTCGCCAGCGTGATCCCAGAGCCGCGTAGCGCACCGAAGTTACCGCGCATGACCTCGCCGATCAGTATTCCCAGTTCCTGACGTGCGGCAGCACTTTGCAGCCCCAGACCGTGCGTGGCGACTTTGGCAGCTTCGAGCTTGCGGATATAGACCTCAGCCGCATCGCTTGCACCAACCTGCGCTGCCTTCATGCGCAGCAGCTCGGTACCGGAGAGCTTTTGTTCTGCAACCTGTTGCTTCAGCTGGCTGAGGAATCGCGTACGCGCGGCGGCCGATTTTTCCTCCACGACCTGCAGTTCTTTTTGCCGGGCCGTGGTTCGGGAAATAAGGGCAAGATAATCCTGCTGGGTGATGTTGCCCTGTGCCCTGGCTGCGCGAAAGCGCGCCTGCACGTTCGCAAGCGACTGTGTTTCACCATTGAGCTGGCGAACGCCGTCAATCTGGCGGAAAAAGGATGCCGCCAGTTCATCCTGTCGACGGGCAAGCGCTGCGGCCTGCCCGTCATTCTCACGCATGCGCTGATTTAGCTCGGTAACGCGGCGGTGAGTTTCATCAACGGACTTTGAAACGCTCTGCCAGTCTTTGGTCAGCCCTTCCGTTGCGGCCGACTGACGGGCTTTCATGTCTGCGGCCGCCGCCGCGCCAGCGTCGCCCACACTCTTTAGTGCAGCGCTCTGACGGTCCGCAGCACGCTGCATTCGCGCCTGAACTTTATCAGACTCATCCGCCATTCCTGTCAGTTGCCCTTTGATTCGGGCGACCTGCTCGCTGAAGGTTGCGCGGTCAACATCCAGCTTAATAACCAGATCGCTAATCTGCTGGGCCATATCGGATACCTCCTGTTATCCCCTCAGCGGCGGTCATCAGCGTGTCATCATCCGGCTCGTCATCGCTGATGACGACATCCGAAGGAGAAAGCAGGCTGAAATGTGCGGGGGTAAGTTCCGGGTCGCGGAAGAAAAGAGTGGAAATGGAATAAAGCAGCTCTGAGAAATGCGCATCGAGCTGCGCGTCCTGAAAATAATGCTCCCGGTAGAACTGGTGCCAGTCGCCCAGCTCACTGGAAGTCATTCCAGCCAGCATGGCGCGCCAGTCGGGTCGCCCGAACTCGCGCGCCAGATTCAGGACAAACTTTAGCTCGCTGGCAAGGGCTTTTCCGCCGTAACGGGTTCAGCACTTTCGGCCTCCACGGAGGCATCCGGATCGGCAACGTTGTCATCATCAACCGGAACGAGCATGCCGGAGAGCAGCTTTATTTCCATTTCTGCTTTACCGATCGCCTCCGGCGGCCAGCCGCTAAGCACCTGCTGATAAAGCGTTTCCACATCCGTGCCAGCCTGATCGTTATGCCACAAAGACATCGCGATCAAACGCGCACCGCAGCGAATATTTGAGCCAATCAGCCTGGCCGTCATTTCCTGATCGCTGATGCCGTCGCTCTCAGCGCTGACGGCCTTTTCCTCTGCGGCCATAAACGTGATGTACTCAATACGCTGCAGCGCCGACAGCTCGAAGATGGTCAGTGATTCTGTTTGCCAGGTGAACTTATCTTTTTTCAGAAACATGCGTCCTTCCTTACGCTGCAGTTACGGTGACTTTGCAGACCGCAACGAAATTACCGTCGCTGGTCATAACAATAACGTCAGCGGTGCCTGCCGCCACGCCGGTGACGGTGATCGCGTTGCCGCTAACGGTGACCGTTGCTTTTGCCCCGTCTGAGGTTGCCACGCGGAACGAGGTATCTGAGGCGCTGGCAGGGTTAACCGTCACATTGAGCGTTGTGGTTGCGCCGACGACCACGCTTGCCGTGGCTTTATCGAGCGTAACGCCGGTCACGGGGATATTCGGGGTACCGCTTTCTTCTGCCAGTTCCGGCTTGCCGGTATTGGTGATTTTCGCTGTACGGGTAATGACCTCTTTTGCCGGAATGGCTTTACCCAGGCTGCTGCACCAGCCGCGGAAAACGTCGACGGTACCGTTCGGGTATTTGATTTTGTAATAGCGTACTGAGCCATCAATAAACCATGCGACCAGGTCTTTTTGCCCTTCTTCACCCGGCTTCCAGGCGAGGGTGAACGAGGTATCGCCAGCAGATTTTGCCCCCTGGGCGGTGGCGTTCCAGTCGGCATCCTCGTCGTCGAGGTAAGTGTCGTCATAAGATTCGGCGGTCATTTCGCCCGGCGTAAGTTCTTTGATTTTCGCCAGGCGATTCCAGTCGATATCAGAGAGTGGGTTAGCGAAAGCGTTGCCCGTTCCGGTGTAAAGCCAGAGGGTGGTACCGGCGCCTTTTACAGGAGCAAGTGGATTTGGTGTTGGCATGTTTTCCTCACATTTCGTAAGTGATTGAATATTTCATATCGGCGGAGGTCCACAGCCCCATCGCATCATCGCGCTGGTAATCGAAGCCTTGTGGAACCATGAGCGTTAACAGTGAATCGAGGCCGGGAACATCAGCGAGGGCCGGATAGATATGGCTTTCCATCCATTCATCCAGTTCGGAATCTGGTACCTGCGAGGACAGGAAGACCTCGATATGTAACGTTGCCGCCCACATATCGGCATCAAGTTCTTCGCCGGTATACTCCGCATCGGTCAGATAGACCGCGACGGCAGGAAAATCCTCCTCCTCAATGACAGCCGGACGCCCGTCAAAAAACATGACGTCGATCCCGATGGCCTCTTCAAGCACATCAATAATTTTCTGGCGAATGAGAGTGTGTTTCATCGTGTCAGATGCAACCTCAGTTGTTGCCTGAGGGCATAGCCAAGTTGTTTTGGCATTTCCTCTTCAAGCATGCGTTTCTTCTCTGCTTCGAAAGCAGTAGTGAGGGGCGCGGACAATGGGATTTTGACCACGTCGATGGGATAACGACTTTTTCCTGCAATGCGCTTCATGACGTGCCAGCGGCCGTTCGCCAGGCGCTGGATAAAGGCGTCGCGAAAAACATAACGGCCAATTCTCAGCACGCTACTTTTTCGAACCAGCGGGCCTTTTCGGTTCGTCGCCCTGACCTGCGCGGCACCGAGTTTGATGGCGGGAAGGTTGCCCCGGTTAACCTTAATTCGGGCCGCTGAGTGCCCTGACGCCGAGGCTTTGTTGATTCTCACCCTTTGTCTGACCAGCTTTACAGGTATCCCCGAAACGCGGTTATCACCGGCTACCGTTTCTTTCGCCACTCTTCGGACGGCAACCGAGACGCCATTAGCAGCAACCCGGTTCACAGCCCATGCGCTGGCATTGGGAACCATATTTCTGTCCAGGCTATCCAGGTTAGCAATCGCCTGCTCAAGACCTTTTATCGACATGAATGCTCCTTAACGACGCCGCGATCCGCCGGGAGGTGATCCACTACCCAGCCATACATGGCAGGAACCGCAATCATCCGGGCCCACGCGATCAACCCAAAATTCACGCCCGTTTACCTTCAGCGTGTCCAGACGTTCCAGCCCGCTTACATCCGATGAGTTCACAAAAAACGTCGGCCTGGTTCCGTCAATTCTGATCCCCGCTTCTGCGAAACCGATGTTCTCTGGATCGTCAAAGACCCCGCGGAGCGTGACGCCGGATAAAGATCCAGAGGTTATCCTTGCCTCTGCGCCCATCACTCCACGTATAGTGGTATCCGCGCGCGCCATCGCTTCATCAAAAAGATTATCGAAATCAGCCATTAAGCCCCCTGTCAGACTTCCCGGGCCAGCCCCTGAGAAATCAGTTCGGTAGCCTCCGCTTCGGTCACGCGAATAACGACACCAGGCTCAACAATATAGAGGGACTCGTTGCGTGTGGCGTGAAGTGCATCAATGTGCAAGGTCACCAGTGTCTCAACCGCCACCAGCTCGCCGGGCTCATTTGACGCAGGATTCTCGGTAATAGAGCCAGAGGTGTTCTCTGGGCCGGGCTGGCCCGAAGTGCTGATAGCAGTAGTGCTGGCAACTGACACCTCATCGCCCTCTTCTCCGTCTTCGTCGAGTTCCTCTTCGAGCTCAGAAATACGTAACGTAAGCTCCTGGATGGTGCCTGTGACGTTGACCTCACGATCAAGCTTTACGCCCAGCTCTTTCAGTCGGGCGATAAGGGTTTCTTTTTCTGTCATGGGAAATACTCCAGAAATGTGGCCCAACAGGGCCACTGGGGAAAGTTATGCCAGCTTGACTGAAACGAACGCGTCCGGATCTGGCAGCAGCATCAGCGGAGCTGACTGAATCATGGTGAACTCGCGAGCCGGGTCGCCCGTTTGCACCCAGTTTTTCGGATAGCGCGTTGAAGCATTAATGCCTTCGCGCTGTGCATCTGCATCCAGAATGCAGCCATAGGTACGCAGACCGCGCGCCTGGGTATTTCCCAGCACCATTGTCAGATCCGGCAGGTAGTTCTTTTTGACGTCATCCTCGATGTACTGACCGGAGTACACAACGATGGCAACGTCGCCATACATCCCCTTATATGAGACGGCCATTCCCAGGTCTTTTACGGCGGTTTCGAGCTCAGAGCTTGAACCGCGACGCGTATCCAGCTTTTCCTTCACCGCGTCAAAGGAGCGAAACAGCGCCCAGCCCTTTGGATCGAAGACGATAATGTTGACCACACCGCTGGCGTTAAGCGCGTACGCTTCAATATCATCGGTCGGGTCGTACGTTTTTTTGTCGCGAGAAGACCAGGCAGCTGCACCCGCCTGGGTGATGTTGTTACCGGCACTGCGTCCCATATCAACTTCAACCGGCTCAAACGCTTCCCCGGTCATGGTGTATTTACCACTGAGGACAGCAGCAACGGCCTGCTTTTCTTCTACCTGCGCAATTGCAAGCTCTTCATCTTTCATGTTCTGAAGAATGATGCGTCGGCGGCGATAGGCAGGGTCGGCCAGATTCTGTGGATCTTCATCAGGCAGGCGGCGGAGGGTCATCAGCGGATTCACTTCGTGTTTTGGCTTCACATACCCCGGCGTAAATTCCGACGTGCTGCCACCACGGGAACGAATCACTTTCCCGGAGACAATCGGCGATACGTACAGCGCCATATTGACCATGCCCGGAATTTGCGACAGGTAGACTTTTTCTGTACTGAAGGGATAGGTTTCGCGAAAGAAGATACGCAGGAAGAGCGGATCGAACTTGAATTTCTTCTCATTGACCGCCAGAAGCTGGGCTGTTGTGTAAACTGACATAGATTTTTCCCGTAAAAAAAGCCGCATAAGCGGCTTTTATGAAAGTTGAGGGTGATTAAACGATGCTGATTGCAGTACCGGCGAACGCGTTACGCTTGATATTTTCGTCGGTAACGGCAGATGGCCAGAGCACATCTTCGATGCGGAAAGAACCGGATTTATAGAATGCCAGTTCAGCACTGCTCTGGTCAGCGGTAACCGCCAGAATGCCGGTTGCTGCACCTGCATGCTCGCCGTCCCAGACGGTTAACTTGCCGGACGTAGCATCGAGCATGAGCGGGGTCATTGCCGGGGTGGATGCTGTCAGCTCGCCCGGTGCATACGCGGTGTGTGCCGGATCGCTGTTACCGAGCGGCTGGTGATGAGTAAATACTTCGGTGATTGCCATGTTAGCCTCTTAAACGGGGGTGTTTAACAAATCGTCGCCGGCTTCAGCAGAGGCATTCCCTGCTGAAAGAGCGCCTGGTGCGGTTTCCATCAGGCGATCCAGCGCCGTATCGGTACGCGCCTGGGCGCTTTGCGGTGCCGCGGCCAGAATGCGCTGTGCACTCTCGACCGTCATGCCCGGCGTTTCTGCCAGCGCACGAGCCTGTGATTCACGACCTTTTGCCTCTTCGCAGTTCAGAATACCCATGATGCGACCATTCTCGGCGGCTACGGCTGCCGATACCTGAGCGCTGAGGTCTGCCGGGGCCGTTAAGGCAGCAGTTGTTGTGTCAACGGTGGTGACCTGCTCAGCCGGTGCAGTCGTCTGTGTTTCTGCCTGGTCAGCTGGCTGATTGGTCGCTGCAGATGCAGAAGGTGATGGCATAGTTCCTCCAGTGGTTGTTTTTTTGCGTCTGTCGAGTGCTTCACGCATCACGCTGAGCGCGTCGGTATTGTTAACAAGTTCATCCGCCAGACCGTTATCCACGGACTCCTGACCGGAGAAGACGGCCGCTTCGGTGTCCAGTACGGCCTGCACTGACATTCCGGTATAAGCGGAAACCTTTTCGGCAAACATCTGACGAGTGGCATCGATGCGCGTCTGAAAATCAGCGCGAACGTCCTTTGGTAGTTTTTCGTAGGGATTGCCGTCGACTTTATGATCGCCGCTGTATATCAGCGTGACCTCAACGCCGTTAGTTTTCAGCGCAGCGCCATAATTACTGTGCGCCATCATGACGCCGATGGAGCCGGTTCTGGCCGTTTGCGTGACAAGCCGTCGCGATGCAGAACTAGCAATTAGCTGCCCTGCGCTGCAGTTCATATCATTTGCCAGCGCCCAAACGGGCTTGATATCCCGCATCCGGGCAATAATGTCGGCACAATCGAAAGCCCCGGACACCATCCCGCCCGGCGTGTCCATATCCAGCAGAATACCGTCTACCCCGGGATCACTCATTGCCTGCTGCAGTCGGGCAATGACCCCGTTATAGCCCGTCATACCGGAAAAAGGCTGCAGTGACAGGGTTTTGCTGACCAGCGTCCCGGAAACGGGCAGCACCGCGATCCCGTTTGTTACCTGATAGCTCCGCGCTGGCCGGGGCCCCATTTCCTCGTCATCGCCAAACAGCGCCAGCGGCTCTGCAATTTGTTCAGCGCCGAGCGAGACGCCAGAAGCGGAATCAGTCAGTCGGGTGATACCCAGCTGGCCTGCCAGCGCACAAAAGAAAACCCGCGCGTAGGCGGGTTCAAGCATCAGCGGCTCATTGAAGGCCATGCTGGCAATATGCGGGAGATTACGCAGCTCTGGCGTCATCTTTTACCTCCTCGTTTGATTTTTTCAGCCCAGATTCAAATGCAGCAGCCGCCCATGCCGGAGGTTTAAGTCCCGCGCTCCGGCGCTCCATAGTTTCACGTACCTGCTGAGAAAATATTTCCTGATAGTCATCTCCGCGTTTGGCACACTCCTTCTCATATGTGCTGAGACCAGCCTCAATCAGCATCACGGCCTCCTGCACCTCCTTCAGCCCATCAATAGCCATGCGCCCCGAGCCAATCCAGTTGGCGTTACCCCAGGCAGTTCTCGCCTCCTGGAAGCTAAACCTGGCTTTGGACGGGAGCGTGACAACCCGGCGCGCAATCGCCTCTTCGAGCCAGCAGACGAACATCTGGCAGGCTTGCCGGGCCGCGACAAACTTGCGACGCCCCATAAAGAACGCCCAGGATTCATTGGCACTGGCGCGCGCCGTCGAATAGCTCATCTGAGAGTAGTTACGGGAAAGCTGCTCATACGAAACACCAAGACCGGCCGAAATATAGCGCAGGAGTGATTGTTCAAAGGTGGAATAACCGTTATCGGTATCCTGTGCTGACTGAAGGTTCAGGGAATCGCCCGGCATAAGATGAGGAACTTTCGCGCCACCGAGGCGAACCGGCGCTGCAGCGTAGTATGCTGCCATTTCGCCAAGCCAGCCCGTCAGCTTATTTTGCTGCTTACTATCCGCGCCGAGGATAAAGTCCATCGCCGTATCGGTATCAAGCTCGCTCTCGATTGTCGCCGCATACATAGCTTTTACAATTGCGCTCTGGAGCTGAGTATTTTGCAGGGTGTCGAGCATCTTCATCTGCTCCATCACGCTGTAAAACACGTTTGCGCCGCGGGTCTGTCCATCCTCAAGCGGTTCAAAAATATGGATGAATGATGGTCTTCCGCCAGGCAGTTCCCGTGGTATATAGGTCCATTTTTGCGACATCCAGCCAGGATAGCTGTCTTCACTGACGTAGTACCCCAGCGCTGCGCCGCTATCACTGATTTTGACACCCGCGCGACAGTTACGCGTGTCACCTGTATTACCGGGATTACTCACGCGTTTTGGACTAACCATTTTAAATTGCGTGCGAAAAAGTCGCGATGAATCACGGTCCCAGGTGGGCTGGACGCACAGTTCACCGTTAAATGCGTGCGTCGCAACGCCTTCACGGATCATCATCGTAAAGGTACGCTTGCGCTCGGCATCAATCCCGCAAAAGTCATCCTCCGCATATTCATACCAGGCGGCCTCCACCTCCCTGGCAAATGCTCGGCTTTCCTCTTCTTCAATGCCGAGATAACGCCAGCTCGGGCAGTAACTCAGTCTGAAAAAAGACCCGACGATGTGATCCTGGTGAAGCTGAACGGCGTTTGCCGCATAACCATTGTTACGAACCAGATCATCAGCACGGGCATTCCCCCGGGCGAAGTTCGGCAGAAGTGCGGCGTCGGCACTTTCACTCTGGGGATTCCAGGCATTTAGCTGCCCACCGAATCCGCCGCCACCAGCGTGATAGCCTGCATATTCCCTCAGGGAGGTTTTCCCGTCGGGGCCAACTAAAGAAGGAATTTTCATGCGTAGAACCTTGCCGGCCCGCGGCGTCGTGAAGTGGTACCGACCTGTGACTCTAGATCGGCGATGTACTTTTTCAGATCGCTGACTGACGTCGCCGTAAATTCCACCCTTCGACCGTCTTTCTGTACCGTCGCAACCCGTTTTCCCATCATCAGATCATGTAACGCTGCGCGCGCGGCATCCAGTTCAGCCTGTGTTGCCATTATTCATCTCCCGCTAATGCCCTGGCATAATCCGCCAGAGATTTATTATTTTTACGCCCAGTGTCTTCTTCCCGTAAGCTGGCCAGAAGAGAATCCAGATCCAGCTGCCAGCGGGAGATACTTATCCGCAGAGCTGCAAGTGCATAGACAAAACAGTCAAGCGCCTCATTTCGTCGTTTTTTACTGTCCCAGACGATTTTTTTCTTCCCGTCTACCCACTTCTCAACCTGCTCTTCAGCCGTAAGCTGCTGAGCCTCAGCTAAATCATATATTTCAGGGTTATTAGGGAAGTGAACCGCTCCCGCCAGCGGTTCGTCGCCTTCTACCACCAGCGTGAAACGGTTATAAATCTGCTCTTTCGCGGTGTCTGTTCCTACCTCAGTGAGATAAACGCCGTTCTTGTTACGCTTACGAGGCATATTCGCCACGGGCTTACCGTAAACAGATGCGCCTTTAACAGGGATGACACGAAACAGACCATGCTTTTTCGAGCGGTTATAAACAATCGTCGGGTCTATGCCGCCGATATCCCAGCAGATGCGGGAAATAAGCATCTCAACGCCGTTAGGCCTCGGATAGGTTTTGTTGATCGCCTTATCGAGCCTCAGAAGCGTGGATTCATCATCATGGCGACCCATAATGATAATTTTGTCGATAAGCCAGCTTTCCTCGCCAGGCCCCCAGCCCCAGACACGCATTTCGTAACGATCAAGCTGGGAGTCAATACCGGCAGTAAGGTAGGCCACGCGCTCCGGCACCCTGGCACCGAAGTGCTCAATACGTTCGGCCATCACCTCAGCATCAGGACGCTCACCAATTTTAGGCTCCCATGTTTCACCAAGCGTTGTGTTGACGAACGTCTTACGCTTGCCCGTGTCGCCTTTGGTCTTAATCCAATCCTTGACGATTTGCACCCAGGTTGTGAAGGGGCTATAGGCTGTCCAGACGTGAAAGGTTACGCTGTCAGGCGGATCAATTTCGGTACCCGATGATGAAAACCAGCAAAGTCCGTCACGCGTCCAGATCCCGGTTTCATCACAGATGTACCGCGCCTGCGAAAAATCGAGTTCCTGCTGTTTAATTACGCAGGCATTGTGTTCACACAGATATATAACGCTGGCAGGATCGCCCGGCGTCCATTTGAACCCGAATGGCGTATCTTTATCGCCAAATTTAAGGAACTGCTCCTCCCCACAGTGTGGGCATGGAACATAGAAGCGCAAGAAATGCTCAGACTCCTTGGCGGCACGTTCAATCTGGCATGTCCCTTTAATTTTGGGTGTGGATCCTCGTATCGATTTAGGCCAGACCGACCCTTCAATACGTTTATCCCCCAGGAACGTTGGAGAGCCCTCTTTCTCGATATCATCGTCAAATGCCGCCAGCTCGTCATAACCCGCCACATCAACAGATTTTTCACGGTAGTTTTTTGCAGCTTTACCACCGAGGCACCAGAAACCTCGCCCATTCGAGAAACGTTTCATACTCAACGTGTTGTCCCGGTGCTTTTTACCGTACCAGGGCGCCAGCGCCAGCAGTGAGGGGATGTCCCGGATTGTCGGTTCGACATGGGATTTCATGAAGTTTTCTGCATCACCGTCGGTAGGTAACCAGATAAGCGAGTTACGCTGTTTATGCTGGATGAAATACGCATACACGCCGAGCAGCATTTTTGAATAGCCTACTCGGGCAGACTTAACGACATTGACCTCGCGGATATAGTCATTACCCATCGCATTCATTATCGCACGCTGAAACGGCAGCGTTTCCCAGCGCCCTTCCTGATAAGCAGACTCTTTTGGAAGGTAATAATTTTCGTCTGCCCACTCAACCGCCGTTTGCGGTTCTGGCCGGTACAACGAACGGAGCCCCGAGCGCGCGGAGTGCTGTAGCCCCTTAACCTGACTGTTCGATATATTCACTCAGCAACCCCGGTATCATTTCATCCAGCGCAGCTGCTTTGTTCATGGCTTTTATGATGTCCTTCTTGAGGAAATCAATATGTCGATTTTCCAGTTCCGGAAAGCGCCGCTGAACCGACAGAGGTATTCCATCAAGGATACTGGCAATTTCTCCGGCTATCCGCGACAGCACGAACGTGCAGAATGCGGTCTCCACCACCTCAGCGGACTCTTTTGCATTTTTTAGTTCCTGAGCATCAGCCTGGGCTCGGGTAAGCCTATGGCGCTCATAATCAATCGTGCCAGGCACAAGGTCTGATTCTGAATCAACTCTCAGCTGTTCAACCTCTTTGCGCAGCTTTTCGTTTTCTATCGCTGCGTCACGGGCGGAATACCATTCGATTACGGCGGCAGAGTCATAAAGCACTTCATTACCTTTTCCACCACCGCGTGCAACTGGCATTCCCTGATCCTGCCAGTTCTGGATCGTGCGGATGCTGACACCAAAAATCTCTGAAAGGCGTTTTTTATTGACCTCCATGACGAACTCCAGGCAAAACACAGGGTAAGGAAACCATGCCGGGTAAAATGACTACTACCAGGCTTTAACACTTCCTTTCTTGTGGTGGGTTATACCCAGCAAAGACAGATACTTAGCAAGAAGAAGAACGGAAAAGGCAAAATCCTGAAAATTTTCATAAATAGCGAGAACCTGCGAGGTCGCCGCCCCGTAACAAGGCGGATTGGCGGAAAGGACCCATAATGACATTGATTATCATTTACATGCATTCATCAACAATCATTTAGACATCTAAACGTCTGTTTTGCATTAATGAATGTTGGTCATATCATGCAGCGCGGCTTCGCCGCAGTGGCAGGCTCACATCTGAAAGACCTTCTTCGATCTGCACGTACGATGTACATTAAAAAGCCCCGCTAACGCGAGGCTTGGTTTGATATGGATAATGACAATCAATCTTCTTTTTTAATCACTACTTCCTGCGGCCGCATCTGCTGTATGGCTCGGACAATGCAGTAAGGAATTACTGCCCAGGCAACTCCCATGGCTGCTCCTGCTGCTTGCTGAGGTGCGCTGACAGCGCCGAAAACCCCAACGATACCTTGAACAAAACCAATAGCCCCGAAAACAACACAAATAGCCCAGAGGATTCTCATAAGCCTAACTCCTTTTATTAAAGAGCTATTAGGATAATACTGAATGCTGTTTAGTAAAGCTCTAATGCACGGCAAAGCCGCCGAAAGTTAACGGTTTGCCCAGGCTCACAGCTGCAAGACTTTCTTTGATATGCGCGTGCGATGCGCATTAAAAATGCCACCAGCGGATGCCAGTGGCCAATGAGGATAAAGTTATGCTTCGAGTTTTTGGATTGGCTGGATTGAGGTAACAACACACTGGCGACGGCTGACGTTGTTTGCTTCAGCAATACCCATCTCAGTTAACAAAACCTGAGAGTCTACATCCTGCCCCTCTTCTAATCGAAGGAAGACATTCCCCTTCTTTACTAAAATCCAATCAGCGGAGTAAATCTCCCACACTAGAAAATACAACATAAGCATCCTTATCATACAGTTATAAAAACTGTATGATAAGGCAGCGTATACTCTTCTGAAAGCATTATCACAGGCACTCCGTGAATGTCTGCTGTATTGCGATGGCGAAGGCAATACAAAAGTTATAGTGGTTCTGAGACGCGTCTATGGTTTGAAATCCAACGGAAACTCCTCACCGATAAGCTCCGGCGTAAGGGGTAATAAACCATCATCACTGGCGGTCTGTATAGCTTTAACTGCCGCTTTACACAATTCCGGGTTCCCTTCTACTACATGCATATTGGTGATTTTATTTGTTCCTTTCGGCTGATGAACACGGATAGTGCATGTATCTCCGACATATCTACTGGCATATGGAAATCTACTTTCAACTGCCTCTTTAAATTTTACAGCCCATTGATTGATTATGGGGAACTCCTGTCTCTGCTTTGGTGTTAATGTTTGTTGTTTTGGCCCCTGACATCCCACCAGGAATAATACGAGGAAACATAAAAACTTACTCATTCTGCGCTCCTTACTAAATGTTTCCGAAGTTATAACATATATACAAACGAAGAATGAACGAGCTATTCTTACTTTGTATTGCAGGCATCTACACAGGGCCTGATGTAATGCTTAACAGTCGGCAACTAGACGCTCTACAGCACGACATGCCCACCAGCAGGCGAGCTTTGTAATGGCTGCCACTATCCGAAGTAGCTCCTACAGAGAAATCATTCCTGTCAAGGAATCACATCTTTACCAAGGAGGATTAATGGTTGATGTAATGCATTACGTTGTTATCAAGAAGCATGCGATTGACCACGCACATTTAGTCGTTTATCTCTTCGAGAGCGACGGAGGCAGGTATTTTTCTGCGGCACGCGCACCAGAGGATGTTGCGTTTGAGATCGGCGATATCCTCAAACATGATGTTGCGAATATCTGGGTTCGTAGCGATGGGACAAAACTAAAATTTGAGGGTAATATTTCTTGCTCTACCCTCCAAGAGGCTGAGGCCCGATTTACACAACTAATTGCCGAAATTGGATGAGAAATCTAAGGCACTCAGTGAAGAACTACTGAAGTGCCTTTATTGGCTGGATCTTGCTTTCTCAGCCTGCCTTATGTCGGCCTTGTCGCGGTTACACTGCCCAAGCGCAGAAAGCAGGCTGACATTCAGGTCCAGACTTTGCCCCCATGACATCGGATCCAGGATAGCCGGGTAAGGCGTCTCAGCCGTGAGGTTTGCCGGAAGCGGCACCACCGGCACCTTGATGTAAACCGTCCGCGTATTGCTGCAGCCGCTTAACTGCGCCATCAGGAACAGGGCGGCGAGCACAATCATCGTTCGCAACAGCAACCTTGATATCTGCCGATGCTCCCGATGCGTCCAGTGCGATCTGCTCTTTTGCATGCTGGTTGACCTCGGAGATGGTGTTGAAAATGGTCATGTTGGTCAGGACGTTAGAGGTCACTGACTCAGCGGCGTTAATCTGCTGCTCTGCGGTTTCTGCGCGCGTCTGCTGCTGACTGGCAGCGTTGTGGTAGTGCATTGCCAGCCAGCCAAGGCAGACAATCAGGCACACCAACACCGCGGAGATAATGGCGGTAAGGCGGTTCACTGATCTATCCCCCAGCATGCCAGTGCGCTTTCCTGGACGCGCCGCTCGACCTGACCGTAACAGCCGTTCTTTTGGCCTTTGGTTAGTCGGCAATCACGGCCACCGTCTTTAATCCACCAGCGGATTGCTTCGCATGCCCCTTTACGGTCACCAGCGTTGATGCGATGGTAGAATGTCGATGGATAGCATTTCCCGGGACCAATGTTGTACGGGCAGAAGGACGCAATGCCTACCTTTTGTGGCTCTGTCAGAGGCACTTTGATATTGCGATCAACCCAGGCTAATGCCTTATCGCGTTCAATAGCGTTAACCTTGCGACATTGTTCTTCAGTGGCCGTCATGCCTTTAACAACACGCCTGCCATCGATGACGGTCACGCCGTGACATAAAGACCAGACCCCACCCGGATCAACAACGGCCACCAGCGCATTGCCTTCTTTCTCGCTGATGAACTGGTCAAAAATGAGTGGAGCAGATGCACCTGATGCGATTAGTGCCAGCACTGCTGCGCTGAGTTTTGATTTATTAGACATCATTCACCTCGCGCAGCTCTTCGACGGTCTGCTTTGATTTGGAAATACAGGTTGGTGAGAAAGGTGAGCAAGCCGAACAGTAAACTACCGATAACACCTATAGCCGCCCACTGCTCTGGGGAGTAACCGTCAAGAAGTCTTCTAAACCAGTAAATGGCACTACCTCCCGATGCGCCGTAGGAAATGCCAGTAGTTATTTTGTCCATTCGATACATGCTCTCACCTCGCTCTATGCGGGTGCTGTCGTGAGAATAAAAAAAGCCCGCTTTTGAAGGCGGGCTAATGAGTTGACTATTTGTAAGGTAGGTGTGAGTAAGGCCTATGCTCAGGAGTGAAGCTGTATCGGCTGATTCACTATCGGTCCAGGAGAACCACAGGGCATTCAGTTACTTCCCACAATTCAAAGAGTAGCAGCAGTTTGCAAAACCATAAAAAAAGGCCTGCTTTTTATGGCAGGCTCTCAAGGAATTTGAAGCTTGTATTATTGTTGTCATGGTGCCGGGTGCCTCCCGGTGACTCTACCCCAGTCAGCAAAGCCGCGCGCATACCTGCAGATAGCAGTCGACTGGAACGCCCTTTCGCTTAGAAAGGATTCACCACAGAAATAAATTACGCTGTACTTATTCCTTCGGTCAATGAGATTAGACATCGCTTCCTGATAGAGGTCTTACAAATGAAAAAACCTCGCCGAAGCTAGGCTATTTGAATTTGAGGCACCTCATCCAACAAACCACCCCGGTTAGTTGGATATTGACGAGATGCTTTTGGATGAGCGCTGAACCCAAGGGTCAGTATTTTCACACAGCAATTTTGCGAAAAGCAGCGCTCACGCAAAAACATCTATAGGAGATGAAGGAAATTGGCATCGATAATGAAATCCGAGATAACATCAATGTAAATAACAACTCCAGCTATAAGGCTGGCAATCAGTATCAGGGCAATCATCCAGACGCCCATAGGTCACCTCTTCTGTGGTATTCCCAATACAATCCTTATTCATCACTACATAGAGATGAAAGTACATTGCACAGCTAACCACAAAACAGATTACCAACGCCAGCGTTTTGAGTATCTTTAACAATACATTCTCCCTGTTCATTTATTGTACGCAGTTTAATTCAAACTGGATCAACAAACTGTCAACACAAGAGATGAACCATAGCTTGCAATACCGGGCCATTAAAATTTTTCTACTTCGAATATATCTGGTTAGTTCGGCGATACGACAGGGGTACTGGTGCAATGCACCTTCGCGAATACCCCTGTCGTATCGCCGTAAAGCAAAAGCCCCGACCGGCGGGGCTTTCGTTATATTCAAATTGTCGCTTAAGTTCGCTGCCATCGCGGCGCAGCTCTGCCAAGCATGAATGAATTATCTAACTTCCTGGCTCGTTTTCAATATATAAATAGAATTAGAGCACGAAAAGTTAAAACCCAATCATTCAGCTCTGCTCAGCCAGGAGTTTCCGCGTAGATAAAAAGACCTTCGCCCTGAATATCTCCAGGCACCAGCGAACTCGTTTTCTGGCCTCCCAATCCGTTAGCCACGGTGCAATAGACTGTAACTCCCGTGTAATGTCTGAGATTTTTTTGCGTGTGGTGTAATACTGCAGACCGACGATATAAACCGGGTCATTTACATCAAGCGCCTGAAGCACTGACTGCTCGACAAAATCAACGTCATCATCGCGCATAGCTTCATCAATGATACTGGTGGCGGGCTGTGGCCACAAAATGGCGTGAGCACGATTTAAGACCTGCGGCCCTCTGAATCCTTCTGCTCGAGCTTGTTCCAGTGCAGCTGTAAAGCGAGACAATGCCTTATCCGACCATCGCCCGCCCTTAAGAACATCCCAGCATGCATGAGCGCGAGGCAATCGTGGGGCTGTCCCACCGCTTACCCCCTCGCCCCATGTTGTCAGCAATGATTTAATCCATGCCGACTGAATACCTGTAAGAAGCATGCTTTTACCCAACCAGCTTTTACGCGGCGCACTCGCTGCTTTACCCAGCGCTTCAATATGATTACGGCGTTGACGTGGTGTCATCCTGTTCGCTCCTTACGCCAGAACGCCGAGCGCGTAGGCCCGGTCCAGCACTCTAATGATCATTTCCAGCTGCGAGCCATATTTGCGCTCGAATGCCAGTCGGTCGTTATGCAGTTCGGTGTGATGCTTTCGGCAAAGTGGTATGGAGAAGATGTCATGCGCTTTTGTCGCCATGCCACCCTGCCCCCATCCGATTAAGTGATGTGGGTCGTCTGATTGCTGCTGGCAGCATTCACAGGGCTGTGTTTTCACCCAATTTAGATAATCGCGACTTTCCCAGCGAAGACGCTTTGGTAGACGCATGAAAGACTGAGGCGGCGCCGGATCCACCATCACCCCCACCAGAGGTTCGGTCAGCGCATCAGGCAGGTCAGCGGATGAAACTAATTCCCCGAGGATGCTGGTGGCCGATACTGAAGGCGTAATATCGCTTTCACGACCAATCCTCCTTTCTTGAGGTAAACGAAGCGCTTCACGAACGCAGGATTCTGGAAGTGCATCAGTAACCCCTTTACGAACTGCCCACCAGCAGAGTTCAGCGAGGGAAATCTCGCGGCTTTTGTCGATAGCGAGTGAAATACGAACCGAATCCAGAACAAAGGCAATTACATTTCTGCGTGCCAGCTCTGCCAGTGCTTCGGTACGCTGCTCTCGCAAGTGGTTATCACAATAGCCACAAAGCAGGATGGAGCCAGGCTCATGGTGCATAATGGTTAGTTCGTGATAGTGGTATTCACTGTGAGCGAACTGGCAATTTCCGGCGCCGTGCTTTAGCAACCAGTAATCAAGCCCACTTATACCACCAGCTGCAGTCAGGACCTTTTCATTCAGAAAGAAGCTTCGCAGCTGCTCGTTTTCAGCCAGTGGCTGCCGCGCGTCCGAAACGCGACCAGTTTGATATCCAGCCATACTTTCTGGCTGGCGCTCGATTAATACTCTACCTGCGGTGAACAATTCCATCAGCTCTCTTCCTGGCTTCAAAAGTACGACACCCAGCTCCCGTGCAATCACAGGTTGAAGAAGCGCACGCATCACTCGCTCTCCCTGATAATGATCTGCCCGTTCTCGCCCCAGAGCTTTGTTATCCTTGAATCCCATATATGCGTGTCGTCTTCGAAGAGCGCATCCATCAAAGACTTCATCAGGTTATCAAGATCGGGTTTACCCTGATGGGGCTGCCCGTTCATCTCTGCGCGCTTCTTTTTGCTCCAGCTATTCGGCATCGGAAGAACGAAGGTAACGTGTGAATTTGACTCTGGCATGTAAATGCCCAGCAGCCGGACGTGATCGCAAAAGGCCCGGTAACGCATAACTTCAGGGCGCTTTTTCCATTTGTCTGCACGCGTCATGCGTGGCTTACCCATCGGGAGGATGTTGTAGACTGTCACGATCACCTCCATGCCCGGGAACGCATACTTTGCGCTGTCTTAGCTGAGGATTTTTGCTGAGGTAGTAATGCGCTGACTATCCAAAGACGAGGGTCAATATCGAGGCTTTTCTCGACGGGGACGCCTTTAGACTTGTAGCGAGCCACCAGTTCATTGGCTTCTTCGGTTGTCAGCCCGGTGTGAGTGAACCAGCTTTTCTTCATGCCGCCTCCTGCAGGAGTGACATCAAAAGAAAAATGCTGGCCCGTTGAGGGGTCAGTAGGCATTTATTCGGGTTTGGTGTTTGCGCCATGGTTTCTCTCCAGTGGCGCAGCAGGTATAGGGTGTTCAGGCCTATGACGGGAGTGTAACAGAATTCCTGGAAACGCGATAACCAGCCCGTTCAAGCATTTGCGTAAAGAGTGACGGTGTTCCTACTATCTCATCATCCTGTAACGGCATAAATGATACTTCATCCCCACGTCTGTACATGAGCGCGCGACCACTATCAGGAAATGAGTGCAGTCGCGCAACGATAACCCCATCGTTGCATCTGATGACCGCATAGCCCTTCTTAGGTAATTCTTCTTTTTGTTCCACCAATCTCCCCTCCAAACTGGAAAATTTCTGCATGCTGTTTCAATAAAACCAGTCGTCTGCACTTTCCCAGGTCTGCTGGAGGATTTCCTCAACCGTCTTTTTAGCTTCTTTTTCGCCACCGTAAACACTTACCCCATCGGAACCTGCGCGACGCACAATCAGACAGCACTCATCGAACTGACTCTGGAGTCGTTTTAAAAATTCTCTCTCAAGTGCCGGGACTGCACCCTCTGGAAGTTCTTTAGTACGATCAATGGTTAATTCAACTTTCATAAGCGCCTCCACCGCAAAAAACTGTATGTTT
>NZ_CAMFKT010000036.1:0-30151 GCF_945957325.1 Enterobacter sp. PL1
TGATCATTGGCGATTACATGATGCGGAAAGAGATACAATAGGGCCAAGACAAGGTGATTTTCCTGGTTCAGATAAAGAGTTATTTGATGCTTACAGGAGAGCGTATTCCAAATTAGATGATATCAAAGTTGATGTTAAGTCTCCAAACGGAACCTATTCGTTAGGTACTAATGTAACGCCAGTTAAAGCCGTTGATTTAATAGAGGTCTGGCTAAAAGAACAAGGGTTAATGTAATGAGTAATAATAAGTTAGCTGAAGTTGAAAATTTTTTGTCCTCTGCATCAGTTTTTGATTTTCTCAAAACATTAGATGCAGACAGCGCCTTGGATTCTAGAGATGAGCCAGAATTCGATGATGCATGGATGAAAGAGTTTAACTCATTAAAAAATGAAAGTTTTGATGCGGATGATATTGAACATATCAATTCCTTGCGAGAAAAAGCATTTAAGCTCTCATTCAGAGTAATTAATAATTCTGAAATATCATCACGCATATCAGATGATTTTGAATTAATTGCTAAAAGCGTTGTTGTTGGAAAGGATAATAATTGGGCCATCAGTTATCTATGGTCTTCGTATAAAGGTGGAAAGTTCCCACAATAAATGACGAGCCGGGAAAGGTGTTTTTTCCCGGCTAGTTTATTATTGAGTTCTATTTAAGTAGGCGAAGTGTGAATGTTTTTTATCCACTTAACAATATTTTATATTTATGATTTTCTCGCTTAGGATCACCATTTAATTGATGCCAGCGATAAAATACTTCATTTGAATCCTAATATTATAATTCTATTTCCGAGAGCTTCATAGTAATGTGCCACATGTTGACTACGCACCAAATATGAGGAGTAAAGGACATTGTTGAAAAAAATAGAGCGTTTTGGAGCGAAACGGCATCATTACCATCAGATGAACGGATAAAGTGTTTAAATACATTAGAAGCATCAATAGGGCTAATCCCTGAAAGTTATCGTGCCTATTTACTTCATTTTGGCGCTTCTGTTCTTTTTAATATAAATGTTGTTTTCAAGGCGTTACAACCATCTCCATGGTCTGATGAGCAAGGAAACGATACGCTTGAGTCTCTGTACGGCCTTGCAGAATCGGGTAAAGAATATACCGTTTTAGAAATGGCAGTTACATACCGAAATGATTTTCGCGAACAATGGTTACCGATAGGAGCCTCGTCTGGTGATAATCAAATTTGTCTTTGCCTCAAGGGAGGTATGCCGGGAGAGATTTGGTTTTGGGATGACGAGTCTGATCCAATATTCAATGATTCAGCAGTGACCTCGGGCTGACGAAAATAGCAAGCTCCTTCGATGAGTTTGTTGATATGCTTACTGTTCAGGATGATAAAATAAATGCATCAGGTGTAATTAAAGTCGATCTTGATTTTTAATAAAAGGGTACTCGCGGTGACCTTTGCGAAGTCCATCAATTGCTGAAAGGTGGGCGTAAATGATGCATCAAATATCAAAGCAGCAACAGCCGTTTCGCTATGCTGGGAATATATATTTTTCATTTTAAAAAGAGCAATATTAAAAAATTTGTGCGGAAGTCATTTTCGATTGCCTTAATCTACTAATTATATTAATGAATATCAGGCTTTGGGCAAAAATCTGTCAGGAGCAAAACGGTTCAAGATAAGGAAAACTGATGAGTAATGTTAAAAATCTTTTTGCAGCATGTATTAACTGCTATGAAGAAAATGATGTCTTCACCATCGGAATAGGGGATGACAATCATGACCCAAAAAATTTTATCATTATCGGACGATTCGACGAAGATGAATTACCCGTTAACGAATGCATTGGATTCCAGAGTGAGTCAACGGAATATGAGATAACAGACTCTATTCGTTCCGTTCAACTCACTGAAGACAAACTTGTGATCGTGCTTAATGAAGATGCCGTAAAAATGGTTGGTATCAGGGAATATCATGTTGTCCTTCCTGCAGCAAAAGACTCTAAATCGCTTGGAAAGTGTTTGAGGGAAGTGTTTGAAGGCAGTGACGTGCCTCTACAATTACCATATGAGTTTTAGCCGCGACATGGCCAGCTTGGCTGCGTTACTTTTTCTTAATATAAAAAAATCATCCTCATCAATTCCCCACAAATGCACTCACCGGCACGCCAAAACGCTTCGCCAGCGCGCGCATATGATCCAGCGTTAACGTGCGCTGTCCGTTAAGGATCCGACTCACCGGAGACTTCTTGCCTATCTCGTTCTCGAAATCGCTCTGAGTGAGATGGTATTGGTCCATCAGCGTTCGCAATAACGCAACGCCTGACGGAATGCTGGCAACACGCGCGTTAAATTCTGCAAACTCCTGAGACTCGTTTTCGTATTTATCGATTTTCGCGGTGAGCATCTCTACCAGCGGACTATCGGGGTCATGCTCAATCAGATACTCCACCAACCCCAGAGCATCCTCGTAATCTTGTCGTGACGGGCTTGAGCCCAGGAAAGGGAGCGCGTTGGTCAGATCGTTTGCCGCTTTGATGACTGCTGCATAATTCATTTTTTCGTTCTCCGAAAGAGATCCGTGAGTTTGTCATACTCTGCGTGAGTGCTGATGTGTTTGATGAAGATCTTTCCTCGTTCAAAATCAGCAAAAAACATCACTCGGAAATGCCCACCATCTATATCGATGACCCATCATTTTCCCTGTATTTCATTCTGTCCAGACTGGGGGATCGCTTTCTCATATCGTCCGGTGACGGACGGGTAGTGTTCTTTCTTTAGCACCCAGTAAAATTGTGCAGGGCTAGTGTTTGTTAAGGAAATTGTCTTGTGGCCGTGTCGAAAGGCACTCATAAGACTACGTGCGTCCTTGCTCCTGGTTTCCTGGCTGGAAATATTTATGAAACGTAGTTTTCATATGCTCGTGATGTCGGTGCTCATTTAATGAGTGCGAATACTGTATGAGGTAAATGTGAAAGATATGTCCGCTTTGTGCCAAGTACGGACATTTCACATTTCTGCTTATGTTGCCAAAATCGGTATGCTACTACATCGGACTATCGAGCAGGTACGGGTTATTTCAATACATACTCGAACTTTTCTTCCCCATGTGAATTCAGATCTTGCAGTTTTGCCCTCTCAAAAACCTTAATGATTTCGTCGAAATAACAGCCAAGATATATTCTGGATAAATCAGAGTTTAACCATATTATTTTAACCGGCCTTTCAACATTGGTGCTAAGGCGATCCCACAATGCATCGAGATTTCTACCATAGTAAGGTCCAAAGTCTAATGATGCCGACATAATGGAATGAAACTCTTTTTCAGATAGGACGTGCGCTCCATCCAAATACAATTCACCTATACTCATTTCCTGTTCACTCACTTTGACTTTCTACCCGTTAATTAATACACGATAATGCACGTAATGTCCTTCTTGATGGTTTTAACAATTGCGAACATCCGCTGTTGGCTCACAGCGGACATCGATCTTCGAGCCGATCCGCGCAGTGACAAAATCGGATCTTTCTATGGCTATTGTGTGTAGAAAATTGAGCACAGGTCGCATCAGTACATCATAGCTATAAGTCAATTTCTCTTTCTGCAACATAAATCACGCCTTTCACTTCATTTGGCAATTTTTCATATTTCAATGGTGTTTTTGGTTTCGAAATTAATTTATATCCACCTTGTTCATAGTCGTAGCTGAACAATCCTTTACTTGACATCTTAACAAATGAGCGCAGATAGCAAGAACGCTGATTGTCATTTGAAAATGCAAGCAGATTGCCTTCTATGACATACACCTCTGACAAGGGTTCCAGCGAGTAAATATAATCAAAAATAAAATTATAGTCCTCGACAGATGACTTGATCCTTTCAGGAATCGGCCCCTGACCTGCTGTTGCAAAATGCGCTAAGTACCCTTCCTGGCTGGATAAAAACCAGTCCAGATCATATTCTAAAAAGTCATCGTCCATTTCCGTCATTTTTTTACACCAAATATCTTTTTTCATTTCTCACAACGTAGAATCACATCGCCAGTACCTAACCGGATGCGATGACCTATCCCCGGTTGATTATCACATGCTAGTGTTAGTCCTGCATCTGATACAGAATGGATTAAAGGACCGTTTTTCGCTCATAGCTGTTGCTCTTAAAGGTTTTCCATATAATAAAACGCATTCATTAACTCATCTTCTGTGAGTGGCGATATCAGACTTGCGCCTGTATCACTCTCAACCTTCATCAGTAGCTCGCTGCGGGTGATTCCCAATCTATTCGCTACGTGGTTTGCGCAACTCCGTGCGTGTGATGCTCTATGCGCAAGGGGAGCTTCTATGTCTAAGACTTTTCTTTTTGATGATGAATGTGACATTGATTCCTCCTTTAATCGAAATTGCTGTCCAATCAGGCATGATGCGATAAGAAAAAAACTGATGTTTCTTGCGAGCTTCTACCTGAAGGGGAAAGAGCGCCTCAAACAAAACTTCGTAAACCATAATAGCTGAAGTTGGTGATCGTGTCCGCTCTTCAAACATAACGGCCGTTGCCGACCAAATTCGCTGATTTCATGCTCATGTTATCGGTTTAGCGTCCGATTAATAATGTAAACTAGCGTAGTTTGAATGAGGGAAAAGGATGAGGGAACTAGCTGAATTAATTGATAAAAAGAGATCTGGCTGGCATTCAGTGAAACAATGGCTGCAAGAAGCAAGCAATAGCTATGAAGTCTTACCTTGTAACCTTGCGCAAGCTCGCGCTGATTTACATCAGCTTCAGATAACTACTTTCTCTCCGCTTGGGGCAATTTCATATGAAACGGGAGGAATACTCATTGATAATGGTTGGTTGCGAATTTTAGGCTCAGGTCACACCAGACTGTCAAGAAGTCTGGCTTCATGGACGCAATTGGTAACTGCTGGTCAGACATTTCAGGCATTATTAATTGCTGATGATGCATCTGGAGGTTTTTTTGCACTTAACGGGGGAGAATTAGGTAAAGATCTCGGTGGGATATATTACTTTGCTCCGGATACTCTTGAATGGGAGAGCCTCGATACCCACTATTCAGGTTTTCTGCATTGGGCACTTTGCGGAGATTTTGATTTATTCTATAAAAATGTACGCTGGACGGGTTGGCGCGAAGAGATGGCTTTAATGAATTGTAATCTCGTTTATTCTTTCTATCCTTTTCTCTGGACTGAACAGCAGTTGTCTGTAGAAAAGCGTTCGCGATCAACGATACCTGTTGAAAAGCACTGGGCACTTTGCCTGGATTTACAACATCAATTAACCAACATGCAGAGCGACGATTTGCTTCCTCCTTGATTAATCAACGTGATAAATGTTTAGAGAATAAGCTAATTTTTATATAAATGATTTTTATTGAATGAGTAAGTCGATTTAAACCGAAACGGAACGAGAAATGGAAAAAATAATTCGCATGCTTTTTATTACTCTGGTGTTAACTTCTTGCGCTGTCAAGAAAAATAACCAAACTGATATAAGTCCTGAACTGCAAAATAAAATGGGAGTTATGTACGCGAAAGGGCTAGGTGTTGAGGTGGATTACCATAAAGCTTTTGAATTTTATATGAAATCAGCTCTTCGGAATTATGCTCAAGCCCAAAATAATGTGGCATTTTGTTATGTTTCTGGGCAAGGGGTTAAGAAAGATTATTCGAAAGCGATGGAGTGGTATTTAAAAGCCGCACAACAAAACCATGCTGAAGCTCAAAATAACATTGGCGTCATGTATGAAAAAGCAGAGGGTATACCGCAAGATTATGCTCAGGCTATGAAGTGGTATCTTAAAGCGGCCAGTAACGGCAATGCCAATGCTAAAAAAAATATTGGAAATCTTTATTACTACGGGAAAGGAGTGCCGCAAGATTATGCAAAAGCTATGGAGTGGTATGAAAGCATTAAAAACACTGATATTTATTTACCAGAGTGATAAGCTTCCCCATGCAGTTTGCCTGGAGGGATATAGTTTCAGTTATTGAGGTATGTCCTTTCTTTGCTAAAAGCGGACCTTGCCCGCTTTTCTGCCCTTTCCCTATCATGAGCGGAGGGTGTTAGCCTCCGCTCAGTTTTGATGTCGGGACATTGAACAATAGAGCTCTGCATGCACAGGCATCAAATGATGAAGCCACACGTGCTTTTATCGGATAAACGTTCTTTTTACGCGAACAGATGTTATGAAATAAGGAATCCAAATCAAAGCTGTTATCACGTTTCTAAAAATTGGCACAAGTTCATTATAGCCAATTTCAGCGCCAGGAATTAATATGTAAAGCAAGTAGGTATTAAATGACATTGTCGTCACGATTGATATTAAAAACAAAATATAAAGCTTTGGTAGCGATTTCTTCTTTTTTAGGAAAAATGAAATAACGGTGACTGTAAAAAGAAATTCGCCTATATAAATAACCAGGGAAAGCATGAAGAAGATTTTTGCATTTGCATTCAAATGCGAATAGTTTTCTATCGTAAATTTAAATGCATCTGTCATTGCAAAAAGATAGGAAGCAGCGGTGACCACTAATCCTATAAGAGGGAGAAAAAGAAAGCCTCCAATTTTCCTGAAGTTTTTATCTTCGCAACTGTCGCAAAACTCTCTGTCCTGAGGTATTTCGACCCCACACTTTATGCATCCCCATTCCATATATGGACCTTTGGTAAATTTTATAATTAACAATAGATTAAACGAAGTCTATTACAAACACAACTGACCGATAAATAAGTGTACTGTACAGGTAATTTTCCGCGTAAATTTGTGTTAAGGGTGAATATCCGCCGCGCAGGTATTCATTTTAAAGGCGGTTGATCGGTACCGCTTTTTGCTAATAACCGCTCCTCAAACATTTCTTCCCGGCAGTTCTCGTCCGGAAACGGATATTTAAAGCGAAGTGCTAACGCTGAACGCCATAAGGTTATCTGTTGCACTTCAGTCCAGCTTCTCGATATTCAACCTAACCGCTTTCAGCGTTCTCCTGCGGATCCAGCCGCTGCCCGCCCGGATTATCAGCCAGTAAGCCGCCATTCTGAGCCGGGTGCTTCTGTCCGGGCAATAGACGAACGTTTCTGTATTGAGTTCATGCTGCCCTGGCGCCAATTCCGTTACCTGATAGCGCAGCAACAATGTCGCGCTGCCCGGCGTCACTGACGTCTGAAAAGCGCTGACATCCGGTACTTTTTCCAGACCAAAATCTGAACGCCAGAACTGTCCTCGCAAGCCATAGCAGAGCTCAGATGCTGAGTTTTTCAAAAGGGTAAAACTGTGCAGGCCAAAGTTGCCGATGGAGTTAGCCTGCTGATTACGCAGAAATTTCTGCGGTAATTGCCGTAAAAACATCAGCCGCCGAATGACGACATCTTGCCGGACGTCAAAGTTTGCAATCAACGGCAGAATATGTTCGGGATGCGCAGTATGAATGACCGTTCGGTGTTTTTCATGAAACTGGAACTGAGGTAAAAAAGCGGGGACATCCTGCCACTGAGCAAGCGCTTTGCGGGTTACGAATCCAGGATTCAGCATTTCTCTTCCTTGTCATCCCTTGAGTGCAGCCAGAGTATCAGATGGCGTTCCGCAAGCAATTACCAGGAAAAGAGAGGGGTATCTGGCCGAAATCGTCCCCCGTCCGCAGCAGCAGAATTCCGGCCCATCACCCGTCTCAGTGCGCTGCGATATACGGCTCCTTCACAAACTCCGCCAGCAGCCAGACCATATCGTGCAGCAACCCGGTGAGTTCTTTCGCCACGCGCGCAGGCAACGTTCCACCCATGATTGCCAGCGTCAACGCCACGGCATAATCCACCTGCAACGCCGTCTCCTGCCAGCAGTCCGGCACGCAGGAAACGATCTTTTCTCCTGCGATGAGCCGTTCAACCAGATGCGGGGGAAGTTCTGTATCGCAACATTTACGCAGGCGTTTAAGCAGTGCCAGCAAGCGCTCGCAAAGTATGGAAAACGTCACGGGATCGTCAGTTTCAACCAGCACGCTCACACAGCCGGCGCAGGTGTCAGCCAGTTCGAAGAGATCTGCGGAATCGCAAAGTTGAAGATCGATGAGGTGGTGAACAGCGCTTTCTTCAGAGAGCGCATAAGAAAACTCAGGGACAGTAGCCATTTAGCATCCTCTTTAAGTAAAAATGTCACGTTATGCTAACGGGTTCCTACGCCCGGTTACGGATGGGCCGCAACGCAGGCACTTTACGGCGGTGAAAAAAGGATGGAAAGGGGATAACCCTGAATTACATAAGGTTGCTTGCAGGTTTGCGAGGCGGCTTCCAGAAGGGCATTGCCGGGTGGCGGCTACGCCTTACCCGGCCTACAAAAACCACCAACCAAACCGGCCGCTACCCCTCGCTCATCATCGCCAGAAACCGCTTCACCGTTCGCGAGCGTTCAAAGCGCCGCCAGCAGAGCGCGATATCGGTATAAAGCTCCGGCGAGCTCAGCGCGTGGTAGGTGACATTTGGCGGAGAAATGGCCGCCATGGATTTCGGCACCAGCGCAAACCCGCCGCCCGCGGAAACCATGCTCAGGGAGGATGAAAGCTGTGACGACTGCAGCGCGTGCTGCACGTCGATCCCGGCCCGCTCGCAGCAGCCGTGAACCCGGTCGTACAGGCCGGGCGCGACCTCCTGCGGGAACAACACCACCGGCGTATCCCGAAGCTGCTCTAACGCCAGCGAATCGCACGCCGCCAGCGGATGGTCGCGATGCAGCGCCACCACCATCGGCTCCCGGTCGAGGATGGTTAACTCGAACGCCTTGCTGCTCTCGCACGGCAGGCGCACGAAGGCGATATCCAGTTCACCCTCCGCCAGCATCGTCGTCAGCGACGACATATTGGCTTCCACCTGGTGAACCTGCACCGCCATGTTCTGCACCTGAAACTGGCGAATCAGCGCGAAAATTTTGGGATGAAAAGCATCGGAGCTGGTGATGCCAATCGACAGGTTACCGTTCAGCCCGCGCGCGATGCCGCGGGCTTTCTCCAGCGCGGCGTCGCTCAGCGCCAGGATCTTGCAGGCGTCCTCGTAGAAGGCTTCTCCCGCTTCGGTCAGCTCCACGCCCCGCGTCAGGCGTCTGAACAGCGGCGTGCCCACTTCCTCTTCGAGCCGTTTGATCTGCTGACTCAGAGGAGGCTGTGAAATACCCAGCGCTTCGGCCGCCCTGGTGAAGTGTCGCTCGCGTGCAACCGCGACAAAATACCGCAGATAACGAAGTTCCATATCTAAAACGTCTCAAACCAGCATGGTTTCTATATTGGAACTCTCTGCTGAATCGGGTCAACATTTATTTAACCTTTCTAAATAAAGTTGAAGAGGACGAGCATGATGGTGCATTCATCTGCCTGCGACTGTGAAGCCAGCTTGTGCGAGACCCTGCGCGGGTTCTCCGCCCAGCATCCTGACAGCGTGATCTATCAGACATCGCTAATGAGCGCCCTGCTAAGCGGCGTGTACGAGGGGGAGACCACCATCGCCGATCTGCTGGCACACGGTGATTTTGGTCTGGGCACCTTCAACGAGCTGGACGGCGAAATGATTGCCTTCAGCAGCCAGGTGTACCAGCTGCGCGCCGACGGCAGCGCCCGGGCCGCGAAGCCGGAGCAGAAAACGCCGTTCGCGGTGATGACCTGGTTCCAGCCGCAGTACCGTAAAACCTTCGACGCGCCGGTCAGCCGTCAGCAGATCCACGACGTCATCGACCAGCAGATCCCCTCCGATAACCTGTTCTGCGCGCTGCGCATTGACGGCAACTTCCGCCATGCCCACACCCGCACCGTACCGCGCCAGACGCCGCCGTACCGCGCGATGACCGACGTGCTGGACGACCAGCCGGTGTTCCGCTTTAACCAGCGCGAAGGGGTGCTGGTCGGGTTCCGCACGCCGCAGCATATGCAGGGGATCAACGTGGCGGGCTATCACGAACACTTCATCACCGACGACCGTCAGGGCGGGGGCCATCTGCTTGACTACCAGCTGGAGAGCGGCGTGCTCACCTTCGGTGAAATTCACAAGCTGATGATTGACCTGCCCGCCGACAGCGCCTTTTTACAGGCCAACCTTCACCCCAGCAATCTTGATGCGGCGATCCGTGCCGTCGAAAACTAACAGGAGAACTACCGTGAACAGTGAGAAACAGTCACGTCAGTGGGCGCACGGCGCCGATTTGGTTGTCGGCCAGCTGGAAGCGCAGGGCGTGAAGCAGGTTTTCGGGATCCCGGGGGCGAAAATCGACAAGGTCTTTGACTCTCTGCTGGACTCCTCCATTGAGATCATCCCGGTGCGCCACGAGGCGAACGCGGCGTTTATGGCGGCGGCGGTAGGGCGGTTGACCGGCAAGGCCGGGGTGGCGCTGGTTACCTCCGGGCCGGGCTGCTCGAACCTGATCACCGGCATTGCCACCGCCAACAGCGAAGGCGACCCGGTGGTGGCGCTGGGCGGGGCGGTGAAGCGGGCGGATAAAGCCAAGCTGGTGCACCAGAGCATGGACACCGTCGCCATGTTCAGCCCGGTCACCAAATACGCCGTGGAGGTGAGTGCGCCGGACGCGATTGCCGAGGTGGTATCGAATGCGTTTCGCGCCGCCGAGCACGGCAGGCCGGGGGGCGCGTTCGTCAGCCTGCCGCAGGATATTGTCGACCAGCCCGCCACGGGGGCGATTTTACCCGCCAGCGGTCCCGCGCTGATGGGCCCGGCACCGGAATCCGCTATCAACGATGTGGCGAAGCTTATCGAAAAGGCCAAAAACCCGGTCATCCTGCTGGGGCTGATGGCGAGCCAGCCCGCCAACAGCGCGGCGCTGCGCAAGCTGCTGGAGAAAAGCCGTATTCCGGTCACCAGCACCTATCAGGCCGCCGGGGCGGTGAACCAGGAACACTTCACCCGCTTCGCCGGACGCGTCGGTCTGTTCAATAACCAGGCGGGCGACAGGCTGCTCCATCTGGCGGACCTGATTATCTGCATCGGCTACAGCCCGGTGGAGTACGAGCCGTCCATGTGGAACAGCGGCGACGCCACGCTGGTGCACATCGACGTGCTGCCTGCCTATGAAGAGCGTAACTACGTGCCGGATCTGGAGCTGGTGGGGGACATCGCCGAAACGCTGAATCAGCTCGCGAACCGTATCGACCACAAGCTTGAGCTGAGCCAGCGGGCCTCCGAAATTCTGGTCGACCGCCAGCATCAGCGCGATCTGCTCGATCGTCGCGGCGCCTCGCTTAATCAGTTCGCCCTGCATCCGCTGCGCATCGTGCGGGCCATGCAGGACATCGTGAATAACGACGTGACGCTCACCGTGGATATGGGCAGTTTCCACATCTGGATCGCCCGCTACCTCTACAGCTTCCGGGCGCGCCAGGTGATGATCTCCAACGGCCAGCAGACCATGGGCGTCGCGCTGCCGTGGGCCATTGGCGCGTGGCTGGTCAACCCGGGCCGCAAGGTGGTGTCGGTCTCCGGTGACGGCGGCTTCCTGCAGTCGAGCATGGAACTGGAAACCGCGGTGCGCCTCAACGCTAACGTGCTGCACATCATCTGGGTAGATAACGGCTACAACATGGTTGCCATTCAGGAAGAGAAAAAATACCAGCGTCTTTCCGGCGTCGAGTTCGGCCCGGTCGATTTCAAAGTCTATGCCGACGCCTTTGGCGCGAAAGGCTTTGCCGTGGAGAGCGCCGACGCGCTCGAACCCACGCTGCGCGCGGCGATGGATGTGGATGGCCCGGCCGTGGTGGCCATTCCCGTCGACTACAGCGATAACCCGCTGCTGATGGGCCAGCTCCATCTCAGCCAGATTTTGTGACTCAACATAAGGACAGAGAAATGCAAAAAGTTGCTCTCGTAACAGGCTCAGGCCAGGGGATTGGTAAAGCGATTGCGCTTCGCCTGGTGAAGGATGGCTTTGCCGTCGCCATCGCCGACTATAACGCGGAAACGGCCAGAGCCGTGGCCGATGAAATTATCCGCAACGGCGGTAACGCCGTCGCCGTGAAGGTGGACGTCTCTGACCGCGAGCAGGTATTTGCGGCGGTAGAGAAAGCCCGCACCGCGCTGGGCGGTTTCCACGTTATCGTCAATAACGCCGGGGTTGCGCCGTCCACGCCAATCGAATCCATCACGCCGGAGATTTTCGATAAGGTCTACAACATCAACGTGAAAGGGGTGATCTGGGGGATCCAGGCCGCGATTGACGCGTTTCGTAAAGAAGGGCACGGCGGGAAAATCATCAACGCTTGTTCCCAGGCGGGCCACACCGGTAACCCGGAACTGGCCGTCTACAGTTCCAGTAAATTCGCGGTGCGCGGCCTAACCCAGACCGCCGCGCGGGATCTTGCTCCGCTGGGGATCACCGTTAACGCCTACTGCCCGGGCATCGTGAAAACGCCGATGTGGGCGGAGATCGACCGTCAGGTCTCCGAGGCGGCGGGTAAACCGCTGGGCTACGGGACCGAAACCTTTGCCAAACGCATCACGCTTGGCCGCCTGTCCGAGCCGGAAGATGTCGCCGCCTGCGTCTCATACCTGGCAGGACCGGACTCTGACTACATGACAGGCCAGTCTCTGCTCATCGATGGTGGGATGGTGTTCAACTAAATTCTAATAAGCTCTGACATGAGTTTTCCCCTGCCCCCGTGCAGGGGCTTTTTTTTGTCTCCTCCGTCATTGTGCATTACACTGCGCGCTGCAAAACTTTAGTCATTACGATCTGACAGGCGGTAACAGCGATGAACGGTACAATCACAACGTGGTTTAAAGATAAAGGCTTTGGATTTATCAAAGATGAAAACGGCGACAACCGCTATTTTCATGTGATTAAGGTCGCGAACCCCGATCTGATTAAGAAAGATGCCGCGGTGACCTTCGAGCCTACCACCAACAACAAAGGCCTTTCCGCCTACGCGGTGAAGGTGATCCCCGAAAGCAAACATCTCTATATCGCAGGCGAGCGCGTAAAGCTCACCTCGATCAAATCCTTCGTGGTGTTCAGCGAAGAAGAGCCCGTTGATACCAAAATCGACAAAGAGAACGCGGTGCTGTCGGTGGGCCTGCTGATGAACAGCATCAAGCCAAAATCCGATAAAAAGCCGGGCGAAATGCGCACGGTGAAGAAGCTGGCGATCACCACCTTCCAGAATACGACGCTGATCTTCACCGAAGATGAGATCGACATCGATGCCACGGTGAAGCTGCTGAAGTAATTGTTTGCCGGGTGGCGGCACGCCTTACCCGGCCTACGAAAAACCATCAACGCGGCACGAAACGTAGGCCCGGTAAGCGCAGCGCCACCGGGCACCGCCGCACGCACTTAACCCATCCTGTGCTCGCCCCGTAACATCGCCTCACGGTTAAACACCTTCTGGATCTTCCCGTGCGCCATCAATGCCGCCCGGTCGGACATATGGGCAATCACGTCCGCGTCGTGGCTCACCAGCAGATAGGTCATCTCATGCTCGGCCTTCAGGCGGTTAAGCAGGTTCAGGATTTCCGCCTGCACCGACATATCCAGCGCCGAGGTCGGCTCGTCCAGCAGCAGTAGCTGCGGGCGCAGCAGCAGCGCCCGGGCAATCGCAACGCGCTGACGCTGGCCGCCGGAAAGCTGGTGCGGATAGCGCCTGCCCGCGTCGGCGGAGAGCCCCACCTCGTGCAGCGCATTGGCCACCTTCTCCGCGACCTGCGTCTCGCCGCGAATGTTCAACGGCTCCGACAGCGTGCGAGAAATCGTGTGGTTCGGGTGCAGCGACGCCCACGGATCCTGAAACACCATCTGCACGTTGCGGCGAAGCTCGCCTTCAAAGCGTCGCCCTGGCGTTAACGCTTCTCCCAGTAGCGCAATACTTCCGCGCCACTCGCGCTGCAGCCCCGCCAGCACGCGCAGAATAGTCGATTTCCCGCAGCCGGATTCACCGATCAGGCTGAACGTCTCGCCTTTCTCAATGCTAAAGCTGGCGGCCGAAACCGCCGTTTTTTCCCCGAAGGCGACCTGCACCTGGTTAACCTCAACGATCGCCATCGCTGGCCTCCTTCCACGGCTGCGAACGGTCGAGCGTCGGCAGCATCTGCCCATAGGTATCGGCGTCTGGACGACAGGTCCACAGGGTGCGCGTGTACGGATGCGTCGCCTGCGGGAGCCGGCTTGCCGCCATCTGATCGACCTTTTCGCCCTGATACATCACCAGCACGCGGTCGCAGTGCTCCGCCACCAGCGGCAGATCGTGGCTGATGAGCAGCATCGCCATCTGGCGTTCTTCGCACTGCTGCACGAGCAGCTCGAGGATCTGGTTGCGCAGGCGGGCGTCCAGCGCGGAGGTCGGTTCGTCGGCAATCAGCACCTGCGGGTTGTTGATCAGCGCCATCGCAATCATCACCCGCTGGCCCATGCCTCCGGAAAGTTCGCCGGGATAGCGTGACAGCACGTTCTCGCTCAGCCCGACGGCGGGGAGGATGTCGTGAATGCGCGCCGCACGTTCCGGACGCGGCAGGCGTTGATGCAGGGTCAGCGCCTCATCAAGCTGGGCGGCGACGCTTTTGACGGGGTTAAGGGCGTAACGCGGATCCTGCAGGACCATCGCAATCCCGTTGCCGCGCAGCGCCTGCCAGCGACGGGCGTTCAGGGTCAGCAGATCGTTGCCCAGCACGTTAAGCCGGTTGGCGCTTACGATACCGGGTTTACGCACCAGACCCATCAGGGCGCGGGCGGACATGGACTTGCCGGAGCCGGATTCCCCTACCAGCGCCAGCCGCTCGTTGCCAAGCGTAAAGCTCAGGTTGTTGACCACGCGTGCGGCGGGGTAGTCGATATTCAGCGCATCGACGATGACGCGGTGTTCAGTCATGCTGTGGCTCCAGTACGTCGCGCAGGCCATCGCCTAACAGGTTAAAGGCCAGGCTGGCAAACAGAATCGCTCCGCCCGGAATAGCGGCAATCCACCACTGGTCGAAAATGACCTGCATGCCGTCAGCAATCATCGCGCCCCATTCGGCCATGGGCGGACGCGCGCCAAGGCCGAGGAAGCCGAGACCGGCGGCGGCCAGAATAATCCCCGCCAGATCCAGCGCCAGCCGCACAATCGCGGACGGCAGGCACAGGGGCAGAATATGGCCGACCAGCAGGCGCGGGCCGCGGATCCCCATCATCTCCGCGGCGGCCAGATAATCGCTGTGGCGCAGACGCTGAATCTCGCTCCGGGCCTGACGCGCGTAGGCCGGCCAGGTGGTTAAGGCCAGCGCCAGCGCACCGTTGACCAGCCCCGGGCCGAGCATCGCCACAAACGCGAAGGCGAGGATCAGGCGCGGCATCGACATCACCACGTCGGTAAAGCGCATCAGGACTCGCTCCAGCCAGCCGCCGTAGTAGCCGGACAGGATCCCCACCAGCAGCCCGGCGGGCAGGGTGATAACGGTGACTAAGGCCACCAGCCCGAGCGCCGGACGGGTGCCGTAAATCAGGCGCGAGAGCAGATCGCGCCCGTAGCTGTCGGTGCCCAGCCAGTGCTGGTCGTTCGGTGCCTGCAGGCGCGCGGCGGCGTCCTGCCAGTTCGGATCAACCGGTACCAGCCAGGGCGCGAACAGGGCAATAAACACCAGCAGCGCGAGGGCAATCAGCCCGCAAACGGCGGCAGGGGAGCGGCGCAGGCGGCGTAAGAAGAGATAAAACGGCATCAGCGCACCCTGGGATCGGTCGCCCGCACAAGCAGGTCGGTAAGGTTATTGATCAGCACAAAGCAGACGCCAATCAGCAGCGTGCCGCCCATGACCGCGGTGGTGTCTCCGGCGAACAGGGCGGTGGTGAGATAGCGTCCGATGCCCGGCCACGAGAAGACGGTCTCTGTTAATACCGCACCTTCCAGCATGCTGGTATAGGCCAGGGCGATCACCGTCAGCAGGGTGCTGCGAATGTTCGGCAGCACGTGGCGCAGCAGAATGGTCATCTCCCCGGCGCCCTTGGCGCGGGCAAGCAGGATGTACTCCTTGTTCATTTCGCTGAGGCAGGCGGAGCGGGTCAGACGGGTAATGCTCGCCAGCGAGTAGTACGCCAGCAGCAGCACCGGCAGCACCAGGTGGCTGATGGCGTTGCGAAACGCCTCGCGATCGCCGGAAAGCCAGGTATCTATCAGCGCAAAGCCGGTGCGCGGCTCGACGGTAAACTGCCAGATGTCGTCCAGCCTGCCGGGGCCCACGCTCCACTGCAGCTTCGCGTAGAACAGGGCCAGCATCAGCAGGCCAAGCCAGAAAATCGGCACCGAGTTGCCGAGCAGGGTGAGCGTTCTGATCGCTAAGTCCAGTGGCGAACCGGCGTAGCGGGCGCACAGCACACCCGCAATCACGCCGAGTATCGTGCCGATAATTAGCGCCAGCGTTGCCAGCTCCAGCGTGGCGGGGAAGGCGTGCAGCAGATCCTGCAGCACCGGCTGCCCGGTGGCGCTGGCGGTGCCTAAATCCCCGTGGGCAAGGTTTTGCAGGTAGTGCCAGAACTGCACGGGCAGGGGACGATCCAGCCCGAGCTGGTGGCGAACCTGATCGTACGTTGACTGGCTGGCGTGATCGCCGACGATCTGCAGCACGCGATCGACCGGTGAAAACGCCGAGAGCGCAAACGTGACCAGCAGCAGCCCGAAGAGCGTCAGCAGCAGGGTCAGCAGACCCTGAAGCACGCGGGTGGAAAGATGTGGCATGGAAAATCTCTTCATGCCGGGTGGCGGCTTCGCCTTACCCGGCCTACAAAAACCGAGAACACAGGCCGGGTAAGCGCAGCGCCACCCGGCAACAAGGGCTACTTCGTGACGCGATCGTACCAGACCATATCCGCGTTCAGCCCCTGCTGATACCCCTTCACGTTATCGCGCACCACGATCTGGGTTTTGCCCTGATCGACGAACACGTACGGCGAGCTCTGCTGCAGCTGTTCCTGCATCTTCTTGTACAGATCCAGACGTTTCGCCGGATCCGGCTCGGCTACCGCCGCCAGCGTGGCCTTGTTCAGCTCCGGAATTTTCCAGCCGTTCAGACCGGCCACGGTGCTGGACTTCCCGTCGTTCCACGCGAAGGCGCTGGCGTTGGAGTGCGCATCGAAGTAGTCCGGGATCCACAGACGGATCGCCGCCTGATGCTGCTTCGCGCGCACGCGGGCATAGACCTGGCTCCCGGCGGCAGGCAGCAGATCCACCTTCACGCCACCCTGCGCAAAGCTCGCCTGCATCGACTGGGCAATCGTGATAAACGGCGGCTTGTTCTCCACGTCCAGCGTGAAGTGCGCGTCCTTAATGCCCGCTTTGGCGAGGATTGCCTTCGCTTTTGCCGGATCAAATTTAAACGGATTGTCTTCCAGCGCGCCCGGCAGGCCGACCGGCAGGAAGCTCTGGTGAACAAAATACTGGCCTTTCAGCAGGTTCTTCGTGATGCCGTCATAGTCGACCAGCCAGCGCGACGCTTCCCAGAACGCCGGGTTGTTCAGCAGCGGATTGGCGCTGTTGCCGGTGTTAAACACCAGGTAATTCTGCTCCGCAGACGGGATGCTCAGTACCTTCACGCCCGGCTTGCCGTCCAGGGCGCTAATCTGGTCTGCACCCAGATCGCGCGCCACGTCCGCATCCCCCTGCTGGATCAGCAGGCGGCGTGAAGCCGGATCGGGGACGTTTTTAATGATGATGCTTTTGAGCTTCGGCGCGCCGCCGGGCGCGGCGTCGTTAGCTTCCAGCACGATGGCCTGATGCGGCTGATAGACGCGCATTTTGAAGGCGCCGCTGCCCGCCGAGTGCATTTTCAGCCACGCGTTACCGAAGTCATTATCCTTGACGTTTGCGGCGACCTGCTTTTCATCGACGATGGAGGCTATCGGCGTGGAGAGGATATTCAGCGCCACCGAGGGGCTAACGTCCGCCGTCCAGTGAAGCTGGAGGGTATGATCGTCCACCTTTTTCAGCTGGCTGGCGATGTTGCTCGCGTCCCAGCCCAGCACGTTGAGGATAAAGGCCGGGGATTTGTTCAGCGTCACGGCGCGGGTATAAGAGAAGATCGCGTCTTCCGGGCGCAGCGGGTTGCCGGAGGCGAATTTTGCATCGGGTTTAAGCTTGATGGTCAGGGTTTTTGCTGCCGCGTCCGCGTCCCAGCTTTCTGCCAGAATCGGCGTGATTTTTTCCGGATTATCGCGGTCCGACTGCACCAGACGCTGGTACAGGCTCGGCACGGTCTGGATGCTGGAGAGCTCGTTGGCTTCGGCCGGGTCGAGGCTCACGATGTCATCAAGCCCCTGGGCAACCACCAGCGTGTTGGGCGGCGTAGCGGCGTGAGCGGCGCCTGAGAGCGCAGCCAGCACCAGTAACGGCAACAGTTTTTTTGTCATAGCGATCCCTGAGAAGAATATATTGTGATTGTTTTATGCTCCGCTACGTTAGGGCGACTGTGACATTCCACAAAGTCGAAATTCAGCTTTACTTATGCCTTCCGGGAATATCGCATGCGCTCGGGCTATTAAAACACGCGGCTTTTCGCCTGCTTTTTAACCTGCTATAACAAATGCCTTACCTTTCAGGGAGTCACCGCCGTGCCCGAAATCAATCAACATGGTCAAACCGTTAACGATATCGTTCCCGACTGGAAGGGCGCGCGCGCGTTAACCCGCACGCCGCTGTTCGGCCAGTATTGTCGCCTGGAGCCGCTGGACGCCGATCGCCACGCGGCCGATCTCTTTGAGGCCTACGCGCTGGGAGACGACAGCGACTGGACGTGGCTTGCCAGCACGCAGCCCACGAGCGTGGAAGCCACCGCGCACTGGATCATGGCGAAGGTCATGGACGATGAGCTGGTGCCGTTTGCCGTCATTGACTTACGCACCGAACGGGCGGTGGGGCTGGTGAGCTATATGGCTAACGAGCGGCTGTTGGGCTCGGTGGAAATTGGTCACGTCACCTGGTCGCGCAAAATGAAAGGTTCCCGCATCGGCACCGAAACGGTATGGCTGCTGCTGAAAAATGCGTTTGAGCACGGCTACCGGCGCCTCGAGTGGAAGTGCGATTCCATGAACGTGGCGTCGCGCAGGGCGGCGGAGCGGCTGGGGTTTGTCTGGGAAGGACGCCTGCGCCAGAAGCTGGTGCGTAAAGGGCGCAACCGCGACAGCGATATGCTTTCTATTATTGACGGCGAATGGCCGCAAAGAGACGCGGAGCTGCGCGCCTGGCTGGCGGCAGAGAATTTTGACGAGGAAGGGCGGCAGATAAAGCGGCTTGAGGCGTTTCGGTTATAAGTTTTTTATGTAGGGTACAGCGTAAACGCGCGGTTAATCCGCGGAAATCGCGATTTCAATCAGGTTGGTTTTTCCTGACTGCAGGCCGCGCGTTACCGCTTCGGCGATATCGGCAGCCTCGGTCACCCGGCAGCAGTGGACGCCCATGGCGGTGGCCAGCGACTGAAAATCGATATGCGGGTTCACCAGGTCCATCCCGATAAAACGCCCCAGCCGCGTTGAGCTGTAGTCAGCCTGGCTCTTCATAAAGTTTTTCAGGATGTTGTACTCCCTGTTATTCATGACGATAAAGGTGACCGGCAGATTTTCGTGTGCCGCCGTCCAGAGCGCCTGCGGCGAGTAGAGGGAGGCTCCGTCTCCAACTAAACACACTACCGGCTCGCGGCCCAGCCCCAGCGAGTGACCTACTGCTGCGGGCATCCCCCAGCCCAGTCCGCCGCCGCGCATAAAGTAGTAGCGCTGGTGCTGCTGGTCAGAGATGAACCGGCGGACATGCCTGGCGGTCGCTATCGCCTCATCCACGATGGTGGTACCCGCCGGAATGGATCGGATGACTTCCCAGGCTGCGACCATCGGCGAAAGGGCCGGGCGTAGCCGCTCGGCGGCGAGCCGTTCTTCCTGCTGCTGCCACTCCTTCTCTCGTTCGTCGCGGGCCGCCACCAGCAGCCGCTGGTGGGCCAGCGTGCTGGCGATCAGGCGCTGCTTAAGTTTTGGCAGCAGTTCGTGCAGGGACAGTTTGATATCCCCCATCACCGAAAGGCGAGTGGCATAGGTGCGGCCAAGCTCGTGCATATCCGCCGAGAGCTGGTACACCGCGCAGGTCGCCGGAATGGCCTCGCCCTCGCTGTACAAAATGGTGATCAGGCTTCTGCCGCCGATGATGAATACGGCATCGTAGGCATTGATGATGCTGGCGATTTCGCTGGCGGTGGTGGGCATATTGCCCCGCCAGAGCGCGTGCTGAGTGGGAAAAGGCAAATTCAGCGGCCAGGAGGAGCCGTAGACGTGGGCGCTGAGCGCTTCCGCCAGCTCGACAATCTCCTGCGTCGAGCCGCTGGAGTGCACCTCATCGCCCGCCACAATCATGATCCTGCCCGGCGCGATCTCGCTGAGCGCCTCCGCCAGCTCGTCCAGCGAGCCCGCCACGGTGTGGTAGTTCACTCTCGACGCCGTCTGTATTCCGGCGTCGCTCAGCTCTTCCATCACGTTCATCGGCAGGGAGAGCAGCACCGGGCCGCCAGGAGGATAGCTGGCAGCGTGAAACGCGCGGCGTACCAGCACCGGGAGCTGGTCGGCGCTGGTGACCTCCTGCGCCCACTTCATGACCGGAGAGCCGATGGACACAATATCGTCATACAGCAGCGGGTCGCGGACGTAGTGCCGCGTATCCTGCTGTCCAACGGTCACCACCAGCGGGGTTTTCATGATCCGCGAATTAATGAGATTCCCCATGCCGTGCCCCAGGCCGCTCGCGGTATGCAAATTGATAAAGCCCGTTTTGCCGGAGGCTTTCGCGTAGCCGTCGGCAATCGCCACCACGGTGCTCTCCTGAAGCGCCAGAATATAGTGAATATTTTCATGGCGAAGCAGGGCATCAATCAGAGGAAGCTCGGTGGTGCCGGGGTTGCCAAAAATATATTCCACGCCTTCACTCTCCAGCACTTCAAGAAGAATATCGGCACCCGTTCGCATATTGAGATCTGATAAGGACGTTAATGATTTAATCATACTGACACCTCATTCAGTATTATTTAACCCAGGCTAAAATTCTTCCTGCGTCGGACGCACAACAATTTCATTAATATCAACGTCGCCAGGCTGTTCTATGGCAAATAAAACCGCGCGGGCAATTGCGTCAGCCGGAATAGCCTGCTTATAAAACTCATGGAGAAATTTTTTACTCTCTTCGTCAGAGCTGCCGAATTGCAGTTCGCTTTCGACGGCGCCGGGCGAAATAAGCGTCGTGCGGATAGTTTTACCCGCCTCCTGACGTAAGCCTTCACTCAGCGCGCGGACGGCGAATTTTGTGGCGCTGTACACCACGCCGCCAGGTGCCAGCACCTTGATGCCCGCGACGGAGGCAACGTTAATAAAATGTCCGCTGCCCTGACGCTGGAACACCGGCCACGCGGCCGCGATGCCGTACAGCACCCCTTTCAGATTGGTGTCAATCATCTTGTCCCATTCGTCGGTTTTCAGCTCGCTCAAGGGGGCGATAGCCATAAAGCCCGCGTTGTTGATTAGCACATCCACGCGCTGGTAGGCGGCAACGGCAGCGTCAATGGCGCGCTGAACCTCTTCCTGACGGGTGACATCGGCCTTCACGGCTATCGCCTTGCCGCCTTGCTGAATAATCTGATCCACCAGGGCATTAATTCTGTCCAGACGGCGCGCCACCAGCACCAGCGAAAACGCGTTATTCGCTAAATGGAGGGCAATCGCCTGACCAATACCGCTGCTGGCACCGGTAATAACAACAACCTTGTTTGCACTATTATTCATGATCTTATCTCGCTATTGAGTGATGCAAAAAATAAAAGGCAGAGAAGCGTTAATGAATAATGACAAATTCATTAACGCGGTTTTTGATATATTGTGTATCGGAAATAAAATGATGTTCGTTTAAAACTTAATGGAGTATGGAAGAGTCTGTCAATGTCGTATTTTAATAATTACATTAATTACAGGCTTGATATTTAATTCTTATAGGTAACCGAGAATAGTATATAAATGAAATGGGGTCACGATAGCGGCCCTGCGAACAGGACCTGAGATTACAATTTGCCACTGTAAAGCACCGGGCCTGTGGGGAGTCCAGTGGGCGATCCGCCCGCTGGTTCAAGGCTTATGGCTATCGTGGCGTCAGGAGGGAGGGTTGTGTTCCTGAGGGTGACGCGTGTCGGTATGTCGTTATGCAGCAGCCCCATGGAGACCGGCGCCTGCCCGCCTGGGATCAGCCAAAGCTGGAGGCTGTGTTGCGCCGCGACGGCCGTCGGCCGAAGAGGGGCAATGCTCAGGTGCTGGCGGCTGGCATCCGCGCTGACGACCCATTCCCCGTGCTGTTGGGCATCGTTGAGGACGATCAGCGGAACGAGTTCCGGTGTACGGGTGGCATACCAGGCAACGACCGACAGGGCGGCGAGGGAGGCCGCAACCATCCAGCCGACATAAGGCCGACTTTTGCGTAAAGGCTTTTTGGGCGGCAGATCGAGGGCGATTCTTTTCCACACCGTCTCGGGTGGAGGGACGGGCACAAGATGACTATCCAGCGTGCTGAACATGTCCTGCCAGTACGCCACGCGGGCGGCCAGAGCGGGTTCATGGGCAACCCTTTTCTGGAACTGAAGCCGTGCTCCTCCCCGCAGCGTGCCGAGGGCATACTCTGCTGCCAGCATGTCATCGCGTTTTTCTGCGTCATTCATAGCCCGACACACTCCCGAAGATGGTCCATTGCCCGACGTATCCAGCTTTTCACCGAGCCTACAGGCTGCTGGAGCCAGTCGGCAATGTCGCTGTGGGACATGCCTTGATAGTAGGCGAGCGTAATGCTCTGGCGCTGCTCGCTGCTCAAATGTTCGAGACACTGCCTGAGCCGCTCTGCCTGCGCATCGTCGTGCCAGTTATTCTGCTCATCGCTTTCGCTCAGCAGAAAATCTTCCGAATACGCCTCTTCACGGGCTGCAGCCCGGGTTTGCCCGCTGCGCAGCCAGTCAATACAGCGGTTGCGAACAATATGCGTAAGCCAGGTCATCGGGGAGCTCAGGGTAGCGTTATAGGTTTCGGCTTTACTCCAGACGGTGACAAAACAGTCGTGCAGGATCTCTTCTGCCCAGGCGCGGTCGCGCAGCATGCGCAGCGCAACGGCAAACAGGTGAGGCGATGTGAGTCGGTAAAGCTGTTCAAATGCGCGGCGATCGCCGTTAGCGATCGCCTGCATTAATTTCAACTGCTGTTCAGCCAGCGCGTTATCCATGTTTTTCCCGGAAGGCAACGTCACACTTCCGAAGTATAGACAACTACTTAGGCATCAGGACGGTATCAATCACATCGATCACGCCATTTTTCTGATGGACGTCGTAGGTGCTGATGTTCGCCACGTTACCTTTACCGTCCTTGAGCTGAATATTGTGCGGGCCGTTGCTCATGATCCACAGCGGTTGACCGTTAACGGTCTGCAGCTCCGCGTGGCCGCCGCCCTGTTTAATTTTCTGCTCCAGCGCTTTCATATCGTAATTACCGGCGACCACGTGATAGGTGAGGATGCTGGTGAGCGTGGCTTTGTTTTCGGGTTTGACCAGGTTCTCGACCGTGCCGGCAGGCAATTTCGCAAACGCCGCATTGGTTGGGGCAAACACGGTGAAGGGCCCTTTGCTCTGGAGCGTATCCACCAGCCCGGCCGCTTTGACGGCGGCCACCAGCGTAGTGTGATCTTTCGAGTTCACGGCGTTTTCAACGATATTTTTGCTCGGGAACATCGCCGCTCCGCCCACTATCACGGTGTCTGACGTCATGGCTGCTGATGCGCCTGCACAGAAGAGTATCGCGCTGGATACGAATGCAACACTGAGTAGCTTTTTCATCATTTATCCTCGGATTAAGGAGCAAAGGCGTTGCTCACATACTCATATACGAGGGGCGGGGGGAAACTGGATGCAGGGAAATGAAAATAAATTTGTGGCGGGGAAGTGAATTCCCTCTCCCCGGTGGGGAGAGGGCAAATGACTTAGCGTCTCACCGGTGCCCCGTTCGCCACATAATACGCCGCCGTGCTCTTCGCCAGCGGCTCGCGACCGCGAATGGCGTCGGCAATCTTCTCGCCAATCATAATGGTGGTGGCGTTCAGGTTGCCGGTGATGATCTGCGGCATAATCGACGCATCCACCACGCGCAGCCCTTCCAGCCCGTGAACGCGGCCTTCACCGTCGACCACCGCCATCTCGTCGTAACCCATCTTGCAGGTGCCGCACGGATGGAAGGCGGTTTCGGCGTGGTTACGCACAAACTCGTCCAGCTGCTCGTCGGTCTGGCAGTCAATGCCCGGGCTGATTTCACGGCCGCGGTACTTGTCCAGCGCGGGCTGGTGCATGATCTCGCGGGTGATGCGGATCGCGTCGCGGAACTCCTGCCAGTCCTGCTCGTGGGACATATAGTTGAACAGAATCGCCGGATGCTGGTGCGGATCGCGCGACTGGATGCGCACGTGTCCACGGCTCGGGGAGCGCATGGAGCCGACGTGGCACTGGAAGCCATGTTCTTTCACCGCGTTCGAGCCGTTGTAGTTAATCGCCACCGGCAGGAAGTGGTACTGAATGTTTGGCCACTCAAACTCCTCGCGGCTGCGGATAAACCCGCCCGCTTCGAAGTGGTTGCTCGCACCTATGCCGGTGCCGCCAAACAGCCACTCCGCGCCAATCTTCGGCTGGTTCCACCACTGCAGGGCAGGGTAGAGGGAGACCGGCTCTTTACATTCGTACTGGAGGTACATCTCCAGGTGATCCTGCAGGTTTTCCCCCACGCCGGGTAAATCATGTACCAGCGGGATATCGAACTGCTTCAGCAGGTCAGCGTTGCCCACGCCGGAGCGCTGGAGGATCTGCGGGGAGGCAATCGCCCCGGCGCTCAGCAGCACTTCTTTTTTTGCCGTCGCTTTGGATGGGATGGTGCTTTCACCCTCCAGCCACTCGACGCCCACCGCGCGTTTGCCCTCAAAGAGGATGCGATCGGTCATGGCGTGGGTGCGGATGGTCAGGTTCGGACGCGGTTTCGCCTGATCCAGATAGCCGCGCGCGGTGCTGGCGCGTCGGCCCTGCGGCGTGACCGTGCGGTCCATCGGGCCGAAGCCCTCCTGCTGATAGCCGTTGAGATCGTCGGTGCGCGGATAGCCCGCCTGCACGCCCGCCTCCACCATCGCCTCGAACAGCGGGTTCACGCCCGGTTTCGAGGTGGTAACGCTCACCGGACCGTCGCCGCCGTGGTAGTCGTTCGGCCCCACGTCGCGGGTCTCTGCCTTGCGGTAGTAGGGCAGGCAGTTGAGGTAGCTCCAGTGCTCCAGGCCCGGCTCTTTCGCCCAGTGGTCGAGGTCCATCGCGTTACCGCGGATGTAGCACATGCCGTTGATCAATGACGAGCCGCCCAGCCCTTTGCCGCGTCCGCACTCCATGCGGCGGTTGTTCATGAAGGGTTCTGGCTCGGTTTCGTACGCCCAGTTGTAGCGCTTGCCCTGCAGCGGGAACGCCAGCGCGGCGGGCATCTGGGTGCGGAAGTCAAATCGGTAATCCGGTCCGCCCGCTTCAAGCAGCAGGACGGTGGTGTTCGGATCTTCAGTCAGTCGTGTAGCCAGCACGTTGCCGGCAGAGCCGGCCCCGATAATGATGTAGTCAAATTGCAAATAAACCTCCCGGTTAAAATATGGACTGGAATTTACCCATCTCAACCTGGATGGACTTCACCTGGGTGTAGCTCTGCAGCGTCATCACGCCGTTCTCGCGGCCAATGCCGGAGTGCTTGTAGCCGCCGACCGGCATCTCTGCGGCGGATTCACCCCAGGTGTTGATCCAGCAGATGCCCGCTTCGAGCTGATGAATGGCGCCGTGGGCGCGGTTCAGGTCGGTCGTGACGATGCCTGCCGCCAGCCCGTAGTCGGTGTCGTTGGCGCGGCGAATCGCTTCCTCAATGGACTCATAGGTGAGGATGGACATCACCGGGCCGAAGATCTCTTCGCGCACGATGGTCATCTCGTCGGTGCAGTCGGTGAACACGGTTGGGGCCACCCACGCGCCGTTATCGAAGCCTTCGCCCTTCAGCACGTCGCCGCCGCACAGCACGCGCGCGCCTTCCTCTTTGCCTTTGGCGATGTAGCGCATCACGCTGTCGCGGTGCGGGAAGCTGACCATCGGGCCAAAGTTGGTAGCTCCATCGAACAGATCGCCCGCGCGGATGCGGCCCACGCGCTCAACGATTTTCTGCTCAAACGCGGCTTTGAACTTAGCCGGGACAAACACGCGGGTGCCGTTGGTGCACACCTGGCCGGAGCTGAAGAAGTTGGCCATCATGGCGATGTCCGCCGCGAGATCCAGATCCGCATCGTCGAAAATAATCAGCGGCGATTTACCGCCCAGCTCCATCGTCACCTCTTTCAGGGACGAGGCCGCCGAGTTGGCCATCACTTTTTTGCCGCTGGCGACGCCGCCGGTAAAGGAGACTTTGGCGATGCCCGGATGCTCGGTCAGGTACTGGCCGGTCTCCGCGCCTACGCCCGGCAGGACGTTAAATACGCCGTCCGGCAGGCCCGCTTCGGTGTAGATCTCGGCAAGCTTCAGGGCGGTAAGCGGCGTCACTTCGCTCGGCTTGAAGATCATCGCGTTACCTGCCGCCAGCGCCGGGGCCGATTTCCATAGGGCGATCTGGATCGGGTAGTTCCACGCGCCGATGCCCGCCACCACGCCCAGCGGCTCGCGGCGGGTATAGACGAATGAGGTCTCGCGCAAGGGGATCTGGCTGCCTTCCAGCGCCGGGATCAGCCCCGCGTAGTACTCCAGCACGTCCGCGCCGGTGACGATGTCGACGGTGGAAGTTTCGGAATACGCTTTACCGGTGTCGAGGGTTTCCAGCTTTGCCAGCTCGTCGTTGCGCTCGCGCAGGATGTCGACGGCGCGACGCAGAACGCGGGAGCGCTCCATGGCGGTCATCGCCGCCCAGATTTTTTGCCCGCGTTTTGCGCTTTCCACGGCGCGGTCGACGTCTTCACGCCCGGCGGCCTGTACGGTCGCCAGGACTTCACCGTTGGCCGGGTTGATGGTCTCGAAGGTGCGACCGCTGGTGGCGGATGTATAACCACCATTGATATAAAGCTGCTGTTCTGCCATTCGGGACATAAATTCTCCTCGGTTAGTCGGTCGGTAAATGCTGGCTGATAAAGTGGCTGGTGAGCGACTGCGCCAGGGTCTTATCCAGCGGCTTGCCGCTCAGCGCGGCGCGCAGCCACAGCCCGTCGATCAGCGCCGCCAGCCCGTAGCCCGCCTCCTGGGCCTGCTCGCGCGGAAGCTCGCGGCGGAACTCGTACACCAGGTTCGACAGCAGGCGGCGGCTGCTCACCTGCTGCAGGCGGTAGAGCATGGGCTGATGCATGCTGCTTGCCCAGAAGGCCAGCCAGGCCTTCATCGCCGCGCTGCTCACCTGGGTTTCATCAAAGTTACCGCCGACAATCGCCTGCAGACGCTGCTCCGCGCTGCCGTTCGGCAGGGCGTGCAGGCGGCTTAATACCGCATCGCGCAGCTGGCCGGTGATGTCGCGCATGGTCGCTTCCAGCAGACCATTTTTGTCTTTGAAATAGTGACTGATGATCCCCGTGGAAACGCCTGCCCGACGGGCGATCTGCGCGATCGTCGCGTCATGCATTCCCACTTCATTTATTGCTTCCAGCGTGGCGTCGATAAGCTGCCTGCGCCGGATCGGCTGCATCCCCACTTTGGGCATTATTGCCACTCCATTCATCAGCGTTGGTTAACCATTAAAGCGGTTTTTGATTGGACGTTCAATATAAAATGTGTCTTAATTGTTGCGGATTTGGATTTTAATAGTTACAAAAACAGTGAGGATACTGGATGACAGACCTTTCACAGGACAGAGAAAAAGACAAAATCAACCCGGTCGTTTTTTATACGTCCGCCGGGCTGATTTTGTTGTTTTCCCTGACAACGATCTTCTTTCGCGATTTTTCTGCCGAGTGGATTGGGCGCACCCTGAACTGGGTGTCAAAGACCTTTGGCTGGTACTACCTGCTGGCGGCGACGCTCTACATCGTCTTTGTGGTCTGCATTGCCTGCTCGCGCTTCGGCTCCGTGAAGCTCGGGCCAGAGCAGTCCAAGCCCGAGTTCAGCCTGCTGAGCTGGGCCGCGATGCTGTTTGCCGCGGGCATCGGCATTGACCTGATGTTCTTCTCCGTGGCGGAACCGGTCACGCAGTATATGCAGCCGCCGGAAGGGGCAGGGCAGACGATGGAGGCCGCGCGCCAGTCGATGGTCTGGACGCTGTTCCACTACGGCCTGACCGGCTGGTCAATGTACGCCCTGATGGGCATGGCGCTGGGATACTTTAGCTATCGTTATAATTTGCCCCTCACCATTCGCTCCGCGCTGTACCCGATTTTCGGTAAAAAGATTAACGGCCCGATTGGCCATAGCGTCGATATCGCGGCGGTGATCGGCACCATCTTCGGTATTGCTACCACGCTCGGGATTGGCGTGGTGCAGCTCAACTACGGGCTGAGCGTGCTGTTTGATATTCCGGATTCGATGGCGGCGAAAGCGGCGCTGATTGCGCTCTCCGTCATTATTGCCACCATTTCGGTGACGTCGGGCGTCGATAAAGGCATCCGCGTGCTCTCCGAACTGAACGTGGCGCTGGCGCTGGGCCTCATCCTGTTCGTGCTGTTTATGGGCGACACCTCGTTCCTGCTCAATGCCTTAGTGCTGAACGTGGGCGACTACGTGAACCGCTTTATGGGCATGACGCTGAACAGCTTCGCCTTTGACCGTCCGGTGGAGTGGATGAACAACTGGACGCTGTTCTTCTGGGCGTGGTGGGTGGCGTGGTCGCCGTTTGTCGGCCTGTTCCTGGCGCGTATTTCGCGCGGGCGCACCATCCGCCAGTTTGTGATGGGCACGCTGATTATCCCGTTCACCTTTACCCTGCTGTGGCTGTCGGTGTTCGGCAACAGCGCGCTGCATGAGATTATCCACGGCAACGCGACCTTTGCACAGGAAGCGATGGCGCACCCGGAGCGCGGCTTCTACAGCCTGCTGGCGCAGTACCCGGCGTTCACCTTTAGCGCCTCCGTGGCGACCATTACCGGCCTGCTGTTCTACGTCACCTCGGCGGATTCCGGCGCGCTGGTGCTGGGCAACTTCACCTCGAAGCTGAAGGATATCAACAGCGATGCCCCGAACTGGCTGCGCATCTTCTGGTCGGTCGCCATCGGCCTGCTGACGCTCGGCATGCTGATGACCAACGGCATCTCGGCGCTACAGAACACCACGGTGATCATGGGGCTGCCGTTCAGCTTCGTCATCTTCTTTGTGATGGCCGGGCTGTATAAATCGCTCAAGGTGGAAGATTACCGCCGCGTCAGCGCCAGCCGCGATACCGCACCGCGTCCGATGGGGGCGCAGGACAGACTGAGCTGGAAGAAACGCCTGTCGCGCCTGATGAACTACCCGGGCACGCGCTACACCAAACAGATGATGGAGACGGTCTGCTTCCCGGCAATGGAAGAGGTGGCGCAGGAGCTGAAGCTGCGTGGCGCCTACGTGGAGCTGAAAAACCTGCCGCCGGAGGAGGGTGAAACCCTGGGGCACCTGGATCTGCTGGTGCACATGGGCGACGAGCAGAACTTTGTCTACCAGATCTGGCCGCAGCAGTACTCGGTCCCCGGCTTTACCTACCGGGCGCGCAGCGGGAAATCGACCTACTACCGGCTGGAGACCTTCCTGCTTGAAGGAAGCCAGGGGAATGATTTGATGGACTACAGCAAGGAGCAGGTAATAACGGACATTCTGGACCAGTATGAACGGCACCTGAACTTTATCCATCTGCACAGGGAAGCGCCGGGGAATAGCGTGATGTTCCCGGATGTTTGATCCTTGAAGTGAAGAACGTAAAAAGGCATCGCCGCTGCCTTCATGCCGGGTGGCGGCGATGCCTTACCCGGCCTACAAAACCGGTTTACCATAGGCCTGATAAGCGAAGCGCCATCAGGCGTTAAATGTACTTTGGGACTGAAAGGCAATATTTCCTTTATTTATATTCACCATTCTGTTTTTCTTTCTGCGCAGGTTTCATCCATGCATCATCATAAATAATATTGCTTTTAACATAGTTCCATAGAATGCCACGAAATCGCAGGCCTACTACTTCATGCATGTTAG
>NZ_CAMFKT010000037.1:0-29116 GCF_945957325.1 Enterobacter sp. PL1
TCGACCGGGCTGTTTTTTGAAGTGATTCACATCCGCCGTGTCGATGGAGGCGCATTATAGGGAGTTCTCCGCAGGCCGCAACCGCTAAATGACAGAAAAATGACTGACTGCTGCATTCCACAGCAAAACCCCGCCTTATACCTTTTTACACACAGACTTATCCACAATGATACGAAAAAGTGAAAATGTGCGAGCGTTGCGCAAACGTTTTCGTTAAAATGCTCGCGCTTTACAAGGATGCCTCGTCAGGTGTGTTAGATGAGTTTTTCACAGGAAAATTCATCTAACGCTCTCTGTAATCGTGAAATCCAGGGGATTTACCATGCAACAACGTCGTCCAGTCCGCCGCGCTCTGCTCAGTGTTTCTGATAAAGCCGGTATCGTCGAATTCGCTCAGGCACTTTCTGCACGCGGTGTAGAGCTGCTTTCCACAGGTGGAACCGCTCGCCTGTTAGCAGATAAAGGTCTGCCGGTAACCGAAGTGTCCGATTACACCGGTTTCCCGGAAATGATGGATGGACGCGTCAAAACCCTGCACCCGAAAGTCCACGGCGGCATTCTGGGCCGTCGCGGTCAGGACGACGCCATTATGGAACAGCACGACATCGCGCCAATTGATATGGTTGTCGTTAACCTCTACCCGTTCGCCCAGACCGTGGCGCGTGAAGGCTGCTCTCTGGAAGATGCCGTAGAGAATATTGATATCGGCGGCCCGACCATGGTGCGCTCCGCGGCCAAGAACCATAAAGATGTCGCCATCGTGGTAAAGAGCAGCGATTACACCGCCATTATTAATGAGATGGACGCCAACGATGGGTCGCTGACCCTGGAAACGCGTTTCGACCTCGCCATCAAAGCCTTCGAGCACACCGCCGCGTACGACAGCATGATCGCCAACTACTTCGGTAGCCTGGTGCCGGCTTACCACGGTGAAAGCAAAGATCCTTCAGGCCGCTTCCCGCGCACGCTGAATCTGAACTTCATTAAGAAGCAGGATATGCGTTACGGTGAGAACAGCCACCAGCAGGCGGCCTTCTATATAGAAGAAGAGGTAAAAGAAGCTTCTGTCGCTACCGCACAGCAGGTTCAGGGCAAAGCGCTCTCCTATAACAACATTGCTGACACCGACGCCGCGCTGGAGTGTGTGAAAGAGTTCAGCGAGCCGGCCTGTGTTATCGTCAAGCATGCGAACCCATGTGGCGTGGCGGTAAGCACGTCGATTCTTGAAGCTTACGATCGCGCATACAAAACTGACCCGACCTCCGCGTTCGGCGGCATTATCGCCTTCAACCGCGAGCTGGATGCCGAAACCGCTCAGGCCATCATCTCCCGCCAGTTTGTTGAAGTGATCATCGCGCCATCGGCCTCCGAAGACGCGCTGAAAATCACCGCGGCAAAACAGAACGTGCGCGTACTGGTTTGCGGCCAGTGGGCGGAACGCGTGCCGGGCCTGGACTTCAAGCGCGTGAACGGCGGCCTGCTGGTTCAGGACCGCGATCTGGGTATGGTGACAGAATCCGACCTGCGCGTGGTGACCAAACGTCAGCCGACCGAACAGGAGCTGCGTGACGCGCTGTTCTGCTGGAAGGTGGCGAAGTTCGTCAAATCCAACGCCATCGTCTATGCCAAAGAGAACATGACTATCGGGATAGGCGCAGGCCAGATGAGCCGCGTTTACTCGGCGAAAATCGCGGGTATTAAAGCAGGCGATGAAGGCCTGGAAGTCAAAGGCTCCGCCATGGCCTCTGACGCCTTCTTCCCGTTCCGTGACGGTATCGACGCCGCAGCCGCTGTCGGCATCACCTGCGTGATCCAGCCTGGCGGTTCAATCCGCGACGACGAAGTGATTGCCGCTGCCGACGAACACGGCATTGCGATGATCTTCACCGACATGCGTCACTTCCGCCATTAATTCCCGGAGCAGAAAATGAAAGTATTAGTGATTGGTAACGGCGGACGCGAGCATGCGCTGGCGTGGAAAGCGGCCCAGTCTCCGCTGGTGAAAACGGTCTTCGTGGCACCGGGCAACGCCGGTACCGCACTGGAACCCGCGCTGCAGAACGTGGCTATCGGCGTGACCGACATTCCGGCGCTGTTAAGCTTTGCTCAGCAGGAGAAAATCGACCTGACCATCGTCGGCCCTGAAGCGCCGCTGGTGATTGGCGTGGTGGATGCGTTCCGCGCAGCGGGCCTGAACATCTTTGGCCCAACGGAAGGCGCCGCGCAGCTGGAAGGCTCCAAAGCCTTCACCAAAGATTTCCTCGCGCGTCATAACATCCCGACGGCGGAATATCAGAATTTCACTGAAGTGGAGCCTGCTCTGGCCTACTTACGTGAGAAGGGCGCGCCGATTGTTATCAAGGCCGACGGTCTGGCCGCGGGTAAAGGCGTGATCGTCGCGATGACGCTCGAAGAAGCCGAAGCCGCGGTTCAGGATATGCTGGCAGGTAACGCCTTTGGCGATGCGGGCCACCGCATCGTGATTGAAGAGTTCCTCGACGGTGAAGAGGCGAGCTTTATCGTCATGGTCGACGGCGAGCACGTTCTGCCGATGGCCACCAGCCAGGATCACAAGCGTGTGGGCAATGGCGACACGGGGCCTAATACCGGCGGGATGGGCGCTTACTCCCCTGCGCCGGTCGTCACTGACGACGTCCACCAGCGCACCATGGATCGCATCATCTGGCCTACCGTGAAGGGAATGGCGGCAGAAGGCAATACCTACACCGGTTTCCTTTATGCAGGCCTGATGATCGACAAGCAGGGTAACCCTAAGGTCATCGAATTCAACTGCCGCTTTGGCGATCCAGAAACCCAGCCCATCATGCTGCGCATGAAATCCGATCTGGTGGAGCTGTGCCTGGCTGCCTGCGATGGCAAGCTGGACGAGAAAACCTCCGAGTGGGACGAGCGTGCGTCTCTCGGCGTGGTGATTGCTGCGGGGGGTTATCCGGGCAACTACAGCACCGGTGATGAGATCCACGGTCTGCCGCTGGAAGAGATTGACGGTGCGAAAGTGTTCCACGCCGGTACGAAGCTGGCTGAGGACGATCGCGTTCTGACCAACGGCGGACGCGTGCTGTGTGCGACCGCGCTGGGCCATACCGTGGCAGAAGCACAGAAGCGCGCCTATGCGCTGATGGCGGATATTCACTGGAACGGTAGCTTTAGCCGTCAGGATATCGGCTATCGCGCGATTGCGCGTGAGCAGGGGGAGTAATTCCTCCTCGCCCTCACTCTCTCCCACAGGGAGAGGGAATCGTTCGTAGGCCGGATAAGCGTTAGCGCCATCCGGCTTAATCCACAGAACTCAAAAACTCTTCTCTGTCGGCTGCCAGGTGCAGAAATCTTCGTTCGCCACCAATAGCAATTGAGAGCCTTCCGGCGCTTCCAGCCACGCCACGCTCACGTCCATTGATGAATGACGCTGACGGCGTTGAATGTGTTCGGTTGCCCAGGATTCAAGCTCAGGCTTCACCGTTTGCCCTTCGCAGGTGGTTACCGTTCCATCGTTATGCCAGCGCCCCTGGCGCAGCACAACGCGTCCCAGACGAAGCGCATCGCTGGTCTGGCGGATTTGTTCGGCACGGTAACGGTAGAGGGCGATTTGGTCGCTGGAAAGCTGCTGTTTTTGACCGCTGACTTCACGCTGCATAAAGCTCAGCTCGCCATGGTCGTCAAAACGCACTTTCACGTGTTCGGGGGTCTTGCTGTAGACGTTCAGCTCAATCAGCGAGAGGTCATCTCCCTGCCAGCGATATTCTGCCGTCGACGTATTTCCGCTATGCCACGGGCTGAAGGCAGATAACAGATGAACTTCATTGCCGGAATCTTTACGCCAGATCCTGACCGCGCCCTGGTTGTCAGCATAGCCGCTGGCGGTAAACGGCGGCAGAGTGGTGTCGTGACTACAGGCTGACAGCAGCAGCACGCCTGCCAGCGCGAGCGTTCCGCGCCAGAAAGACAAAAGGGGCGTTGCCGCCCCTTCGCTAAAACTGTTCACTGCCACGCGTCTTACTTAACAGCGTCTTTCAGTGCTTTACCAGAAACAAATGCCGGCACGTTAGCTGCGGCGATTTTGATTTCTTTACCGGTCTGCGGGTTGCGGCCAGTACGCTCAGCGCGGTGGTTCACTTTGAAGGTACCGAAACCAACCAGTTGTACAGCATCGCCTTCTTTCAGAGACTCAGTAATAGCAGCCAGGGTAGATTCCAGAGCAGCTTTAGCCTGCACTTTAGACAGATCAGCCTTGTCCGCAATTACATCAATCAGTTGAGTCTTGTTCATAAGTTATCCTTTCAATGTGTTTATCGCTTGCTAAGCATCGAGTGCGACGAAAATGCCAAAAAAGCACTCTCCTGCATACACGCACCGATAGCCACTTTTTTTCGCCCCCCAAATGTAGACCAGACAAGGGTCGAAAGGGAAGAGTCGAGGAGCGACAAAACGGGCGTTATCTCAAGTTTTCTTATCTCATTGGTTAAAAATTATACCAATATTACTCTCACCGGCCTCACGTAAGTCCGCGCGCAACCCTTTTATCAGCTCAATGTCGCGTTCTTCACACTCTGCCAGCAGGCGGAAAATCTCCCACTGGATATCCCATTCTTGCTCAACGGCCGGGTTCGCACGCAGCTCTTCGTCGGTCATCTCGCGACCTTCCTGGGTCATTTCCAGCATCGCCACGGTGGTGATAGAGGCTTTACTGACTTCGATAGCGTGCTCCAGCGTCTCACCGCTCAGGCGGGAGTGGAGCAATTCGCTTAACGCCACACAGGCATCAATTGCCGGGTAGACACCGTACAGGTCAAAATCATCCGCCACCGGGATCGCCTCTTCCAGCTTTTCGAGCTGAGAGTCGAAATTCACCTTCGCGTCTTTCACCGTCAGCGTTTCCCAGATCAGATCCAGAATGCGGCGGTAGATATGGCCATCACCAAAGCCGGTCTGCTTGCAGAACGCGGCATAGTTGGGATACATGCGCTCGCACAGGCAAGCCATGAAGGTGACGTGCTGCCAGCTTTCCAGCTTTTCAAGGCGCAGGTGAATCGGGTTTTGTAGCATGATGATCTCTCGAATCGAAAATTAGGCGCAGTTTACCTGAATCATCGCTGAATTTCCTGCCAACGAACAAAAGCCGGACGCGAGGAGGCCACCGCGTCAGCCCAGCGCGTTGGCTCCGGTAAGCGGTAGCCCTTCATGCAGCGCTGTACCCACGCCAGGGCGCTGTCCATACTCACCCGATGGCCGGTGGCGATGAACAGCGGATTACAGCGTGCCTTGCTGCGCCAGACCCACGCCAGCTGCTCGCCTTTATGGATAAGCGGCGCCAGCGCACCCGGCTCGGCTGAAAGAGGTTCAAAGGCGCCGCAGAGGCGTTTCTTGGCGACGCCGATGGTCGGCACATCCACCAGCAGCCCAAAGTGGCTGGCAACGCCTAAACGGCGCGGGTGTGAGATACCGTGCCCATCGACAAAAAGCAGGTCAGGTTTTTGCGAAAGCTGCTCCCACGCAGCCAGCAGCGCGGGATATTCGCGGAAGGAGAGAAAGCCCGGAATGTACGGCATGGTGGTGGCAATACGCGCGACCTTGTACTCCACCAGCTCGAGCGAAGGGTATTTCAGGACCACCATCGCCGCTCGCGTCACGTCCCCACCCTGCTCAAACCCGACGTCGGCTCCGCCAATGTACTGCGGAGGATCCTTATCCAGACGATCCTCGCGGATCACCGATGAGGCCAGTTCGATTTGTTGAGCGCGTAGCGACGCGAGATCCATAACGACTCCTTACTTGTGATACTGGGCAGAAAGCCGATGCACCGCCTCCACAAATACGCCTGCGTGCTCTGGCGGCACATCCTGATGAATACCGTGGCCGAGGTTAAAGACGTGGCCTTCCCCCTGGCCGAAACCAGACAGTATAGTCGACACTTCTTCTTCAATGCGGGCAGGCGGCGCATAGAGCATGGACGGGTCCATATTGCCCTGAAGCGCTACTTTGTCGCCCACGCGGCGGCGGGCATCAGCGATATCGGTAGTCCAGTCGAGACCCAGGGCGTCACAGCCGGTTGCCGCCATGGCTTCCAGCCACTGACCGCCACCTTTGGTGAACAGCGTGACCGGCACGCGGCGGCCTTCGTTTTCGCGCAGCAGGCCGTCAACGATTTTATGCATGTAATACAGGGAGAACTGTTGATAATCACGCCCGGTCAGCACGCCGCCCCAGGTATCGAAAATCATCACCGACTGCGCACCGGCTTTAATCTGCGCGTTGAGGTAGAGCGTGACGCTCTTCGCGAGCTTGTCGAGCAGCGCATGCAGAGCCAGCGGCTCGGCGTACATCATCTTTTTGATCAGGGTGAAGGCTTTGCTGCTGCCCCCTTCCACCATATAGGTCGCCAGCGTCCACGGGCTGCCGGAGAAGCCAATCAGCGGCACTTCACCTTTCAGCTCGCGGCGAATGGTGCGCACGGCGTTCATCACGTAGCCCAGCTCGCCTTCCGGATCGGGGATCGGCAGTTTGTCCACGTCGGCTTTGCTTCTGATCGGAGAGGTAAAACGCGGGCCTTCACCGGTTTCGAAGTACAGGCCAAGGCCCATCGCATCCGGAATGGTCAGAATATCCGAGAAGAGGATCGCCGCATCCAGCGGGAAGCGGCGCAGCGGCTGGAGCGTCACTTCACAGGCCAGCTCGGCGTTTTTGCACAGCGACATAAAATCGCCCGCCTGCGCGCGCGTGGCTTTGTACTCTGGCAGATAGCGTCCCGCCTGGCGCATCATCCACACCGGGGTGACATCAACGGGCTGGCGCAGCAGCGCACGCAGATAACGATCGTTCTTCAGTTCGGTCATTTTTGCAGTTCCTTAAGCGTCATGGCCTCAGTGTAACACTACTCATACTCGGCCCGACACATCGCTACGGTATCTTCTATGAGCCGACGCGCCACGGTGCCCGGTGGGGGAAGCAGCGGTAGATCGTCATACCGATACCAGTTCGCATCCAGCAGCTCTTTCTGATCGATAACGATCTCGCCGCTGTCATAGTCGGCCATAAAGGCCGTCATCAGCGACTGCGGGAACGGCCACGGCTGGGAGGTGACGTAGCGCAGGTTCTTCACTTTGATTCCGCTCTCTTCCATCACCTCGCGCGCCACTGCCTGCTCCAGCGTTTCGCCCACTTCGACGAACCCGGCCAGCACGGTATGAATGCCGTTGCGATGGCGGGTATGCTGTGCAAGCAAAATAGAGTCATCCCGACGGATAGCGACGATAATGCACGGCGCAATTTGTGGGTAATAACGTTCGCGGCAGTGGCTGCAGAGCATCGCCCACTCGGTTTTACTCGGGTGCATGGTATGGCCGCAATAGCCGCAGTATTTGTGCGAACGGTAAAACTCCGCCAGCTGCACGCCCCGCCCCGCCAGCTGGAACAGGCCTACGTCCAGATCCAACACCTGGCGAACGGATCCCATATCCAGACGACGCGATTGTTGGATCAACCACACGGGTTCACCCTGCCACTCGCCGATCTTCAGCGCAGGCTGGCCCACGAGATCGAACGTTTCCGCCGCACCGTAGGGCAGCTCTCCACCGGGCAACCATAATTTTTGTTCGTGACTGACGATCCACCAACCCAGATCTGATTTTTCAATAATACGATCCATATCTATTGCACTACCTTCGCTTCACTGACATGTTGTTAGCATTGTGGTTACATTCTGGATGAGCAGATTCAATCCTACACTTTGCGGAGTCGACCATGTTAAACCAGCTAGAAAGCCTGACTGAGCGCGTTAGAGGAAGTAACAAACTGGTGGATCGCTGGCTACATGTGCGCAAGCATCTACTCGTGGCTTATTACAATCTGGTCGGTCTTAAGCCTGGCAAAGAATCGTTTATGCGGCTGAATGAAAAAGCGCTGGATGATTTTTGTCAGAGCCTGGTCGACTATCTGTCCGACGGCCATTTCAATATTTATGAACGCATTATCCGCGAAATGGAAGGGACAACGCCGTATTTAGCGGCCAGCAAGCTTTGTCCGCTGCTGGAAGCCAACACCCAGCAGATCATGGATTACTACGATTCCACGCTTGAGAACGCCATCGATCACGATAACTATCTTGAGTTCCAGCAGGCGCTTTCCGACCTTGGCGAAGCGCTGGAAGAGCGATTCACGCTGGAAGATAAGCTGATTAGCCTCGTCCTGGACGCCAGCCCCGAAGATAACATCGCGCGCCCGGCTTGAGTTCTTAATCGTTAACGAGTAATTTACAACCATTCGCCCCTCTCACGAGGGGGATTTTTCTTGTCGGAGTGCCCAGAGCGAAAGCCGGGCTGAGACCGTTAATTCGGGATCCGCGGAACCTGATCAGGTTAATACCTGCGAAGGGAACAAGAGTCACACTGCTGTTGTATCGCCCCCCCGGGCGATCCTCTCTTGCTTCATCCGTCGTCTGACAAGCCATGTCCTTCACTTTTGGAATGAGCTATGTCTACTGCAAAACTGACCCGCCGCGAACAGCGTGCACAGGCCCAACACTTCATCGACACCCTGGAAGGCACCGCTTTCCCGAACTCGAAACGCATCTACATTTCCGGCTCGCAGGCCGATATCCGAGTCCCGATGCGTGAAATCCAGCTCAGCCCGACGCTTATCGGCGGCAGCAAAGAGAATCCGCAGTATGAAGACAACGAAGCCGTGCCGGTGTATGACACCTCCGGCCCGTACGGCGATCCTGATGTTGCTATTAACGTCCAGCAGGGTCTGGCAAAGCTGCGCCAGCCGTGGATAGAGGCGCGTAACGACTGCGAAGAACTGAGCGTACGCAGTTCTGCATACACCAAAGAACGCCTGGCCGACGACGGTCTGGACGCGCTGCGCTTTACCGGCCTGCTGACGCCAAAACGCGCCAGAGCGGGCAAATGCGTGACGCAGCTGCACTACGCCCGCCAGGGGATCGTCACGCCGGAGATGGAGTTCATCGCCATCCGCGAGAACATGGGCCGCGAGCGTATCCGCAGCGAAGTGCTGCGCTACCAGCACCCGGGCGAAGGCTTTGGCGCACGCCTGCCGGAGAACATCACGCCGGAATTTGTGCGTGACGAAGTGGCCGCAGGCCGCGCGATCATCCCCGCCAACATTAACCACCCGGAATCCGAGCCGATGATTATCGGCCGCAACTTCCTGGTGAAGGTCAACGCTAACATCGGTAACTCGGCCGTCACCTCCTCCATCGAAGAAGAGGTTGAAAAGCTTGTCTGGTCAACGCGCTGGGGCGCGGACACGGTAATGGATCTCTCCACCGGCCGCTATATTCACGAAACCCGCGAATGGATCCTGCGTAACAGCCCGGTTCCGATTGGCACCGTTCCGATTTATCAGGCGCTGGAGAAGGTCAACGGCATTGCCGAAGACCTGACCTGGGAAGCGTTCCGCGACACGCTGCTGGAGCAGGCCGAGCAGGGCGTCGACTACTTCACCATTCACGCGGGCGTGCTGCTGCGTTACGTGCCGATGACCGCGAAGCGTCTGACCGGCATCGTCTCGCGCGGCGGTTCGATCTTGGCGAAGTGGTGCCTCTCCCATCACCAGGAGAACTTCCTCTACGAGCACTTCCGCGAGATCTGCGAAATCTGCGCCGCCTATGACGTCTCCCTCTCGCTGGGCGACGGCCTGCGCCCGGGCTCCATCCGCGACGCCAACGACGAAGCGCAGTTTGCCGAGCTGCACACGCTGGGCGAACTGACCAAAATCGCCTGGGAGTATGACGTGCAGGTGATGATTGAAGGCCCGGGACACGTGCCGATGCAGATGATCCGCCGCAACATGACCGAAGAGCTGGAGCACTGCCACGAAGCGCCGTTCTACACGCTGGGGCCACTGACCACCGACATCGCGCCGGGCTATGACCACTTCACGTCAGGCATTGGCGCGGCGATGATCGGCTGGTTCGGCTGCGCCATGCTCTGCTACGTGACGCCGAAAGAGCACCTCGGCCTGCCTAACAAAGAGGACGTGAAGCAGGGGCTGATCACCTACAAAATTGCCGCCCACGCGGCGGATCTGGCCAAAGGCCACCCGGGCGCGCAAATCCGTGATAACGCCATGTCGAAGGCGCGCTTTGAATTCCGCTGGGAAGACCAGTTCAACCTGGCGCTGGATCCGTTCACCGCCCGCGCCTATCACGACGAAACCCTGCCGCAGGAATCGGGCAAAGTCGCGCACTTCTGCTCCATGTGTGGGCCGAAGTTCTGCTCGATGAAAATCAGCCAGGAGGTGCGCGACTACGCCGCCACGCAAACCATTGAAGTGGGTATGGCGGACATGTCCGAAACCTTCCGCGCCAAAGGCGGCGAAATCTACCTCAAAAAAGAGGAGGCGTAATGTACCAGCCCGATTTCCCACCCGTTCCCTACCGTTTAGGGCTCTATCCGGTGGTGGACAGCGTGGCGTGGATAGCGCGCCTGCTGGAGGCAGGCGTTCGCACCCTCCAGCTGCGCATCAAGGATAAACGCGATGAGGAGGTGGAAGCCGATGTGGTTGCCGCCATTGCTCTGGGGCGTCGGTATAACGCCCGCCTGTTTATCAATGACTACTGGCGGCTGGCCGTTAAGCACCGGGCGTACGGCGTGCATCTGGGTCAGGAGGACCTGGAAACAACGGATCTGAGCGCAATCCGTGACGCCGGGTTGCGTCTTGGTGTGTCAACACACGATGACATGGAGATCGACGTGGCCCTGGCGGCCCGTCCCTCTTACATCGCGCTCGGTCACGTCTTCCCGACGCAAACCAAGCAGATGCCCTCCGCTCCGCAGGGTCTGACGCAACTGGCGGGTCACGTTAAACGCCTTGCCGACTACCCCACCGTCGCCATCGGCGGAATCAGCCTGGAACGCGCCCCGGCAGTGCTGGAGACCGGCGTGGGCAGCATCGCCGTCGTCAGCGCCATCACCCAGGCCGCAGACTGGCAGGCCGCCACCGAACAGCTGTTACAGCTGGCAGGAGCAGGCGATGAATGATCGCGACTTTATGCGCTACAGCCGTCAGATTCTGCTGGAAGATATCGCCATCGACGGGCAGCAAAAACTGCTCGCCAGCCGGGTGCTGATTGTTGGCCTGGGGGGATTAGGTGCACCCGCCGCGCTCTATCTGGCAGGCGCGGGCATCGGCACGCTGGTGCTGGCCGACGACGACGAGGTCCACCTCAGCAACCTGCAGCGACAAATCCTCTTTACCACCGAGGATATCAACCAGCCGAAAGCGCAGATCACCCGGCAGCGGCTGCATCAGCTTAACCCGGATATCGAACTGATTGCCCTACAGGAGCGGCTTGGCGGTGAAAGCCTGCACCGTGAAGTCGCCCTTGCCGACGTGGTGCTGGACTGTACCGACAACATGGCGACGCGCCAGGCGATCAACGCCGCCTGCGTGGCAAATCACACGCCGCTTATCACCGCCAGCGCGGTGGGGTTCGGCGGGCAAATGATGGTTCTGACGCCACCGTGGACGCAGGGCTGCTATCGCTGCCTGTGGCCGGACGATGCCGAGCCGACGCGCAACTGCCGTACGGCGGGCATTCTGGGTCCGGTGGTCGGCGTGATGGGCACGATGCAGGCGCTGGAGGCCATCAAGCTGCTCAGCGGCATGGAGACGGAACGCAATACGCTGCGGCTGTTTGATGCCCGCTCCAGCGGCTGGCGTCATCTGGCGCTGCATCGCGCCAGCCACTGCCCGGTGTGCGGAGGCCGCGATGCGCATTCTGTTTAACGATGAGCCGATGAGCTGCGACGACGGGCTCACCGTTGCCGCACTGCTCGACAAGCTGCGTCAGCTCAAGCCGGGAACGGCGCTGGCGCTCAATCAACAGATCCTGCCGCGCGAGCAGTGGGAACATCAGCAGGTCAATGAAGGCGACCAGATCCTGCTGTTTCAGGTTATCGCAGGGGGCTGAGATGTTACGTATTGCCGATAAGGATTTTGATTCGCATCTGTTTACCGGAACCGGAAAATTCGCCTCGCCGCAGCTGATGGTGGAGGCCATTCGCGAAAGCGGCAGCCAGCTGGTGACGCTGGCGCTTAAGCGCGTGGATCTGCGCCATCACAGCGATGCCATTCTGGCTCCGTTGCTGGAAGCGGGCGTCACGCTGTTGCCCAACACCTCCGGCGCCAAAACGGCAGAAGAGGCGATTTTTGCCGCACAACTGGCACGGGAGGCGCTCGGCACCCGCTGGTTGAAGCTGGAAATCCATCCGGATGCCCGCTGGCTGCTGCCCGATCCGATTGAAACGCTGAAAGCGGCTGAAAAGCTGGTGCAGCAAGGGTTTACCGTCCTGCCTTACTGCGGAGCCGACCCTGTCCTGTGCAAACGGCTGGAAGAGGTCGGCTGCGCCGCCGTCATGCCGCTGGGGGCCCCCATTGGCTCTAACCAGGGGCTGGAGACCCGCGCGATGCTGGAAATCATTATTGAACAGGCCACCGTACCGGTGGTGGTGGATGCGGGCATTGGCGTGCCCAGCCATGCCGCGCAGGCGCTGGAGATGGGCGCCGACGCGGTGCTGGTGAATACGGCTATCGCGGTTGCCGACGATCCGGTCATGATGGCGCGTGCATTCCGCCTGGCCGTGGAGGCCGGCCTGCTGGCAAAAGGATCCGGCCCCGGCTCGCGCAGTTTCCAGGCGCAGGCCACCAGCCCGCTGACCGGTTTTCTGGAGGCGATCTCATGAGCACGTTTACCGAGCGCTGGCGCCAGCTTAACTGGGACGACATTGCCCTGCGTATCAACAGCAAAACGGCGGCTGACGTGGAGCGCGCGCTGCAGGCCCGTCATCTGACCCGCGAGGATCTGATGGCCCTGCTCTCCCCGGCGGCCAGCGCCTACCTCGAACCGATGGCCCAGCGAGCGCAGCGGCTTACCCGCCAGCGGTTTGGCAACACGGTGAGCTTCTACGTGCCGCTCTATCTCTCCAACCTGTGCGCCAATGACTGCACCTACTGCGGTTTCTCCATGAGCAACCGCATCAAGCGTAAAACGCTCGATGAGGCTGAGATTGCCCGTGAGTGTGCGGCCATCCGTGAAATGGGCTTTGAACATCTTTTGCTGGTCACGGGCGAACATCAGGGGAAAGTGGGAATGGACTATTTCCGTCGGCACCTTCCCGCCATTCGTCGTCAGTTTGCGTCGTTGCAGATGGAAGTGCAGCCTCTGTCGCAGGAGGAGTACGCGGAGCTCAAAACGCTCGGGCTGGACGGCGTCATGGTCTATCAGGAAACCTACCACGAGGCGACGTACGCCCGACACCACCTGAAGGGCAAGAAACAGGATTTCTTCTTCCGCCTGGAAACGCCGGACAGGCTGGGTCGCGCCGGTATCGACAAAATCGGTCTGGGTGCGCTGATCGGGCTCTCCGACAGCTGGCGGGTGGATTGTTACATGGTGGCGGAACATCTGCTGTGGTTGCAGCAGCACTACTGGCAGAGCCGATACTCCATCTCCTTCCCGCGCCTGCGTCCCTGCGCGGGAGGAATTGAACCGGCTTCGCTGATGGATGAACGCCAGCTGGTGCAGACCATTTGCGCGTTTCGCCTGCTCGCTCCGGAAGTGGAATTATCGCTCTCAACGCGCGAGTCTCCGGCATTTCGCGATCGCGTCATCCCGATTGCGATTAACAACGTCAGCGCGTTTTCCAAAACGCAGCCTGGCGGCTACGCCGACGACCATCCGGAACTGGAACAATTTGCACCCCATGACGGACGACGCCCGGAAGCGGTCGCCGCCGCCCTGACGGCGCAGGGTCTTCAGCCCGTCTGGAAAGACTGGGACAGCTGGCTGGGAAGAGCCTCGCAGTGACGTTGAAACGCACTGCAACACGTTAAAAAATTGTCGAGCCGCGACGAAAAGGCAAAACCGGAAGATTGTCAGCGATCGTCCGGTTTTTTATTGTCACACGGTCAGCAACGGATGCTGACCAGGGCGAAAAGCTTCTTCCTCGTTTCGCCCTGCCTCTGGTTCATTGCACAAACGGCTCATGCCATTTTAATAAGTATTTTCTTAATGGTTCTTAAGATAAATCATCCTGTCAAAAATCGCGTGCCGTATAATTCACCGCTAACCGCAGGACAGCGACTATGCTGAGAGGATATCGGCAGACGAAAAGTATTCACCATCAGGAACGATGTACAGCTCATGGCACTTCACAGCAAAAAGCTCTCTTTTACCCGGCCCATTATGCTCAGCTTTGCGGGGATCCTCTGCAGTTTTGCGGTGATCGCGATCGCGGTGACGCTTTCGCAACGAAAGGATTTTCTTGAGGATTATCATAAGATCAATAGCAACTTCACGCACAACCTGGCGGTGAACTACACCGAATCTATCCTGCGTGAAAACGACTATATTCTGGGCCGTTCCGCGATGTACTTTGCGCGTGACGACAGGCTAAACGAGACGCTAAACCTTAACCCGACGCAGGGGCTGCAGATGGTCATGCATTTGCAGAACCTGATGCCGACCGTCTCCTCCATTTCGCTTGCCGATACGCAGGGGCATTATCTGCGCGCACCGGAGGTGCTCCCCACGGAGAAGAGTAAAACCTTCGATCCCCGAACGCGGCCGTGGTTTGTCGCTCAGGCGGAAGCCAGCATCTTCAGCCACTATACCCGTCCCTACATGGACTACTTCACCGGCCATCCGACGGTGACACTTTATAAGCCGTTGATCTCGCCGGAAGGCAGACTGAAGGGAACGATCGCCTTTCATCTTGATTTGACGTCAATGGGCTATACCCTGCGTCAGATGGTGGCACCCGTTCAGGGGGAATTCTTCGTCGTCGAACGCGACGGTGCTGTGGTGCTGCATCCGGATACCGGCGCGCTCTTCAAGCAGTACGTGAGCGAAGCGCTGATGGACAAAATGACCAGCGGTGAAGGCCATCTTTACGACAAGAAAAGCAACGCCTGGTATTACTATTACTCGTTTACCAACCCGGACTGGTTTGTCATCTATCGGGTATCCGGTGCGACGCTCACCGATATCACCCGCCACGAAACGACGATCGTTGGCTGGGGGTTTGCGCTGGCGGCCATCATCATCATCCTTTTCGGCTTATACCTCCGCCACGCCTCGCGTAGCGTGCTGATGCACATTATCAATGCCATCAAAACCGGCGATGTTAACGAGGCGCCGCGCCTGGAAGCGATGTTGAGCCACACGATTCAGTCCAATAAAGAGCGCGAAATGGCGTATGTGCGCCAGGCCACCCACGATGCGCTGACGGGCTGTAAAAACCGCCGCGCGTTCGACAGCGATATCGCAGAGCTGCTGAATGCCCAGCAACCCTTCGCGATGGCGCTGGTGGATATTGATAACTTTAAGTCAATTAACGACACGCTGGGTCACCTGACCGGTGATATCGTTCTGCGCAACGTGGCTCGTGAAGGGATCCAGATTATGCAGCCACATCACGTCTCGGTTTACCGTTATGGCGGAGAAGAGTTCGCCGTAATCTTCCAGGCGGAGCAGATGTCTTCCGCGCTCTCATTACTGGAAGCGTGGCGTACCGCCGTTGAAAAACGCCTCTGGCGGGAAGAAAACCTGCGGGTTACGTTCAGCGGCGGTCTTGGGGAGTGGCATTTTGAACCGCTGGAACAATTTGTCGGAAGCGTTGATAACGCCCTCTACAGCGCCAAACAGCAGGGAAAAAATCGAATCGTTCGCACATCCATCAGCTAATCCTCTCGCTTTCACCCTGCCCGTTTCGACGGTCAGGGTACCCGCCAATGTAAAATTGTAACCGGTTTCAGAAAAACGCCTGTTTCTTTGTGATGCCTGACACACAATCGCGGTAAAGCGGTTGTTGAAGCGGTCTGCACGGGATAATTATCAATAAACACATGTAGATCGAGGCTGATTATGAAGAACATCGTTTTATGCTGTGCAGCGGGAATGTCAACCAGCATGCTGGTTCAACGTATGAAAGACGCCGCGCAGAAAAAAGGGGTTGAAGTCACCATTAAAGCCGTTCCGGTTGCGGAGTTTAAAGACAATATCGCAACGGCCGACATCGTATTGCTGGGGCCACAGGTTAAATACGAGCAGGCTAAATTACAGGCGCAGGCCGACCCGCTGGGCAAAAAGGTCGCGGTGATCGACATGATGGATTACGGCATGATGAAAGGTGATGCCGTACTGGATAAAGCGCTCAAACTTCTGGAGTCATAATGGAAGACTTAGAAACCACGATTATGGAACTGCTTGTTAACGCAGGCGCGGCGCGCAGTGCGGCCCTGACGGCATTGCAGATGGCGCGTAAAGGTGAGTTTGACGAAGCCGAAAAAGCGATGGAAGAGTCGCGGGAATATGTGAAGCATGCGCACACCATACAGACACAGCTTATCGGTCTTGATGAAGGGACCGGGAAGCTTCCGGTTAACCTGATCACCGTCCACTCGCAGGATCACCTGATGAACGCCATGGTCATACAGGACCTGGCGGGCGATATGATTGAGCTGTATCGACGGATCCCATTAGTAAACTGAAATTTTGCAGATATAAAAAAACCCGCCGAAGCGGGTTTTTTATTAGCGACTCAACGATTACTCGTTGTCGGAGCCACCCAGACCTGCGTTCAGCAGTTCTGCCAGGCTCGCGGATGCATCTTCAGCAGTAACCTGCGGTGCAGCTGGCAGTTCGCCTGCAGCACGACGACGCATACGATCCTGATGGTACGCATAACCGGTACCCGCCGGGATCAGACGACCCACGATAACGTTCTCTTTCAGACCGCGCAGTTCATCACGTTTACCTGCAACAGCGGCTTCGGTCAGGACACGAGTCGTTTCCTGGAACGATGCTGCAGAGATGAAGGACTCGGTTGCCAGAGACGCTTTGGTGATACCCAGCAGATCGCGCGAGAAGGTCGCACCGATTTTGCCGTTCGCTTCCAGTTCGCGGTTAGCGATCTTGACGCGTGAGTATTCCACCTGCTCGCCTTCGAGGAACTCGGAGCTGCCCGCGTTTTCGATGGTTGCTTTACGCAGCATCTGACGAACGATAACTTCGATGTGTTTATCGTTAATCTTAACGCCCTGCAGGCGGTATACGTCCTGTACTTCGTTAACGATGTAACGAGTAACAGCATGCACACCACGCAGACGCAGGATGTCGTGCGGCGCTTCTGGACCGTCGGAAACCACGTCACCACGTTCTACGCGTTCACCTTCGAACACGTTGAGCTGACGCCACTTAGGAATCATCTCTTCGTACGGTTCGCTGCCATCTACTGGAGTGATAACCAGACGGCGCTTACCTTTGGTCTCTTTACCGAAGGAGATGATACCGCTGATTTCAGCCAGAATTGCCGGCTCTTTCGGACGACGTGCTTCGAACAGGTCCGCAACGCGTGGCAGACCACCGGTGATGTCCTTGGTACCGCCGGATTCCTGAGGAATACGCGCCAGGGTGTCACCAGAGCTGATCTGTACGCCATCTTCCAGCTGTACAATCGCTTTACCCGGCAGGAAGTACTGCGCAGGCATATCGGTACCTGGGATCAGAACGTCATTACCCTGAGCATCAACGATTTTCAGTGCAGGACGCAGATCTTTACCACCGGTAGTACGTTCAGCAGAATCCAGAACCACCAGAGAAGACAGACCGGTCAGCTCGTCAGTCTGACGAGTAATGGTCTGGCCGTCGATCATGTCAGTGAAGCGGATGAAACCACTTACTTCGGTGATAACCGGCATGGTGTGTGGATCCCAGTTTGCAACGGTTTCACCGCCGGCAACCTGCTCGCCATCACCTTTCGCCATAACCGCACCGTAAGGCACTTTATAGCTCTCTTTGGTACGACCGAATTCGTCGATCAGCTTCAGCTCGGTGTTACGTGAAGTGATAACCAGTTTACCGCTGGAGTTCACAACCGATTTCGCGTTGCTGAGCTTGATGCTACCTTTGTTTTTCACCTGGATGCTGGATTCAGCAGCCGCACGAGATGCCGCACCACCGATGTGGAACGTACGCATCGTCAGCTGTGTACCCGGCTCACCGATGGACTGTGCCGCGATAACGCCGATGGCTTCACCTTTGTTGATGATGTGGCCACGCGCCAGGTCACGACCGTAGCAGTGCGCACATACACCAAAGTCGGTGTCACAGGATACAACGGAACGCACCTTCACGGAGTCAACAGAGTTCGCTTCCAGCAGGTCACACCACTGTTCGTGCAGCAGGGTGTTGCGTGGAACCAGAATGTCTGCGGTGCCCGGCTTCAGGATGTCTTCCGCGGTCACACGACCCAGTACGCGATCGCGCAGTGGCTCTTTAACATCACCACCCTCGATAACCGGGGTCATGGTGATACCTTCGAGGGTGCCACAATCGTCTTCGGTCACAACCAGATCCTGCGCAACGTCTACCAGACGACGCGTCAGATAACCGGAGTTCGCGGTTTTCAGTGCGGTATCCGCCAGACCTTTACGCGCACCGTGCGTGGAGATGAAGTACTGGAGTACGTTCAGACCTTCACGGAAGTTCGCGGTGATTGGCGTTTCGATGATGGAGCCATCTGGCTTCGCCATCAGACCACGCATACCTGCCAGCTGACGAATCTGTGCTGCAGAACCACGCGCACCGGAGTCGGCCATCATGTAGATGCTGTTGAAGGAAACCTGCTGCTCTTCTACGCCGTCACGGTTAATCACGGTTTCGGTCTGCAGGTTGTCCATCATCGCTTTGGATACACGATCGTTCGCCGCTGCCCAGATATCGATAACTTTGTTATAGCGTTCGCCCGCGGTAACCAGACCAGACTGGAACTGCTCCTGGATCTCAGCAACTTCAGCTTCCGCTTCAGAGATGATCTCGTGTTTCTTCTCTGGGATGACCATGTCATCGATACCAACAGATGCACCTGAACGCGCTGCATAAGCAAAGCCGGTGTACATAGTCTGGTCAGCGAAGATAACGGTCGGCTTCAGGCCCAGAATGCGGTAACAGGTGTTCAGCATTTTGGAGATCGCTTTCTTGCCCAGCGCCTGGTTGACGATGGAGAAAGGCAGACCTTTCGGTACGATCATCCACAGAATGGCACGGCCAACGGTCGTGTCTTTCAGGCTGGTTTTCGCAACGAATTCGCCGTTTGCATCTTTTTCGTATTCGGTGATACGCACTTTAACGCGCGCATGCAGAGAGGCCAGGCCAGCGCGATAAATACGCTCAGCTTCTTTCGGGCCAGTCAGCACCATGCCTTCGCCTTTGGCGTTAACACAGTCACGGGTCATGTAGTACAGACCCAGTACAACGTCCTGAGAAGGAACAATGATTGGCTCACCGTTCGCTGGAGACAGGATGTTGTTGGTAGACATCATTAGCGCACGCGCTTCGAGCTGGGCTTCCAGCGTCAGCGGTACGTGAACAGCCATCTGGTCACCATCGAAGTCGGCGTTATATGCCGCACAAACCAGCGGGTGCAGCTGGATAGCTTTACCTTCGATCAGGACTGGCTCAAATGCCTGGATACCCAGACGGTGCAGGGTTGGTGCACGGTTCAGCAGTACCGGGTGTTCGCGGATAACTTCGTCCAGGATATCCCAAACGACAGCTTCTTCACGCTCAACCATTTTCTTAGCGGCTTTGATGGTGGTGGCCAGGCCACGCAGTTCCAGCTTGCCGTAGATGAACGGTTTGAACAGCTCCAGTGCCATTTTCTTCGGCAGACCGCACTGATGCAGACGCAGGTATGGACCTACGGTGATTACAGAACGACCGGAGTAGTCAACACGCTTACCGAGCAGGTTCTGACGGAAACGACCCTGTTTACCTTTGATCATGTCGGCCAAAGATTTCAGAGGACGTTTGTTAGAACCGGTGATCGCACGACCGCGACGACCGTTATCCAGCAGGGCATCTACCGCTTCCTGCAGCATACGTTTTTCGTTGCGTACGATGATGTCCGGCGCAGCCAGATCCAGCAGACGTTTCAGACGGTTGTTACGGTTGATCACGCGACGATACAGATCGTTCAGATCGGACGTTGCGAAACGACCACCATCCAGCGGAACCAGTGGACGCAGATCTGGCGGCAGAACCGGCAGAACGGTCAGGATCATCCACTCTGGCTTGTTACCAGACTGAACGAACGCTTCCAGCAGTTTGATACGCTTGGTTAGTTTTTTACGCTTGGTTTCGGAGTTGGTTTCGTTCAGCTCTTCACGCAGCTGCTCGCACTCTTGCTCCAGATCCATGCTCTTCAGCAGGGCCTGAATAGCTTCCGCACCCATCTTCGCGTCGAATTCGTCACCGAACTCTTCCAGCGCGTCCAGATACTGCTCTTCAGTCAGGATCTGATGACGTTCCAGGTTCGTCATCCCGCCTTCGATAACCACATAAGATTCGAAGTACAGAACACGTTCGATATCACGCAGCGGCATATCCAGCAGCAGACCGATACGGGACGGCAGTGATTTCAGGAACCAGATGTGAGCAGTCGGAGACGCCAGCTCGATGTGGCCCATGCGCTCACGGCGCACTTTGGTCTGGGTCACTTCAACGCCGCACTTCTCACAGATCACACCGCGGTGTTTCAGGCGCTTGTACTTACCGCACAGGCACTCGTAATCTTTTACTGGCCCGAAAATACGCGCACAGAAAAGGCCGTCACGCTCAGGTTTGAACGTACGGTAGTTGATGGTTTCCGGCTTTTTAACTTCACCGAAAGACCATGAACGGATCATGTCTGGCGAAGCCAGAGCAATTTTGATCGCATCAAACTCTTCGGTTTTAGTCTGCGCTTTCAGAAACTTTAATAAATCTTTCACGGATTTGCTCCCGTCGGAGTTAGCACAATCCGGTGCCGGGGGTTAACCCGGCACCAGTGACCTGTTTGAGCGAGAATTACTCGTCTTCCAGTTCGATGTTGATACCCAGCGAACGAATCTCTTTCAACAGTACGTTGAAGGATTCTGGCATGCCTGGTTCCATCTGATGGTTGCCGTCCACGATGTTTTTATACATCTTAGTACGACCGTTCACGTCATCAGACTTAACGGTGAGCATTTCCTGCAGGGTGTATGCCGCGCCGTATGCTTCCAGCGCCCACACTTCCATCTCCCCGAAGCGCTGACCACCGAACTGTGCCTTACCACCCAGCGGCTGCTGAGTAACCAGGCTGTAAGAACCGGTAGAACGAGCGTGCATCTTGTCGTCGACCAGGTGGTTCAGTTTCAGCATGTACATGTAACCTACGGTTACCGGACGTTCGAACTGTTCACCGGTACGGCCGTCAAACAGCGTAATCTGACCAGACGTTGGCAGACCACCCAGTTGCAGCAGCTCTTTAATTTCTGCTTCTTTTGCACCGTCGAATACCGGCGTTGCAATTGGCATACCTTTGCGCAGGTTCTCTGCCAGACGCAGCACTTCTTCATCGCTGAAGGTGTTCAGGTCGACTTTCTGACGCACGTCGGTACCCAGATCGTAGGCACGCTGGATGAATTCGCGCAGTTTCGCGACTTCCTGCTGCTGTTTCAGCATGGCGTTAATCTTGTCGCCGATACCTTTCGCAGCCATACCCAGGTGAGTTTCCAGGATCTGACCAATGTTCATACGAGACGGTACGCCCAGTGGGTTCAGTACGATATCTACCGGCGTACCGTTAGCATCGTGCGGCATATCTTCGATCGGGTTGATCTTAGAGATAACACCCTTGTTACCGTGACGACCTGCCATCTTATCACCAGGCTGGATCTGACGTTTAACAGCCAGATAGACCTTAACAATCTTCAGCACGCCTGGTGCCAGATCGTCGCCCTGAGTGATTTTGCGGCGTTTCGCTTCGAGTTTTTTCTCGAACTCGTGTTTCAGCTCGTCATACTGCTCAGCCAGCTGTTCCAGCTGATTTTGTTTCTCTTCGTCGGTCAGGCCCAGTTCCAGCCAGCGATCGCGTGGCAGTTTGTCGAGCTTCTCAGCTTCAACGCCACCGGCAACCAGCACCGCATAGATACGGCTGAACAGACCCGCTTCGAGGATCTGCAGTTCTTCAGACAGGTCTTTCTTAGCCTGTTTGAGCTGCATCTCTTCGATTTCCAGCGCACGCTTATCTTTCTCAACGCCATCACGAGTGAAGACCTGAACGTCGATAACCGTACCGGAAACACCGTTTGGTACGCGCAGAGAAGAGTCTTTAACGTCAGACGCTTTCTCACCGAAGATGGCACGCAGCAGTTTCTCTTCTGGCGTCAGCTGGGTTTCACCTTTCGGCGTAACCTTACCAACCAGAATGTCGCCGCCGGTCACTTCCGCACCGATGTAAACAATACCGGATTCATCCAGTTTGGAGAGCGCAGCTTCACCCACGTTAGGGATGTCAGCAGTGATCTCTTCTGGCCCCAGCTTGGTGTCACGGGACACACACGCCAGTTCCTGAATGTGGATGGTGGTGAAACGATCTTCCTGAACCACACGCTCGGAGACGAGGATGGAGTCTTCGAAGTTGTAACCGTTCCACGGCATGAACGCTACGCGCATGTTCTGACCGAGCGCCAGTTCACCGAGGTCGGTGGACGGACCGTCTGCCAGCACGTCGCCGCGCTCAACTGGCTCACCCAGAGATACGCAAGGCATCTGGTTGATACAGGTGTTCTGGTTAGAACGGGTGTATTTGGTCAGGTTATAAATGTCGATACCAGCTTCGCCCGGGTACATCTCGTCTTCGTTAACTTTGATAACGATACGGGAGGCATCCACGTACTGAACAGTACCGCCACGCTTAGCAACTGCAGTAACACCGGAGTCAACGGCAACAGCACGTTCCATACCGGTACCAACCAGCGGCTTATCAGCACGCAGAGTTGGAACGGCCTGACGTTGCATGTTCGCACCCATCAATGCACGGTTGGCGTCATCGTGTTCCAGGAACGGGATCAGGGACGCACCGACGGATACCACCTGCTGGGTGGATACGTCCATGTAGTCAACCTGGTCGCGGCTGAACAAGCTGGATTCGCCTTTGCTACGGCAGGTCACCAGATCTTCTACAAAGTGGCCTTCGTCATCCAGGTTGGAGTTCGCCTGAGCGATAACGTAGTTGCCTTCTTCGATAGCAGACAGGTAATGAATTTCGTCGGTAACAACACCGTCGGTCACTTTACGGTACGGGGTCTCGAGGAAACCGTATTCGTTAGTCTGTGCGTACACGGACAGGGAGTTGATCAGACCGATGTTTGGACCTTCAGGCGTTTCGATTGGACATACGCGACCGTAGTGGGTCGGGTGTACGTCTCGAACTTCGAAGCCTGCACGTTCACGGGTCAGACCGCCTGGGCCGAGTGCAGAGATACGACGCTTGTGCGTAATCTCAGACAGCGGGTTGTTCTGGTCCATGAACTGAGACAGCTGGCTGGAACCGAAGAACTCTTTCACTGCTGCAGAAATCGGCTTGGCGTTGATCATATCCTGAGGCATCAGGGTATCCAGATCGCCCAGAGACAGACGCTCTTTCACCGCACGCTCTACACGTACCAGGCCAACGCGGAACTGGTTTTCCGCCATTTCGCCTACGGAACGGATACGACGGTTGCCGAGGTGGTCGATGTCATCCACTTCGCCTTTGCCGTTACGGATATCGATGAGCTTCTTCATCACTTCGATGATGTCGTCTTTGCTCAGGATACCGGAACCTTCGATTTCGTCGCGCAGCAGAGAACGGTTGAACTTCATACGACCAACCGCGGACAGATCGTAGCGGTCTTCGGAGAAGAACAGGTTCTCGAACAGGCTTTCTGCCGCTTCGCGAGTTGGTGGCTCACCAGGACGCATCATGCGGTAGATTTCAACCAGCGCGCTCAGACGATCGTTGGTTGGGTCGACGCGTACAGTCTCAGAGATGTACGGACCGTGGTCCAGATCGTTGGTGAACAGCGTTTCGATACGTTTGTGGCCAGCCTGACTCAGCTTAGCCAGCAGATCCAGGCTCAGCTCCATGTTAGCCGGGCAGATCAGCTCGCCAGTTGATTCATCAACGTAATCTTTCGCGGCTACTTTTCCTGCAATGTATTCAACCGGAACTTCGATGTGTTTGATATCATCTTTTTCCAGCTGGCGGATGTGGCGCGCGGTGATACGGCGACCTTTTTCCACATACACTTTGCCGTCGGCTTCGATGTCGAACGACGCGGTCTCACCACGCAGACGTTCCGGCACCAGCTCCATCTGCAGCTTGTTGTCGCGGATTTCAAAGATCACTTTCTCAAAGAACAGGTCCAGGATCTGCTCAGTGGTATAGTTCAGTGCACGCAGAATGATGGTTGCAGGCAGTTTACGACGACGGTCGATACGGACAAACAGGTTGTCTTTTGGATCGAACTCGAAGTCCAGCCAGGAACCACGGTAAGGAATGATGCGTGCGTTATACAGTACTTTACCGGAAGAGTGCGTTTTACCTTTATCGCTGTCGAAGAAGACGCCCGGGCTACGATGCAGCTGGGAAACGATAACACGCTCAGTACCGTTAATAACGAAAGTACCGTTGTCCGTCATGAGTGGAATTTCACCCATGTAGACTTCTTGTTCTTTAATGTCTTTTACGGTGCCTTCCGGCGCTTCGCGCTCGTAGATCACCAGACGCAGTTTCACGCGCAGCGGTGCGGAATAGGTCACGCCACGGATCTGACATTCCTGAACGTCAAACACCGGTTCGCCAAGGCGGTAGCTGACGTACTGCAGCTCGGAGTTACCGCTGTAGCTCTGAATCGGGAACACGGAGCGGAAGGCTGCTTCCAGACCGTACTGCCCTTCAGGATCTTGCTCGATAAACTTCTGGAACGAGTCAAGCTGGATAGAAAGGAGATATGGAATGTCCAGAACTTGTGGACGTTTACCAAAATCCTTACGAATACGTTTTTTCTCGGTATAGGAGTAAACCATAGGGTTCCTCAGCTCGCTGACAAGTCGACCCATCTGTCCGACGAAGGGACAGTTTGTGCAACACCATTTTGTGGACCGGAAAATTGAATACTTTCCGCAATACCTGTTGCTATCACGCTTAAATCATTTCGTCGCGATTTACACAGAGCGAGCACCCTGTCGCAATATATTAAGTCGTCGATAGAAACATGCATTGTCAGGACAATCAGCAGTCAAACAGTGTGAAATGCTACTGATGCCTTACAGCGCAAAAAGGCTGGTGACTAAAAAGTCACCAGCCATCAGCCTAATGACTTAGGCTGCAACCAGAAAAGTTGGCTTATTTAACTTCAACTTCAGCGCCAGCTTCTTCCAGAGATTTTTTCAGTGCTTCTGCGTCGTCTTTGCTCACGCCTTCTTTCAGCGCAGCTGGAGCAGATTCTACCAGGTCTTTAGCTTCTTTCAGACCCAGGCCAGTTGCGCCACGTACTGCTTTGATAACAGCAACTTTGTTCGCGCCAGCAGCTTTCAGAATTACGTCGAATTCAGTTTTTTCTTCAGCAGCTTCAGCCGGGCCCGCAGCTACAGCTACAGCAGCAGCAGCAGAAACACCGAATTTTTCTTCCATTGCAGAAACCAGCTCTACAACGTCCATTACGGACATAGCTGCTACTGCTTCAATGATTTGATCTTTAGTGATAGACATTTAAATTGTTCCTGAAAATCAGAATAAGTTTATACGTAAGCAAATGCTTTATAAAGATAACTGCGATTAAGCAGCTTCTTTCGCATCGCGTACAGCAGCCAGAGTGCGAACCAGTTTGCCAGCCGCAGCTTCTTTCATGGTTGCCATCAGGCGTGCAATTGCTTCTTCGTAGGTCGGCAGGGTTGCCAGGCGATCGATTTGCGATGCCGGGATCAACTCACCTTCAAAGGCTGCAGCTTTGACCTCAAATTTTGCATTCGCTTTCGCGAACTCTTTGAACAGACGAGCAGCAGCGCCCGGGTGTTCCATAGAGTATGCAATCAGGGTCGGACCAACAAACGTGTCTTTCAGGCACTCGAACTGAGTACCTTCAACTACGCGGCGCAGCAGGGTGTTACGAACAACACGCATGTATACGCCAGCTTCACGACCTGCTTTACGCAGTTCAGTCATTTTGTCTACAGTAACGCCACGGGAATCCGCAACTACTGCAGACAGCGCGCCTTTGGCTACTTCGCTGACTTCAGCAACAATCGCTTGTTTGTCTTGAAGATTTAAAGCCATTAGCTTTGCTCCTGGATGTTTGCCGGAACTCATGTTCCGGAACTCACTTCACTCTCCCCAACGGAAAGAGCGTCTTAATACGGTGAGCAGAAACAAGCCAGAGTATCCAAAAATAATCTTAGCGTTCTGTCACCGTCTACGCAGGGGATTAAGTCTCTTGCGAAACACCTGCGGTCTTCGACGGAGGCCTGGATTAGGCCAGGCTCCAACGAACAAATCTTTTAGCCGCTAACTATTGTTAGCAAACGTGGGGGTAAGATTGTAGACAAAATCACCGCCCACGTAAAGGCATTAGTTTGCAGCAGCGCTCAGGCCAGCCTGGTCAACTGCAACACCTGCACCCATGGTGGTGGAGATGCTAACTTTCTTGATGTACACGCCTTTTGCCTGAGTTGGTTTTGCTTTTTTCAGCGCAACCAGCAGAGCTTCCAGGTTTTCTTTCAGTTTGTCAGCGTCAAAGTCCACTTTACCGATGGTGGTGTGGATGATGCCGTTTTTGTCGTTACGATAACGAACCTGACCTGCTTTAGCGTTCTTAACCGCTTCAGCAACGTTAGGGGTTACAGTACCCACTTTCGGGTTTGGCATCAGGCCGCGTGGACCCAGAACCTGGCCCAGCTGGCCAACAACGCGCATTGCATCTGGAGAAGCAATAACAACGTCAAAGTTCATTTCGCCTTTCTTGATCTGATCAGCCAGATCTTCCATACCTACCAGTTCAGCGCCGGCAGCTTTAGCAGCTTCAGCGTTTGCACCCTGAGCAAATACAGCTACGCGAACGGAACGGCCAGTACCGTGTGGCAGTACAGTTGCGCCACGAACGTTCTGATCGGATTTACGCGCGTCGATGCCCAGGTTAACGGCAACGTCAACGCTTTCAACGAACTTAGCAGTTGCCAGTTCTTTCAGCAGAGCGATAGCTTCGTTGATGTCGTACTGTTTGGTCGCATCAACTTTGTCACGGATCACGGACATGCGCTTGGTCAGTTTAGCCATTTCTTAGTCCTCCACTACCAGGCCCATGGAACGTGCAGTACCTTCGATTGAGCGAGTCATCGCTTCAATGTCGGCACCAGTCATGTCGGCAGCTTTGGTCTGCGCGATTTCCTGCAGCTGAGCGCGGGAAATTTTACCCACTTTGTCTTTGTTCGGTTTACCGGAACCAGACTTGATACCAGCCGCTTTCTTCAGCAGAACTGCTGCTGGAGGGGTTTTGGTAACGAAAGTGAAAGAACGGTCAGCGTAAACAGTGATTACGACTGGGATTGGCAGACCTTTTTCCAGGGATTCCGTTTTTGCGTTGAACGCTTTACAGAATTCCATGATGTTCACACCCTGCTGACCCAGAGCTGGACCAACTGGTGGACTTGGGTTCGCCATACCAGCTGCAACCTGCAGCTTGACGTAGGCTTGTACTTTCTTAGCCATTCTAAAATCCTCTGATTGGGTAATAGCGCCTCAGTGAGGCTCCCCGTGAATAAAATTCGTTTTACGGGCCGGGCCCATAAAAACAAAAGGCGCGAAATTGTATTCCAATCTCGCGCCCTGTGCAACGATTAAATCGTCGCTTTTTTGATCGCTGCTTAGGCTTTTTCGACCTGCGCAAAGTCCAGTTCTACCGGGGTCGCACGACCGAAGATAGATACAGAAACTTTCAGGCGGGACTTTTCGTAGTCCACTTCTTCAACGACGCCGTTAAAGTCAGCAAACGGACCGTCATTAACACGAACCATTTCACCCGGTTCAAACAGCGTTTTCGGACGCGGCTTATCACCAACCTGCTGCAGGCGGTTCATAATCGCATCCACTTCTTTGTCGCTGATTGGCGCCGGACGGTCAGACGTGCCGCCGATAAAGCCCATCACGCGCGGTACGCTGCGCACCAGGTGCCAGCTCGCGTCGTTCATCACCATCTGAACCAGCACGTAACCCGGGAAGAATTTGCGCTCGCTTTTGCGACGCTGACCGCCACGGATCTCGACCACTTCTTCGGTCGGAACCATAACTTCGCCAAATAACTCTTCCATGTTGTGTAATTTGATATGCTCACGCAGCGACGTTGCTACGCGGCCTTCAAAACCGGAAAACGCCTGAACGACGTACCAGCGCTTTTTAGGGGCTTCAGACATCTCAGAACCTCAGGCCAGTGATAAAGGATACCAGGCGAACCAGAATACCATCCAGTCCCCACAGGATCAGTGACATTACAGCGGTAACCGCCGCTACGATCAGCGTGGTGTGCAATGTTTCCTGGCGAGTCGGCCAAATTACCTTACGGACTTCGGTACGCGCTTCGCGAGCAAAAGCGACGGTCGCTTTGCCTTTCGTCGTCAACAGCGCGACACCACCCGCTGCAGCAATCAGAATTACCACTGCAAGCGCGCGTAGCGGCAGCATCATGTCACGATAAAGGTAGTTGCCGACAATCGCTACGATCAGCAGAACGGCTACTACTACCCATTTCATCGCTTCCAGGCCGCGCCCGCTCCCTTGAGCTTCGGTATTCGCACTCATAAACCAACCTGTCAGAAGTATTCTACAAACATTTTCACCCCGCGATTGCGAGGCAAACCAAATCGAAATGCTAATTCGCTTTTCGAATTATACGCTCTCTGCAGAGCCTGTCTCAGCAATGATTATGACAAAAATAATCACTGATGAGCCAGGTTCTGACGTGAAAGCGTGCAAAAAGGGCATCAAATGATGCCCTTTTATTGCGCATTGCGTCAAATGTTATCAGCAATTAGCCGAGAACTTTAGCAACCACGCCCGCACCAACGGTACGGCCACCTTCACGGATTGCGAAACGCAGACCGTCGTCCATCGCGATTGGGTGGATCAGCGTCACAACCATCTTGATGTTGTCGCCTGGCATTACCATCTCAACGCCTTCTGGCAGTTCGATGGTACCGGTCACGTCAGTAGTACGGAAGTAGAACTGTGGACGGTAA
>NZ_CAMFKT010000038.1:0-26830 GCF_945957325.1 Enterobacter sp. PL1
CTTAGTTCTATCCCTGTAACTTTCCCTGTCTCTTCCATGATAGACCAATCAAATTGTGCTCTTTCCTTTATCATTCTTTCGACATAATCGGAATTTGTTGTAGCGAATATTAAGCTTGCTGATTTGATAAGTTGATTAATTAATGGGTATCTTTTTGCAGGTGAGGATTTAAGTAAACCAGCAATGTCATTCTTTAATTTATCATTAGATGAATTTTTAAAAAGATCGCTTTCTACAAACATCTTTAAGTATTCTAATCCAGTCTCATCAGCACTGTTTACTACAATATTGTCCTCACCAGAAACTTTGTTGCATCTAATGATTATAGGGCCATTAATGCTTTTATCTTGCGTAACTAAATCTTTAACAACTTCATGGTAAAGATGCTGTACAGTAGCATGACTCTGTGCGGTGAATAATATTCTGCTGTTAGGTTCTTCTTTAAATATATATTGAGATAGGGCTTTTACTAAGTGAGTTTTACCAACTCCCGGAGGTCCCTGTACAAGGTTCATTGGTAAAGTTGATAAAACTTTTGAAAAAACTTTCTGTTTAGATTCATCTAATGAATCCATTATATCTTCTGCAACGATTTCTTCATTGCTTACTGTAAGGTGTGTGTTAGGTGAAGTAATTACATTCATCAATTCTACATGATTTTCAAGCATGTCTAATGTATTTGCATGTCGTGTTATTTGACGCAATGTACCTTCTAGAGAATCTGGAACAATATAAAGATCTCGCCAATCGGGAAGTGGTTTTTTAGAGGTGAAACTGTAAATATCTTGACTTTTATTATCGGTTTCAAAGCCATAAAACTCTAAAAGGATTTCATCATCAACTCTACTAAAATCTTTATTATTAACAAGACTCCAAGATAACTTGTCATTATTTTCGCTACTGTTTATTATTTTTTCAAGCCTAACTGATGGGGATTCTATGCTAAGAGATTTTGACAACTCTTCAGTTGCCTCATCAAGCCTTGATATGAATTTAAAAATCCATGAGCCAATATTTTCTGAGTCACTTTCTTCACTGAGTATTTCTACAGGGAAAATTTCTGCCTTAGCATAGGCGATATTAGTAATATGTACAGCAGTTAATCCCTCTAATAATTTAAGATGTTCTTCATTTTTCTTGTTGTAAGTTTTTCCTATTTCTTTGAATATAATATCCCAAGACATTAGATTTAAAGATTCATTACTGTTTAGAAGGAAATTTTTTGCTTCATGATGAGTATAACAAAAAATATTGTTGCTATTTAATTCTATGTAGTTTTCTTTGCTGAAAAATTTATTCGGAAGCTCTAAATAAGCATGTTTTGAGTAACCTATTTTCCACGTTTTATCATTCGTTCCATGGTCTGGTTGAAATGGTGTCAGCACATAGAAAAGCTCTTTACCTTTTAAAATTACATCGTAATAATCGTTTTCATAATTATTTACAAACAATACAGGAGTCTCAGATAAATCATCTTTTACAAAATTCTTAATTATTTCTGTGTCATCTCTTGAAATAGTGAATTGAGTTTTTCTATGGATGACTTTTTGTATGCAGTGAAATAATTCTTTTTTCTCTTTATTATTATCTATTTGTGAGAATTTAGTGTTTATAGCAATGCCGTGTATAGTTTTGGTTCTTTTATAATAATCAGTAAGCTCATTGGTTATCCTCTCTATGAATTGGAGGATTTCCTTTTCTCCTAAAAGTTCTTTGATAGCATTTTGCTGAATTGGTTGAATACCTAAGAGACTGCGAATTATTGCTACTTCACTGATTGCTAATTGATTGTTAGTTATAAAGTATTCGGCGGGAAAGTGAAGATCCTTAATCTTGTTTATTTCTATTTTAAGGAACTTAGATATTAATACTCCTAAGTCAACCCAATCTGTAGCGAATGTTGATATTTTCCCTTGTTCACCAGAATGTTCGATCTTCGCCGTTGTAAGTGTTGGCATCCGAATCGACCATTCAAATCCCGTTAGTTGAAAGTCATTATAATCATCAGATTCATAGTTGTATGTAAGAATTGCATTTTCATCCAAATGTCGATGTAGTAATCCCTGAGCATGAAGTAAACCAATAGCACTCGTAACTCTACTGATGTTTTTCCAAAACCTTATTCTTATTGTTGGGTCTTTTAATCGTGTAAGCCAATGGCTCTTTCCGGGGAGGGATAGAGTCTTTTTATTTAGTAAATATGATGTAGGAACTCTGCCATCGGAGTTTAAAACTAGATAATATCCGTCATTTGTTTTTTTTGATTCGACGGGATTTACAATATAATCTCCTACGCCAGGATATCCTTTTAATCTTTGGAGTTGTCGTAGTTCATGTTGCCAAATACTTTCAAGGACTTGTTCATCACTTAAGGTATTTCTAGGCCAATATTTAATGATGTAACTCTCTCCATCCTTAAGGGCAAGATTTATTTCAGGGATGTTTTTATCTGACTCTGTTTTTAGTAGATTTCTTTCTATAATCTCATAATTATCAAACAGTTTATTTTCACTCATAGACCAACCTTATTCATAAATGCTGTGTTAACTTTACGGATGAGAATTGTACATTTAAATGCTACCGCCCCAACATATGCATGTATGCTGTACATTGTATTTATTGCTAACATAAAAAAGCAATATATACAATGAGTTAAGTAGTGTTGTTTGGTTTGGATCAAAAAAAAAGCTTCTTAAATTATTTGACCAGCTATTGCTTAATCTCAGAAGCTAAAACAGGGCTTTAATTGGTTAATGCTGGGTGTATGGTACTAAGTTGTTCGTTGAAAAATAGAGATGCAATTCCAATAATTACCCTTGTTTATTATATGGTTTTGAATTATTAGGCTGCAACGGCTTTCAGCCTTTGAGCTTGAACATAATTACTCCACCACTGCATAAGAGCAACTCGTTCTGTTAAGTATTCTGCTCGATTGTAAGCTGCTATTATTTCATCCTTTTTTGAGTGTGCAAGAGCCGCTTCAAGCACTTCTGTCCTGAATTTACCGCTCTCTTCAGCAGCCGTTCTAGCAATAGATCGCATACCGTGAGCGACAAGTTCACCCCCAAAGCCCATACGGATTATGGCTGCATTTGCTGTTTGTTCATGCATGTGATTGAGTGGAGCTTTGATGCTGGGGAAAACCCACTCTCTGTGCCCACTGATGGCTTTCATTGAATCCAATACTCGCAAAGCTTCTTTGCTCAGTGGGACTTTATGGGGCTTCTTCATTTTCATAAATTCAGCAGGAATGTTCCACATTGAGTTATCGGTATCTATATCAGTCCATCTTGTGCGAACAGCTTCACCAGGGCGAACCCATGTAAGAAGTTGCCACTCAATCAGTAGCCTTGTTTCTAAACGAACAGAGGCATTGTTTAACACCAATAGGAAGCGGGGTAACTCGGAAGGGGGTAATGCAGGCATATTCTGCTTTTTAGGCTTACTGAACCGTTGCCCAAGGTTGTCAGCCGGATTGAATTCGATAAGTTCCTCAGTTGCTGCATAACGGAAAATTTCATTTAATCGGGAAATGATTCGCCGTAAAGTTTCGAGGACTCCTCGTTGCTCAATAGGGTCAAGATGTTGCTTTAAGAGTTTAGGTCGGATCTCATTGATAGGAACATTACCCAAGCCGGGAAAGATATTTCTCTCCAGGCTTCGCCAGATATCTTCTGCATGATCTTGTGAGATACCTGATGTCTTTACCTTCTCATCTAACCATTTCCTTGCCACGGCTTGGAGAGTGTGTTCAGTAGCATTCTTTAAGGCATTAGCTTTATCGTTGTTATGGATTTGAGGATCAATGCCATTGGCAAGCAAGGAAAGGTATTCATCTCGTAAGGCTCTGGCTCTTGCCAGTGTAAGGTGAGGATATGTTCCTAAGCTCACCTTAGTTCGCTTTTTGGTCACCGGCACTGCATACCTGAAATACCAATTCTTCTTCCCTCCTTTCGAGAGGGGGGCGATTCGTAGGATCAAACCATCACCGTCAAACAAGTTGATTTCTTTGTCGGCTGGCTTGGTGCTTTTGATTTCAGTGTCAGTGAGCTTCTTAGCGATTTTTGCCATTTTGGGACCCTCGGTTTTTGGACCCTTCGTTGTGGGTCCCATTCAGGGTGCCATAAGTGATAGTTCTCAGCAATTCTCACTGGACGACAATAGACATGAAAAAGCCCGCAGAGCTTGTGCTGTGCGGGCTTAGTAGACTTCATTGTACTTCAAACAACTAAAAAGTGGTGGAGCTGGCGGGAGTTGAACCCGCGTCCGAAATTTCTACATCCTCGGTACTACATGCTTAGTTTGTCTTTACATTCGCACGCCAGCTGCGGACAGACACGCCACTAACGAACTAGCCTGATTAGTTTTAACGCTTCAACCCCAGGCAGGGCTTCCACGCGATCTCTTTTGGGTTTGACCTCTCTTTGATCCCCGTCTTAAGAGCGGAAGCTAGGGAGAGAGGGCTCAGAGCAGGTTATTAAGCTGCTAAAGCGTAGTTTTCGTCGTTTGCGACTATTTTTTTGCGGCTTTTAACGAGGCAAACCGCCCCTCGGCATGCACCTTGGGTTTCGCAAATCCCGTCGAATCCAGAATCAGCCCCAATAGTGTTGAACTGAGTATACCAGATTTCACTTCCTGGATACCAGCCCGGAACGCTAACTTATTGAATAGTACAATAAGTGTGCAGAATCAACGTCCTGCGTTTTTCATAATGCGCGCTTTGTCCAGCTGCCACTCGCGCTCTTTCAGGTCAGTACGTTTGTCGTGCTGTTTTTTACCCTTCGCGACGCCAACTTTCACTTTGCACCAGGCGTTTTTCCAGTACAGCGACAGGGCGACCACGGTGAAACCTTCGCGGTTGATGCGTCCGTAGAGGGATTCCAGCTCACGCTTGTTCAGCAGCAATTTGCGCGTGCGCGTAGGGTCACAAACGTAGTGTGAAGAGGCGACGGTCAGCGGCGTAAAGTTCGCGCCGAACAGGAAGGCTTCGCCATCTTTCAGGATCACGTAGCTATCGCCGATGTTGGCTTTCCCGGCGCGCAGCGATTTTACTTCCCAGCCCTGCAACGCAAGGCCAGCTTCGAATTCTTCTTCAATGAAATACTCGTGGCGAGCACGCTTGTTGAGCGCAATGGTCGCCGAGCCTGGTTTATGTGCTTTTTTCTTCGTCATAAGTGTCGTAAAGCCGTCGGTAATCTGATTTCAAAAAGTCACCTCATTGCGTCCTGTGAGGTCTAACGCGCTATCTTAGCACGAGATGAGGCTTAGCGTTTTTTTAACAGGTGATAAATGTTATTATTTGTCCGTTGTGTGACCATGGGAAATGCTATGCCTCAGATTAGCCGTACTGCGCTTGTGCCTTACAGCGCGGAACAAATGTATCAGTTAGTGAACGATGTTCAGTCTTATCCAGAATTTATTCCGGGATGCACCGGGAGCCGCGTTCTGGAATCCGGCCCGACGCAGATGACCGCGGCGGTGGATGTCTCCAAAGCGGGGATCAGCAAGACGTTCACCACCCGCAATACGCTGACGAGCAATCAGAGCATTTTGATGCATCTGGTGGATGGTCCGTTCAAGACCCTGATGGGAGGCTGGAAGTTTACGCCGCTGAGCGCTGACGCCTGCCGCATTGAGTTCCATCTTGACTTCGAGTTCACCAATAAGCTGATTGAGCTGGCGTTTGGCCGCATCTTTAAAGAGCTGGCATCGAATATGGTTCAGGCGTTCACCACCCGCGCCAAAGAGGTTTACAGTGTCGCATAAGATTGCTGTAGAAGTGGTGTACGCGCTGCCGGAGAAGCAGTATCTGCAGCGCGTGACGCTGGAAGAGGGGGCGACCGTTGAGGCGGCCATCCGTGCTTCCGGCATCCTCGAGCTTCGCAGCGATATCGACCTGGCGAAGAACAAGGTCGGGATTTATAGCCGTCCGGTGAAGCTGGGCGATGTGCTGAAAGAGGGCGACCGGGTGGAGATTTATCGTCCACTGATTGCCGACCCGAAAGAGCTGCGTCGCCAACGCGCGGAGAAGGCCAGTAAGTAGCGCTTTCTTCCCCGGTGGCGCAGCGCTTAGCGGGGCTACGATTCTTCGTAAGAACTCAGATACAAAAAAGGTGCTCAATGAGCACCTTTTTGCATTTCTGACACCGGATTATTTAGTCAGGGCAGGCTTGTTGTCGATGTTGGTCAACACACCGGCGCTGCTGAAGGTCAGCGTCAGGGTCTGCTGGGTCGCATCTTCATGGCCCGGCTTCTGACGGAATACATAGAACCAGGTGTTAGTGCCGAACGGATCGGACATCATCGGGGTTCCCAGTGCATAAGCGACCTGCTGTTGTGTCATCCCCACGCGGATTTTGGACACATCGTTAGGGGTAAGGTAGTTCCCCTGGTTGATGTCAGGACGGTAAACCACTTTCTCCAGAGTGGAACAGCCTGCGGTCAACATCAGAAGAACCGCTGCGGCAGCGGTCAGCATTTTACAACGCATAGTGATTTGATTCCTTTTCGGGCCCGAGCAGAACGCGGCTCATATGTAATATGCCGATGATAATAGACCTTGCCCCACTTTGAAACCGGTCTGGCGGCGTTTTTGTTGTTCTGTATGACCCTGAGATCCCGAAAAAGTTTATGCTGCCAGCAGTTCTTTCGCGTTCGCGAGCGTGTTACGCGTGACTTCGCTGCCGCCGAGCAGGCGTGCCAGCTCCTGCAGACGCGCACGTTTATCCAGCGGCTTCATGTGCGTTTCGGTCATTTCACCGTCGGTTTCTTTGCTGACAATAAAGTGATGATGACCGCAGCCCGCGACCTGCGGCAGGTGGGTGACACACATCACCTGCGTGGATTCGCCGAGCTGGCGCAGCAGTTTACCCACCACCGCCGCCGTCGGGCCGCTGATGCCGACATCCACTTCATCGAAAATCAGCGCCGGGGTGTCCATTTTACGCGCGGTGATCACCTGAATCGCCAGCGCAATACGCGACAGTTCACCGCCTGAGGCCACTTTGGAGATCGCCTGCAGCGGCTGCCCCGGGTTGGTGGTGACGCGGAATTCGATACGATCTGCACCTTCCGCCGTCAGGTGGTTCTCTTCAAAGCGAACGTCAATGGTGAAGACGCCGTGCGGCATCGCCAGCGTGTGCATGCTGTCGGTAATGTGCTGGCTTAACTCCTGAGCATAGTGCTGACGAATTTCATGCAGCTTTTGCGCTGTCGCCAGCGCCTGTTCATGGTGCAGATTCACCGCCAGAGAGAGGGTCTCCTGCGAGTCAGCCTGATCGTCAAGCTGCTGCTGCTCGTCCAGCAGAGACTGATAGTAGCCCGGCAGCTCTTCCGGCGTAACGTGGTGCTTGCGCGCCAGCGAGATCTGACGGGAGATACGCTGCTCCAGCTCAAAAAGACGGTTCGGGTCGAGATCCAGACGCTCACAGTAGTGGCGAAGTTCGTCACCGGCTTCAGAAATCTGAATGGCCGCCTCTTCCAGCAAATCCAGGACGCCAGACAGTTTGCTGTCCATGCCGACCAGTTCGGTAAGCAGCTGACGGACGTTATACAGCTGGCTCTGCAGGTTCACGTCTTCGTCATCCGCCAGCAGGTTGAGCGCATTCTGGCTGGTTGAGAGCAAGTGACCGCTGTTCGCCAGGCGCTTGTACTCTTCGTCGATTTGCTCAAACTCACCCGGCTGCGGGTTGAATTCGTTCAGCTCTTTGAGCTGGTATTCCAGCAGCTCCGCACGGGCGGCGCGCTCCTGGCTTTGCTGCTGGTGTTGCGCGAGCTCGCGGCAGCTCTGATGCCACTGGCGATAGTGCTCTGCCATAAGCTGAGTAAGCGCGTACTCACCCGCATAGCCATCCAGCAGCGCTTTCTGCTGTTCGGGTTTAACGAGTTGCTGATGCGCGTGCTGACCGTGGATTTGGATAAGCAGCTGGCCGAGTTCACGGAGCTGGGAGAGCGGGACCGCCGTGCCGTTGATAAAGCCGCGTGAGCGACCGTCGCTGCTAATAACGCGGCGAAGTAAACACTCACGTCCATCTTCAAGCTGATTCTGCTCCAGCCAGCGCTGGGCAGCAGGGGTGTCTTTCAGGGAGAAGCGGGCGCACAGGTCGGCACGGTTTGCGCCCATGCGCACCATGTCGCCCTCGGCGCGGCCGCCAAGGCACAAGCCGAGGGCATCAATGGCAATGGATTTACCCGCACCGGTTTCCCCGGTGATCGCCGTCATGCCGCTGTGGAAATCGATCTCAAGCTCACGAACAATGGCAAAGTTGCTGATGGTCAGTTGTGCCAGCATAATTGTTTTCCTGTATGAAAAACCATAACTGTGTTTTCATACAGTATAAACTGGTTTTTTATACAGTAAAGTACTGGATGCAAAATCAGAACAATTTTTTTGACCAGCCAAGCTTCGAGCTTAATGTGTTGAAATAGCTGTAATCTTTTGGATGTATCAAATTCAGGTGGTAATCACACCGGCGAATAAGCACATCTTCACCTTCCTGGATAGGCAGCGCTATCTGGCTGTCGCAGCTGATCTCCAGGTCGTTACGGCGGTGCGAGAAGCGCAGACGGATCGTGCTGTCGCCGTTGATCACCAGCGGGCGGGCGGAGAGCGTGTGCGGGAACATCGGTACCAGGGTAATGGCATCCAGCGAGGGCGTCAGGATCGGGCCGCCGGCAGAAAGCGAGTAGGCGGTTGAGCCGGTCGGGGTGGAGATAATCAGCCCGTCAGAACGCTGGGAGAAGGCAAAGATTTCGTCGATATAGACTTCGAACTCAATCATGTGCGCCACTTTGCCAGGGTGAAGGACCACCTCGTTAATCGCGGTGCTGATGCGTTTCTGGCAGTCCTGCTGGCACACCTGCGCTTCCAGTAAAAAGCGTTTTTCACTGATATAGTGGCCTTCCAGCACGTCGGCCAGCTGCTGCTGTGCATTGTCCGGGTCCAGGTCGGTTAAAAAGCCGAGATTGCCACGGTTGATGCCGATGACCTTAATGTCATAGCGCGCCAGCGTGCGGGCCGCGCCGAGCATGTTGCCGTCGCCGCCCACCACCACGGCGAGATCGGCCTGTTGGCCTATTTCCGCCAGCGTGCCGGTTTTGACGCTCTTCAGCTGCAGCTCCTGAGCAATCTGCTGCTCGACCATCACTTCATAGCCTTTGCTACACAACCAGCGATACAACATTTCATGTGTCGTTAGTGCGGTAGGGTGACGCGGATGCCCGACGATCCCAATACACCTGAAATGATTATTCATTTTCTGGAGGTCCTTGTGCCTGATGAATGATGACAATCTGTCTTGTTCCCTTGAATCCCGGAAACTGATCCCCATAATAAGCGAAGTTAGCGAGATGAATGCAGAAAAACGCGGAGAAATTCATGAGTAGTAAAGAACAGAAAACGCCTGAGGGGCAAGCCCCTGAAGAAATTATCACGGAACAGCACGATGAAGTTGAGGCTGTAGAGCCAGACGCATCTGCTGAGCAGGTGGACCCGCGCGATGAAAAAATTGCGAATCTGGAAGCCCAGCTGGTAGAAGCACAGAATCGCGAACGCGACAGTGTTCTGCGCATCAAGGCGGAAATGGAAAACCTGCGTCGTCGTACCGAGCAGGACGTTGAGAAGGCGCATAAATTTGCGCTGGAGAAATTCGTCAACGAACTGCTGCCGGTGATCGATAGCCTCGATCGCGCGCTGGAAGTGGCTGACAAAGCGAATCCGGACAACGCGGCGATGATCGAAGGTATCGAACTGACGCTGAAATCCATGCTCGACGTGGTGCGTAAGTTTGGCGTGGAAGTGATTGCCGATACCGATGTTCCGCTGGATCCAAACGTTCACCAGGCCATTGCGATGGTTGAATCTGAAGAGATTGAAGCCGGTAAAGTGCTGGGCGTGATGCAGAAAGGCTATACCCTGAACGGCCGTACCATCCGCGCTGCGATGGTGACCGTGGCGAAAGCGAAAGCGTAATTCGCTATCCATAGTGCCGGGTAGCGGCGTTCGCCTTACCCGGCCTACAACCTTACTCCGCGATACTTTCGCGCAGGGGTTTAACGGGCAGGACTTTCACCTGCTTGATCATATTGTCCTGCACGTCCAGGATATCAATATCGTACTGCTCGATGCGCACCCGCGTGCCCGCCGCCGGGATCTCTTCCAGCGCTTCCAGAATCATCCCGTTAATGGTGCGAGCCTCATCTTCCGGCAAATGCCAGTTAAAGGCTTTGTTGAGTTCACGAATGTTTGCGCTTCCGTCAATCAGCACCGATCCGTCGTTTTGCGGGGTGACCTCTTCCGCGAGGGAAGGCGACATTGAGGTGGTAAAGTCCCCGACAATCTCTTCCAGAATATCTTCGACCGTCACCAGCCCCTGGATATCGCCGTACTCGTTGACCACCAGGCCGACCTTCTTCTTGTTGCGCTGGAATTTCACCAGCTGCGTGCTGAGCGGCGTTCCTTCCGGCACGTAATAAATTTCGTCGGCGGCGCGCAGCATCACCTCTTTGGTGAACTCTTTTTTCTCGGTCATCAGACGGTAGGCTTCGCGCACGCGCAGCATGCTGATGGCGTCATCCAGCGAGTCGCGGTACAGCACAATTCGCCCGTGCGGGGAGTGCGTCAGCTGGCGGACGATGGCTTTCCAGTCGTCATTGATGTCGATACCGACGATTTCGTTACGCGGCACCATGATGTCGTTCACGCTCACCTTTTCCAGATCGAGCACCGACAGGAGCATGTCCTGATTGCGCCGGGAGATCTGCGAGCGGGATTCGTTCACGATGGTGCGCAGCTCCTCTTTGCTGAGCGCGCTGCTGATGGTGACGTCGGCTTTGATCCCCACCATCCGCATCAGGACGCGCGTCACCATGTTCAGCAGCCAGACCAGCGGCATCATCAGGATCTGCAGCGGTGCCAGCAGGAAGCTGCTCGGGTAGGCGACCTTCTCCGGGTAAAGCGCGGCGATGGTTTTTGGCAGCACTTCGGCAAACACCAGCACCACGAACGTCAGCACGCCGGTGGCAATTGCGACCCCGGCGTTGCCGTACAGGCGCATCCCGACGATGGTGCCGAGCGCAGAGGCCAGAATGTTGACGAGGTTGTTGCCGATGAGCACCAGGCTAATCAGGCGATCCGGCTTGCGGAGCAGTTTTTCAACGCGACGGGCGGCGCGGTTACCCTGTTTAGCACGATGACGTAACCGGTAGCGGTTCAGGGTCATCATGCCGGTTTCCGAGCCGGAGAAATAGGCGGAGATGACCACCATGACGATCAGGATAACGATCAGCGTGGTGGTTGAGATGTGTTCCAGGGGGAACTCCTTTGTTTCTTAGCCAGCAAATTGCTGTATGAAGCGGCTGCCAAAATAGGCAAGGGTGAGAATGCCCGCACCCGCGACGTTGAACCAGACCACGCGACGACCGCGCCAGCCTTCATGATAATGGCCCCATAACAGGACAATATAGACAAACCACGCGATGATGGAGAGCACCGCTTTATCGATATTCTCCACGCTGAACAGGTTCTTCATGTAAAACAGGCCCGTGCAGAGCGTGAGCGTCAGCAGCACCACGCCCACCTGGGTGATGTGGAACATCTTACGCTCAATCACCATCAGCGGCGGCATTTCATGGTTAAACGCCAGTTTTTTGTTTTTCAGCTGGTAGTCAATCCAGGCGAGCTGCATGGCATAAAGCGCGGCGATGATCAGCGTCGCGTAGGCAAAGAGCGACAGGCCGATATGCACCAGCATCCCCGGTGTCGCCTCCAGATGCGTAATGAACTCATTAGGCATAAAGGTGGCGAGGGCCAGATTGATCAGCGCGAAGGTGTAGACAATCGGCAGCAGCAGCCAGCCGCGATTTTTAGACGCGACGATGGTCATTACCGTACAGATCATCAGGCTGACCAGCGAGCCGACGTTCAGCACGCTCAGGTTTTGCACGCTGCCGTCGCCGGGGATAATGCGTGATTCCAGCGCAAAGGCGTGGCTAATCAGTGCGATCACCGCCGAAAGAATAGCCATGCGCCGCCAGCCGCTGTTTTTTTGCAGCAGTCCGGGAATAATCAGCGCGAGGCTGACAGAGTAGGCAACAAGGGCGATCAGTGCGAAAACAGGCATATAGGCATCGACAGTTGTCTTAATAAGAAAGAGAAGCAGTATAACGTTACGTGACGCCTGCTCCAACCGTTGCATAACAACAAAGGCGCCTTCATGTTATACTCCGGCAAAATTCTGTGTATGTGTCGCTCATGGCGGCCCAACGTTTCTACTCAGGCGAGAGACAATGTTTGATAATTTAACCGATCGTTTGTCGCGCACGCTGCGCAACATCAGCGGCCGCGGACGCCTTACTGAAGACAACATCAAGGAAACGCTGCGCGAAGTGCGCATGGCGCTGCTGGAAGCAGACGTCGCGTTGCCGGTTGTTCGTGATTTTATCAACCGCGTGAAAGAGAAGGCGGTTGGTCATGAAGTTAATAAGAGCCTGACCCCGGGTCAGGAGTTCGTCAAAATCGTTCGTAACGAACTGGTTTCGGCGATGGGCGAAGAGAACCAGGTGCTTAACCTGGCCGCTCAGCCACCGGCCGTGGTGCTGATGGCGGGCCTGCAGGGTGCGGGTAAAACCACCAGCGTCGGTAAGCTGGGTAAATTCCTGCGCGAAAAGCACAAGAAGAAAGTGCTGGTGGTCTCTGCGGACGTCTATCGCCCGGCGGCGATCAAGCAGCTGGAAACCCTGGCAGAGCAGGTCGGCGTGGATTTCTTCCCGTCCGACGTGGCGCAGAAGCCTGTCGATATCGTTAACGCCGCGCTGAAAGAGGCGAAGCTGAAGTTTTACGACGTGCTGCTGGTGGATACCGCCGGTCGTCTGCACGTTGACGAAGCGATGATGGACGAGATCAAGCAGGTGCATGCCTCTATCAACCCGGTAGAGACCCTGTTTGTCGTCGACGCCATGACCGGTCAGGATGCGGCGAATACCGCGAAAGCGTTTAACGAAGCGCTGCCGTTAACCGGCGTGGTGCTGACCAAAGTGGACGGTGACGCCCGCGGCGGTGCGGCGCTTTCTATTCGTCATATCACCGGTAAGCCGATCAAATTCCTCGGCGTGGGCGAGAAAACTGAAGCGCTGGAGCCGTTCCACCCGGATCGTATTGCCTCCCGTATCCTCGGCATGGGCGACGTGCTGTCGCTGATCGAAGATATCGAGAGCAAGGTTGACCGCGCGCAGGCCGAGAAGCTGGCCAGCAAGCTGAAAAAAGGGGACGGTTTCGATCTGACTGACTTCCTTGAGCAGCTGCGTCAGATGAAAAACATGGGCGGCATGGCCAGCCTGATGGGCAAACTGCCGGGCATGGGCCAGATCCCTGACAACGTGAAAGCGCAGATGGATGACAAGGTGCTGGTGCGTATGGAGGCGATCATCAACTCGATGACCCTTAAAGAACGCGCTAACCCGGACATCATCAAAGGTTCCCGTAAACGCCGTATCGCAGCCGGTTGCGGCATGCAGGTGCAGGACGTTAACCGCCTTCTGAAGCAGTTCGACGACATGCAGCGCATGATGAAGAAAATGAAGAAAGGCGGCATGGCGAAGATGATGCGCGGCATGAAAGGGATGATGCCTCCCGGTTTTCCAGGGCGTTAATCGCTTTTGAGATTGCTTTTTGCCCGAAAATGAGTAAAATTTTCGGGCTTTTAATATGACACCCGGGCTCCGTTCCTCGATGGGGCCCGGTTGTTTTATTCACACAAGAGGATGTTATGGTAACTATTCGTTTAGCACGTCACGGCGCTAAAAAGCGTCCGTTCTACCAGGTTGTTGTGACTGACAGCCGTAATGCACGCAACGGTCGCTTCATCGAGCGCGTTGGTTTCTTCAACCCACTGGCCGCTGGCGCAGAAGAAGAAACTCGTCTGGATCTGGATCGTATCGCTCACTGGGTTGGCCAGGGCGCTACTGTTTCCGATCGCGTTGCTACGCTGATCAAAGCAGCAAACAAAGCAGCTTAATCTGTCACGGTGGTCATGATGAGCAATAAAGCACCTGTTGAACCGATCGTATTGGGAAAAATGGGTTCTTGCTACGGTATCCGTGGTTGGCTCAGAGTGTTTTCCTCCACTGAAGACGCTGATAGCATTTTTAATTACCAGCCCTGGTTTATCCAGAAAGGCGGTAAGTGGGAAGAGGTCGAGCTGGAAAGCTGGCGTCACCACAATCAGGACATCATCATCAAGCTGAAAGGCGTTGACGATCGTGATGCCGCGAATGCGCTGACTAATTGTGAAATTGTCGTGGATTCGTCGCAGTTGCCACAGCTGGAAGAGGGCGACTACTACTGGAAAGACCTTATGGGTTGCCAGGTAGTCACGACTGAAGGCTACAGCCTGGGGAAAGTCATCGATATGATGGAAACCGGGTCAAATGACGTTCTCGTCATTAAGGCAAACCTGAAAGATGCATTTGGCATCAAGGAGCGGTTGGTTCCGTTCCTCGATGGACAGGTTATCAAGAAAGTCGATCTCACTACTCAAACCATTGAAGTAGATTGGGATCCTGGTTTTTAAATTCTCCGGATAAACGGTAAAAGACGGCGCTATGTGGATTGGCATAATTAGCCTGTTTCCTGAAATGTTCCGCGCGATTACCGATTACGGGGTAACTGGCCGGGCAGTAAAGAATGGCCTGCTGAGCATCCAGAGCTGGAGTCCGCGTGACTTTACTCATGACCGGCACCGTACTGTGGACGATCGTCCTTACGGCGGCGGACCGGGGATGCTAATGATGGTGCAACCCTTACGGGACGCCATTCACACAGCAAAAGCCGCGGCAGGTGAAGGCGCAAAGGTGATTTATCTGTCACCTCAGGGACGCAAGCTTGATCAAGCGGGCGTCAGCGAACTGGCGACGAATCAAAAGCTGATTCTGGTCTGTGGTCGCTACGAAGGGATAGATGAGCGCGTAATTCAAACCGAGATTGACGAAGAATGGTCTATCGGCGATTACGTTCTCAGCGGTGGTGAGTTACCCGCAATGACGCTGATTGACTCCGTCGCCCGGTTCATTCCGGGAGTACTGGGCCATGAAGCTTCGGCAACGGAAGATTCCTTTGCCGATGGGTTGCTGGACTGTCCACACTATACCCGTCCTGAAGTGTTAGAAGGGATGGAGGTCCCGGCAGTGTTACTGTCAGGAAACCATGCCGAGATACGTCGCTGGCGTTTGAAGCAGTCGCTGGGCCGAACCTGGCTTAGAAGACCTGAACTTCTGGAAAACCTGGCTCTGACTGAAGAGCAAGCAAAGTTGCTGGCCGAGTTCAAAACTGAACACGCGCAACAGCAGCATGAACATGATGGGAATGCGTAATACGCTCCCGAATATCAGTTTACCCAGGATAAGAGATTAAATTATGAGCAACATTATTAAGCAACTTGAACAAGAGCAGATGAAGCAGGACGTACCTTCCTTCCGTCCAGGTGACACCGTGGAAGTGAAAGTATGGGTTGTTGAAGGTTCCAAAAAACGTCTGCAGGCATTCGAGGGCGTGGTTATCGCTATTCGTAACCGCGGTCTGCACTCTGCATTCACTGTTCGTAAAATTTCCAACGGCGAAGGCGTTGAGCGTGTCTTCCAGACTCACTCTCCGGTAGTTGACAGCATTGCTGTTAAACGTCGTGGTGCTGTACGTAAAGCTAAACTGTACTACCTGCGTGAGCGTACTGGTAAGTCTGCTCGTATTAAAGAGCGTCTGAACTAAGAAACGCTTTCGCGACATCCGTGAAAGTAGTGTAGATACAAGGGGTTGGCATTTTGCCAGCCCCTTGTTTTTTGTGCTTTGTCCATAAATTGCCCACCGAAGCGATGGACAGTGGACATTCGTGGACATAAAAAAAACCCGCTTTACGCGGGCTTGATTAGAAAACTAAATGGCTTTGTCCATTGAACTGAGGATGGGGCGGGGCCGGGTTAACTCGTTGCGGTGTGGAAATAGATCGAACAAAGGTTTCATGTGTAATGAATGTATGACCACATTCAATATTCTGACACTGGTTATAGCGTTCTTTTGTGTTCGACGATACCTGATAACTACTCCGCGTATGCGCTGCATTACCACAGAGAGGGCAATTCATCATTTTCAGGTTTCTCCATCTCGAAAAGTTTAATTATGATAACTTGTAACTTGCATTTTCAAAATAATTTAATTCATGTCTGTATCTGAAATTTTCACTTCCAGTTCCAGCGATGTCGTAAAACCGTTATCGTTTATGGAGTTGGTTACAGTAGTGATAATCCAGTCCGCCTCATCAATCTGCTGTTTGAACCCGCTTACCTTGACCGGCAGTTCCGGGAATAAATCTTCTCTCCCCAGCGCCAGCCCGATAGAAAACGATGCCACACCACGCTGAAGCCGTTCCCATGCGGCCTTTGCGGCGCGCTCAGCGTTGCGCCGGTTGGCATAGGTGCGACTCAGGACCAGAACGTTTTCATCCGTACCGATGAGATAATCACCCTGTTTGGCTTCCGGGGTTTTGGTTTTGGATGCGCTGGCCTTCCGACGCCTGCGCTTCACTTTTGCCGGGTCTTTCTTTACCGGCTCGCGGGTATTCAGCCAGGAAGCGATCACGCCAGTGTAGGCTTCGCGGTCTACTAAACTGAACCGGTGTTGATCGCCTGATTTGCGGGTTATGGTGGCTACCGGCAGCGCCTTACCACTGGCGGTTTTCCCCTGGCCCTGCCGGATGAACAACAGCCTGCCAGATTTAACGGATGCAATCGCGCCATACTGTCTGGCCAGCCGCATCAGAAATGACCCGTCTGATTCATTGGTCTGGTCGATGTGGTCCACATCCTGCGCGGCCATGTCCGCACCGATGGCCGTTTCCAGCTTGTGCCGGGCGGCGATTTCTTCACACACTTTCCCCACGGTGGTCTGATGCCAGGACTTCTCCCGGCGGGTGTTCAGCGTGGCGCGAAAATCCGCGCTACGCGCCCGCACCGTAATGCGATCCGGCGTTCCGTAATGCTCAATCTCATCAACGGTAAAATCCCCTTTGACGATCAGCGGCTTTCCCTTCCAGCCCAGCGCGAGCGACAGTACCGCACCCCGGCGCGGCAGTTCCAGCAGGCCGTCTGCGTCGTCCAGTTCCAGATCGAGGCGGTCAGCCTCAAAGCCACGGTTATCGGTGTGCGTCAGGGCAATAAGCCGGGGCGCAAGGTTCTGCGTGATATCCCGGTCCTTCATCATTACCCGGTAAGCAGGGACACATTCACTACCGGCAAACATGGTCATATCTGTCATGACAGCAAACCCCCCACACTGCTGACCGCGTTGTCCTTAAGCTGGGTCAGTTGCCCGGACAGGTCGCCCAGCGTCTGACTGAGCGACTCATCCATACGCTTCAGCGTCACGGTAAATTCAATTTTTCTCGGTGAACCGTCGCTGAAAAACTCGCTTTCCGTTCGCCCGATATTCTCGATCACGAACATGCCGTAAATGGTCCCGTTGCCTTTCAGCAGCGGCCAGCCCTTGCCGGTTTCCGCCATCAGTTCCAGCATCTGCATGGACAGCCGCCCGCCGGTGATGGCGGGCATCAGCACCCCTGACAGGGTTATCACATCGCTGTCCGGCCCCAGAAACTGAAGCGACGGGCGCAGGCCCATACGATTGTTGCTGGCATGTCGCCACTGCTGTTGCAGTTGCAACTGCTGGAACGGGACGGTTTTCAGCATGAATACAAACAGGCCCAGGGTCATCATCATGGTTCAAAATCCCCTCTGTCACTGAAGCTACTGCGGCGACCGGCGGCGCGCTGGCGCTCCCGCGCGTCGAGCTGGCGCATAACTTCCGCCACCACATCCTGCGCGCTCTGGCCCGGTGCCTGGTGAATGTTGATTTCATATTTTGCCGGACCGGATGAAACGGACAGATCACCGCCCCGCGGTCCGGCTGACGGATGACGGTATTCCGTCACCGGCAGGCTTAGCGGATGAAGTGGTTTCGCGGCAACAGGCTGTGACAGGCTGCCGAACGCCATCGCCGTAGCGGCAGCCAGTGCGGCGGTACGGCGACGGCTCATGATATTGACCGGCCCGTTTATCAGCTCGGGGCCGTTCTCCCCGACTATGCCCATTTTCCCGGCGGGCAGGTAGCCACCGGAATCGTACGCGCCAACCTCATAGCCGCTCACAGTAAAATTTCGGTCCTGCTCGTTACCGTATTTCAAATAAGCATTCCCGGTTACCTTACCGGCATCAGGCATTTTTTTAGACTCATCACTGACAAGACCCATCAGATCCAGCAGGTATGAGACGCCCGACTTAAGCGACTCAAGGGGACTCATTACGAGTGCCAGACCATCTGCTAACGCCTGGCCGAAATGTTTACCCATATCTGCCGCATTGCTCAGCTCATCAGAGGTAAATTTGACAGGGGAAAGCAAATCGGTGAATGACTTCCACAGTCCTTTCACTGTTTGTTCTATCCAGGTGAACACGGGGCGTAGGGGTTCGAACGCTTCTTTAACTGGCCCGGCAGCCGCCTGAAACCCTTCCACCATCCCGGATAAAAATGCCGTGATGGGCTGCCAGTATTTCCAGACAACCAGCGCGACGGCAGACAGCGCCATAACGACCAGCCCGACGGGACTCAGCAGCGCGCCCAGCAGGCCGCCGGTTGCCATTAATGCCGTGCGCAGCAGCGCCAGCGGCGAGGTGACAAGCGCCAGCAGGATATTACCGAAGCGGCTCACCGCCGTACCCAGCATCCCAAAACCTGTCGTTGCCAGCCCGGCAACATGCCCCCGCAGGGCTGACAGCGTGGCTACAGGGTTACGGAACGCGGCGACCAGCGCGCCGCCCGCGTTCTCTGCCTGCTCTTTCAGATGGTTGAGCACCCCGTTGCGCAGCGCATCCAGTATGCCGCCTTCCTCGTCGTCTTCGCCGAACCCGGACAGCGCCGCCCGGATGCGCTCTATTACGGATGCCGCATCGGTATTCTGAAGGCTTGCCAAAAATGCGCGGATCCCGCCACCGGCACCGGCCAGACCCGGAGCCAGACGGGCAATAATGGCCGCCAGTCCGCCGAACCCCGGAAGCAGGCGCGACAGCGCGCCGCCGCCCAGCAAACTAAAGCCGTAACGCATGATAGCCAGCGGCCCCAGAATGGCGGCAACAGCAAGCCCCAGCGTTCCCAGCGTTGCAGTAACTATTGCGAAACCGGCAACCACCTTAAAAATCGCAGATACCAGTTTCGGATGTTGCTGAACAAACTGATTGAGGCGGTTCGCCAGATTTCCCAGCCAGTCAGCCAGCTGTTTTAGTTCCGGTGCAACGGTCGCGCCTATTGTGGCTAAAGCATTGGTAAAAGAGCCGGTCGCAGCTTCCCAGCGGTTGCCCAGCGTTTTAAGCTGGGAATCGACACGCTCACGCAGCGATGCCTGCGCCTGCAACTTTGCTTCCGCTTCACGGTAACCATCCATTCCTTTATCAATCATGATATTCAGAACCTGGAGGGTTTCCGCATCATCCCCAAAAATGCCTTTCAGAGTGGCGAGCCGCATTTCTGTAGAGACATTTTTGAGCTTCAGCAACTGCTGATAAAGCGCCTCAAGCCCGGCGAATTCGCCTTTACCGTCACTGAAACTGAGCTTGATTTTATAACCCGCAGCTTTCAGATCATCATTCGCCCCGGTCACTTTGTCCCGGTTCATTGCTGCCTGGAAAACCTTACGATAGGCGTTACCCGCAGATTCGCCGGGCATACCCGCCTGATCGGCCATAACAAGTAACGGTGCAAAAGCTTTCGCCGCGTCCAGTCCTTTCACCTTGAGAATTGACATAGCACTGGAAATTTTTGCGTAGCCGTTAAGCATGTTGTTCGGATCAACACCGGCGTAGAAGCCCTTCTGGATTACATCCATCAGGCCCATCATGTCCTTTTCTGCCGTACCAGTGGCATCCTGAAGTTTGGCCGAAAACTCCGCCGCTTCTGTCGCAGGTAACTTTAGCTGTACACCGAGATAAGCCGTAGCCTCCCCAAGCCCGTTCAGGATCGATGTTGCAGACATCCCCTGACGGCGAAGCATCGTCATCATGTTCTGAAAATCTGCCGTAGTGCCGGGCAGGCGATCACCAAGCTGAAGCGCCAGCTTATTTATTTGCTCATATTCAGGCAGCACCTTTGCGCCCGGAGCCATCATTGACGCCGCCAGTTGTGTCGCTGCCTCTTCCGATTCCGAGTACGCCCGGACAGGGGCCATCAACGGCATGGCAGTTGCCACACCCGTCGCTACCATTCCCGCCCCGGTTGTAGCAATTTCATTGCGTAATGCTCTTGAACGCTGAAACGCAGCGCTGGCAGCAGCTGCGCGGCGCTGTTGTTCCCCGACGCGCTTCAGCCTGGCTTCCTGTTCCCGAAGCTCATTGTTATAACGGGCCGTTTCCCGGCGGATTTTTTCCGTTGCGCCGGTGCCGTCTTTGGCTGAAATTCCCAGCCGGTACAGCTCCGCCCGGACCCGGCTTAGTTGCGCTGTTTCTTCCTGCTGTTTTTTCTCCAGACGTGACACGGCCCGCCGCTGGTCTTCCAGGGCTTTGGTCTGTTTCTTTGTCGGGTTTTCCATCCCCGCCATTTCTCGGGTCATCATCTGGGCGCGCAGGCGGGCCTGCGCCAGATCGGCACCGGTCTGTTTCACGGACTGTTGCAGGGTGCGGAACCCGTCGAGCTTCGCGCCAGCCTGGTCGAGCTGTTTCAGGGCATCACGGGATTTTTTGATGGCGGCGGCCAGTTCCTGAGAACCGGCACGCGCATCCTTAAACGGGCGGGTGAGCTTATCAACGGCATTTAATACAACCTGCAAACGCAGGTTACGGTCACTCATCGGCGGCCCCACTTCGTAAAATGGCTTTGTGCCGCCACTCCAGCAGTTCTGTCAGCGACATATCGCCGGTTACATCGGGCGGCCAGTGAAAGATCGTGGCGATATCGGCAATTAAATCATCAACAGTTAATTTATCGGGAAACCGGCAGTTGCCGACTTCGGTAACAAAAAACTGACCAGCTCCACGGATAACTGCAACAGATCGCCCGGCTCCAGGGTAAGCACTTCCTCACGGGTCAGTGACGGCGTGGTGACGCGCGGCAACACCACCATCATGCTGTCCACGTCCATTTCCATCAGCGACTGCAAACGGGTGCCGCGCAGCGCGCCGGACTGTGGCTTGCGCACGGTGATGGTTTCAATGGTCTGTTTACCGCGCTGGATCGGGCAGTCCAGGGTGACGGTTGCGGTGGTGCGTGGTTCGGTGCCGGTAGTTTCGGTTTCTTTGGTCATGATGTGTTCCGTTCAGAAAAGAGAAGTAAAGACGGACGCGGAAGGCGCGCCCGTTTAAATTAAAGGCCCAGCGCGGTGCGGTGCGCTTCAAGCATATCCACGCCACCGACTTTCCAGACCATGTTCACCGTGTCCACTTCATACAGCTCCTCACCATTGATGGTGAGTTTTACGTAAGTGTTAGTGCAGGTCACTTTGGTGGTTGAGCTGTCGCCCTGCTTGTGCTCGCCGGAATCCAGTTCTTTGTAGCGGCCACGGGTAACCAGCTCCAGTGCGGTCACTTCGGCGGTGTCGTCACGTTGCAGGGATTCAGTAAAACGCAGCTGAACACCGTCCACAGTGGGTGTCGCCATCTGCTTGAACAGCTGGATCTCCGTACCGCCGATGGTGAATTCTGTATCCAGCGCGCCATCGTCCAGGCCCAGACTGATATCCACCGAACCCGGCATACCGCCGCCCCGGTACTTCTCCATTTTCTCCGTCAGTTTTGGCAGGGTGACGGACTCAACCAGGCCGATCCAGTTCTGACCGGCGTTAAACAGATTCAGGTATTTAACCTTGCGTGGCAGTGCCATAACGTCCCCTTAGGATTTAAGCTGGCTGGCAAAATCGACCAGATAACGGTCGGTGATACGCTGGCGGAACATCAGGTTTTCCAGCGGCGGGACCGGGGTGTAGTCATAGTCCAGCCACAGCTTCCCGGCCTTGATGGTGTCCTTATCGTTCACGCTGTCGTCAAACCAGCAGTCTCCGCCCAGCAGATAACCCTGGCTGACCAGCGAGCGCATTTTGGCCTTCACGCCTTCGATAATTTCGCGGGCCAGTGACGGGGTCAGCGTCATGTCATTCGCCCACATGTGGGCCTCTGCCATGGTGTCCGCCAGAACCTGCGCGGTGCGGGTGTAACACTCAAACTGGAACAGCGGGTCATCGCTCAGGGAGCGGGAACCCCAGAAGCGAAAACCATCAGAGCGGATAAGCGTGGTGATGTCGTTTTTGTTCAGCAGGCCCGCGTCGGTTGCCGGATCCTGCAAGTCCCAGAACACATCGGCGGAAATACCGGTAACGCCGTTCACTGCGACGTTGGAAAGCGACTTATGCCAGCCGGTGTCACTGTCAATTTTGGCGCGCAGGCCCAGCGCACGGGCGGTGGCGTACATCGTCTGCTCGGCATCGGTCACCGTGTCCCAGCCGGTAAAATCAGGCCAGATCAACATACCTTCACGCTGGCCGAAGTTGGCGCGGTAATCGATACATTCCTGAACGGTTTTACAGCCATAGGCAGCCAGATACGCGAAGCCGCGCAGGGACTGCGCCACGCTCAGCAGTTCAGACGCCACCGCCTGCGTGTCATGGCCGGGAACCCCCAGAATGCGCGGCTTCACACCGAGCTGGTTGTTGGCGGTAAGCAGCGCTTTCATGCCGGTGCGTTTGCCCTGGGCAGTCACGCCGCCGATGATATTCGACGTGGTTTCCGCTTCGGTCTCGCCCTGCTCAACGCGCACCACAACGGTGACGGGTTTGGACTGATCGGCAATAGCATCCAGTGAACGGGCGAGGGTGCCGGTTTCGCCCGCCTTGCCGGACGCGGTGAGCACGTCAGTGATAAGCACCGGCGTGTTAAGCGGGAATGTTGCTGCGTCGGCGTCGTCTGCCGTGCAGACCATTCCGACAACAGCGGTACTGACGGTACGGATAGTGCGCGTTCCTTCATTGACTTCCAGAACGCGGACACCGTGGTGATAATCTTCAGCCATCTGGCGGACCTCCTGAGTGGATTCCGCCCTATGGTGAAGTGATTATGTCGCGCGCACAGCTTCGCGCCGTTGTGCTGTCACTGGCACAATACGCCAGCTTTTAGCGCTGCCATTTCCTTTTCCATCCGATCGCATGAAATATCGAAGTATTGCTGGCTCATTTCAATACCGGTGAACCGGCAGCCCCGGCGAATTGCAGCCACGCCCGTTGACGCACTCCCCATAAACGGATCGAGAATATTTCCGCCCGGTGCGACCGGCGCGGTCAGTTTCTCCATCAGCTCAACCGGCTTGCCGGTCATATGCAGTTTCCGGGAAGGAATAATCCGCTGTGTCAAAAGTCCGGGCCATGGTCCGCCATGCTGACTTTTCGGCAGCGGCCCGTTACTGCCCCACACAATGTATTCACACTGATGGCGAAAATATCCGGTATGAGGCGCGCGACTTGAAAGCGTTTTGTCCCACGGAACCAGCCCACGCCAGATAAAGCCCCCGGCCTGAAACACATCGGTCAGGGTAGGAAGCTGCCGCCAGTCGGTAAACACCATAGCGTAACCACCCGGAACGACCAGCCGGTTTACCTGGCTTAACCATTGCGTCATCCAGAATGCCCATGATCGGGCGTCGCGGTTATCACCATAGAATTCGTGATGGTGAGTGCTGTTAATGTATTTGTCAGAAGGCTTTGCCACGCGATCACCGCGTGTCATGCCTCCGCTTGAATAAGGCGGGTCAGTCACCACCGCATCAAATTGTTCATCCAGAATCCGCAGGATTTCCAGACTGTCACCACAATACAACGTCGCCGGACCAATAACCGCTTTCTGCATAGCCATTTCTCGTTTATGTGCCTGTTTTCAGGTTACAAAAACTATAATTACTGGTCATGTGTACAGGTATGTTTCATGTTTCAGACAATGTGCCAGCGGCGGGGTACTTACGGTAAAGGGTGGAAAGCCCGACATCAAAAATCAGGGCAACACGCTGGCGTGACTCACCGGCAGCGATAAGCCGCCCGACCTGCGCCCATTGTTCTGCCGTTAGCTTTGGACGTCTGCCGCCAACTCGCCCCTGCGCCCTGGCTGCCTCCAGACCTGCACGGGTACGCTCCACGATAAGTTCTCTTTCCATTTCAGCAAGTGCGCCCATGACGTGAAAGAAAAAACGCCCCATTGGGGTGGAAGTATCAATACTGTCCGTCAGACTTCGAAAATTAATGCCGCGCTGGCGCAGTTCTTCAATAAGGGTTACAAGATGGCGCATACTTCGGCCCAGCCGATCCAGCTTCCAGACGATCAACGTATCGCCTTCTTAAAGTGCTTTCAGGAGCTTTTTTAGGCCCGGTCTCTCTGAAGTTTTACCGCTTATTTTGTCTTCAAAAATCAGCTCACATCCTGCGCACTCCAGTGCATTTCTCTGTAGCGCGGTGTTCTGGTCATTTGTTGACACCCTTACGTAGCCAACCAGCATATAAAACATCCCCTTATCCGTTGAGTTTCAGGGGCGCATTGTATCGAGCACGGTCATTTATGACGGTTTGGCAGAAACCTTTTTTTGGTACGGCCAACACGACCAGAAATGGCAGGCAAATCCCGCAAACCTTGATTTGATAACAAATGGTGCCGTTGGTCGTTTAATGGGGTCTCCAAAGCGGTTTACATCATCCGGAACATATACACCGACCGCAGGGACAAAATTTATCATCGTCGAACAGGTTGGAGGAGGAGGTGGTGGCGGCGGGGTTCCGGCGACATCGTCCACGGCGTATACCGCATCAGCAGGTGGAGGCGCAGGAGCTTATGCAAGCGGCATTTTCACCAGTGGATTTTCTGGGGTAACGGTCACTATTGGTGCGGGTGGCACTGGTGGGCCAGCTGGAGCTAATACTGGTGGTAATGGAGGAACGACTTCATTCGGATCGCTACTGATCGCACCAGGAGGTGTTGGAGGGGGGCCTGGTGTTGCCGGTATGACCACTCCTCACATGGTTCCAAATGGGGGAGCAAGCGCAGAGCCTACAGGAGCAAATATTGTCGGATTTGCCGGAGTAGCATCAACCACGGCTTTTGCGTACACAATCGGAAACATCCTTGGATCGTCTGGTGCAAGCTGTCCTTTTGGTACTGGTGGCTGGCAGCCTGCTGCATCCGGATTCCGTAGTGGCTCAGGGTTCGGCTCAGGGGCATCCGGAAGCAACCAAGGACCAAGCCTTGCAGCTGCCGCTGGCGGAACGGGCCAACCTGGTGTTGTGATTGTATGGGAGTACGCATGATAAGATAGATGTTTCGTGTCATTCCTAGAATACAAATAGAATGACACGAGTCTTTTTATTTTTCGGCTGATGATGGGGAAGTATCAAGAGATATCTTTTTTCCCGTTTTTTTATTCATAATAATTTTATATATTGCAACTATTGCCATCGAGGTAAGCAATGACTGGATTATGGTGTAGGATGGGAGTGCGTATCTTATGTGAGCGTGCATTCCTGAGCTTAATGTGTAAAGAGCTGAGTTTGTCAAAATCGCTGATATAATAATCAGTGCTGAATGAGCTGTCTTTCTAAAAAACTTAATATTATTATTTAATAATGACCATGCTGCAATTAACGTAATTGACAAGAGATTAACTAATCCAACAATAAGATATGCTTTGGTTGTGATGGGTCGATGCATTTCCATCCGCTCTATGGTCCAAGAGGTGGCCACTGACTGTGGAAGGATGTTATATTCTTCTAGCGGAAATTGAAAATTAGGTAAGGAGTATTTTATGAAATCAAAAGCTACGTTATAAGCAACTTCAGTTGGGAAGTGTTTAATTGTGGTTAGGGTTATATTATCTATAACTTTCTTGCCATTTGGTTTTTCTAATTCTCGTGTAAGCAATGGATATACGTAATTGTTGTGGGAGTCAAATAATTTTGAATCATCGATAGTGATCTGTGATTTAACAGTATTATCTAGGAATGGGTATACTTCAGTCATGCGCGGCCACACAACCCTATTGAAAGCCATGCTTGATATATCTAAGGGAGGTCTATTATGGTTGTAAGCAGTAGTAGAGTGTTTAATGGCTATAGCTGCTGATGCCGAAATTAATAGGAATGATAAACCCATTAGCGCTCTGGAAACATTGTTTTTTGCTAAAAATATCAAAGTGCAAATTGAAAATAAAAAAACAAATATTGACATGTAGAGTTTGTCAATTCTTAGTGACGACATCATGATAAGTGATAATGCAGCTATTAAAAAATCAAAGCATGTTTGTTTTGTTGTGCTATCACGAGAGAGCGCCATGATAAGTGCAGTGATAAATATTATTGTAAAAGAGGTTGTAAGAGAGTCGGTCAGAATCGACATGCAAAAATGCGCAATTAGAGGGTTTAAAGTTACTGATATGGCAATTATGAATGATAATGATTTTGCTCTTTTGTTTTTATCTAAAATGGTTTTGCAAAAATAGAATATAGAGAAGGTGCAAAGAATTAACTGTATTGTGTATATCAAATGTGTTACAGGTAAATAACCTGATAATATTGATGCGACACGAAGGATTGCTGGGTATAAAATACCTCGATATTGATCTACAATGAGTGTTTTTGATAGTGAAAAATACTCGGTTGTATCTCCGTATGCTGGAATTGCATCAAAATTTATATATACCCAAATGGCACCTATTGCGATATTTGATATTAGTGATAAAGCAGTTATAAGTGTAAGTGTTAGACTTATTTTTCTATTTGAAAAC
>NZ_CAMFKT010000039.1:0-26256 GCF_945957325.1 Enterobacter sp. PL1
CTCTTTAACCGACCGCGTTGTCTGTGAAGTGATTCACATCCGCCGTGTCGATGGAGGCGCATTATAGGGATCCCAATTTTTAGCACAAGTATTTTTTAGATCTTTTTTTCCGACTGCTGATTTTCCGCGCTTTTCGCTGAAATCCCGCCCGATCTGCTTAAATATTGACGTATTTTGCCTTGCCTCGATCGACGAATACGATCAAAGTCTTCTGTATAGCGCTCATTCCCAGAGGTAGTTATGTCTGCAGTATTACGTCCTTATAAAGATCTGTTCCCCAAACAAGGCGATCGCGTGATGATCGACGCCAGTAGTGTGGTCATTGGTGATGTCCGACTGGCCGATGACGTTAGTATCTGGCCACTCGTTGCCATCAGGGGAGACGTTAACTATGTGTCTATTGGCGCGCGAACCAATATTCAGGACGGTAGCGTTCTGCACGTCACGCACAAATCGTCCTATAACCCGGAAGGCAATCCCCTCATGATTGGAGAAGATGTTACCGTCGGCCATAAAGTCATGCTTCACGGCTGCACTGTCGGAAATCGCGTACTTGTTGGCATGGGGTCGATTTTACTGGATGGCGTCATAGTAGAAGATGACGTGATGATTGGCGCCGGTAGCCTGGTCCCGCAGAACAAACGGCTGGAGAGCGGCTATCTCTATCTGGGAAGCCCGGTAAAACAGATCCGCCCCCTGAAGGAGGCGGAGATCGAAGGATTAAAATACTCGGCAAACAACTACGTAAAATGGAAGAATGATTATTTGGATCAGGATAGCCAAACCCAGCCCTGATCGTCTTCCTGCTGTTCGCGGATTAAATCGCTGGCTTCCTCTTCGAGATCCCAGCGGTTTTCACAAAATACGGCTATCGGGTCTGTGCCGCCAAAACGATGCAATAGCGTTTCTCCGTGGATGGCACAGGTAAGCTGCATACCCTGCACGAGCACCGGAAAACAGACCGCTTGCTTATGCTCATCCCAGCTCTCTCTGTCCGGGAAATGAATAGCCTGATTCACGCCGAAAGCTCCTGCTTTAGCTTTTCAATGACCGGCTCGACAGCAGGCAACACTCCGTGCCAGAGCAGTACAGCATGCGCAGCCTGCCCCACCAGCATTCCCAGCCCATCGGCGAACTGTTTCGCCCCGTGTTGTTCACACCAGTTCAGGAAAGGCGTCTTACCTTTCTGATAGAACATGTCATAAAAGTACATATGCGCACTGACCAACGAAGCGGGGATCGCCGGGATCTCGCCACTGATGCCGCTGGATGTGGCATTAATGACAAGATCGAACTCACGTTCAGCAAGATCGTCAAGCGCTACCGCGCTCACGCTGCCGGTATGCGCAAACAACGCCGCCAGCGCTTCTGCCCGGGAAAAGGTTCTGTTAGTAATGGTCACTGAACAGTCCAGGGAAAGCAGAGGCAACAGAACGCCCCTCGATGCCCCACCCGCGCCAATCAGCAGAACCCGGAATCCGGGTTTGATAAAGGAGAGTCTTTCCAGATCGCTAAGTAAACCAATCCCGTCGGTGTTGTCCCCCAGAAGGCGTCCATCCTCAAGCCGTTTTAGAGTATTTACTGCACCTGCAAGTGAAGCGCGCTCGGTCAGCTCATCTGCACGTTCGAATGCTTCTTCTTTAAACGGGACCGTCACATTCGCGCCTTTGCCCCCCGCTGCGAAAAAGGCCTCCAGCGTTGGGATAAAGGCATCCACTGGCGCCAGTACGCGCCCATAGGGATGATCTATCTGCAGCTGCTCCGCGAATTGCTGATGAATCCACGGTGACTTGCTGTGTGCAATCGGATTACCAAAAACAGCATAGGTTTCCATGAGATTACCCCTGGCGAAAACGTTCGCCGGTCAAAGCGTCGCGAATCTCAGACGGATTCAGGCGCCCTCCCGTTTCACCAACAGCGACAGGGAAGTCATTCCCGAACTGCGCCAGCACTTCTTCAGTTGTCCGACAAGGCGGCTGCCCGGTCAGGTTGGCGCTGGTTGAGACCAGTGGTTTACCAAATGCCAGGCACAGCTCCACCACCAGCGGATGGTCAGTGACGCGAACGGCAAGGGAGTCAAAGCGTCCGGTTAACCAGCTCGGCGTTGTAGGCTGAGCCGGGAAGACGAAGGTTACTGGTCCAGGCCATGCGGAGAAGATTGTCTCGCGCTGTGCCGGTGTCAGCATAGAATCATCAATATAGGGTTTAAGCTGCTCGTAATTCGCAGCGATCAAAATCAGCCCTTTTTCGACGGGTCTTTGTTTCAGAGTAAGCAGACGGCTCACAGCCGTTTCGCTGTCAGGATCGCAACCGACCCCAAAAACAGCTTCAGTTGGATAGGCGATGACTTCTTCATTTTTCAGTACGTCCACTGCATGCGCAATGGAGCCTGATGGCAGGTTATTATTCACTATTTTGATCCGCCGTAACCGGCTTTCCACATTGTTTACTGGCGCAGAAGCGTTTCATGCCTTGCGCGGTTTTCTTCTCTATCAGTAGCGGATAATTGCAATGAGGGCAGATTCCCGCTACCGGCTTAAAATTGATAACGAACTGGCATTCAGGGTAGCGATCGCACGAATGGAAAGTCTTACCATAACGGGAGCGGCGCTGTACCAGCTGACCTCGCTGACACTGAGGGCAGGCAATTGCCGTTTCATCAGGCTTATCAATTTGTTCCGTATGTTCACATTCCGGGTAGCGGCTACATCCAATAAACATGCCGAAACGCCCCTGGCGTAGCGCGAGTTCGCCACCGCAAAGAGGACAAAGCTGCCCCTCCAGAATTTTAACGATATGTCCATCCGCCTGGCTTTTCAGAGGACGAACATAATCGCATTCCGGATAGTGAGAACAACCGAGAAACGGGCCGTGTTTCCCGGACCGAATAACAAGTTCAGCCCCGCACTGCGGGCAGGGCTCGTTTTTATGCACCGTGAATAGTGCTGATTTGGCCATAACAACTCTTGGTGCTGCACATTGAATTAGTGCAGCATACCTTCATTCACTTCAAAGAGTAATTCTTCCATTTGCTGATAGGCATTTTCACAGCCCGGGATATTAAACAGAACCATCAGGATCACCCATTTGAGATCTTCCAGTTCAAATTCTGCGGTATCCAGCGCCATGACGCGCTCTATCACCATTTCTCTCGTTTCGAGGTTTAGCACCTGAATCTGCTCAAGGAATAAAATGAACCCCCGGCAGCTGGCGTCCAGCCGTTCACACTCTTCAGCGGTATAAATGCGTACTGACAATGGGTCAGAAGCAAGCTGCATCGGTTCGGCAAGGCCTTCCTGATAATCAGCCAGTTTTTCCAGCCACATCAACGCATTGTAGATATCTTCCCGCTCAAATCCCGCATCGGTAAGATCCTGTGTCAACTTGTCCTGATCCACTCGCATTTCTGCTTCGTTATGGATGTAAGTCTCAAACAAATACATCAGTACGTCGAACATGGCATGCCCTCCTTAATCGGACATAGCCGCCGGGTACAGCTGCGATCCACCCTGCTAACTCCAGTTCGAGTAGCTGTGCTACCGTTACTGGCACAGGTTGGCCGGCACGTTCAGCGACAACGTCAACAGGTGTTACCTCATCTCCTACGTTAGCCAGGAGCTTGGGAAATGGCAATGCCACCTTTCCCTGATCTGATGAATATTGTCGCTTTTCGGGATCTTCCTGCAGCCATTGCAGCCCATATTGCAAATTTTCAAGAATGTCCGCGACTTCCGTTACCGGTGTTGCCCCCTGCTTAATCAGCCAGTGCGGTCCCTCGCATCCGGGATTACCTATCGGGCCTGGCAAGGCGAAGACTTCTCGCCCCTGTTCGAGCGCGCACCGTGCCGTGACCAGCGAACCGCTTCGCCGCGCGGCTTCAACGACCAGCACGCCTTTGCTAAGGCCGCTGATGATGCGATTACGACGCGGAAAGTTTGCCGGTCGGGGCTGCGCGGAAAGCGGAAACTCAGATACTATCGCGCCATCAGACTCAATAAGCCGCATCGCCAATGCCTGATGCCGGCGTGGGTAAATGCTAAAAAGACCGTTTCCCAGAACCGCGACACTTCGTCCTTTTACTGACAGCGCCGCGCTGTGGGCAACGCCGTCAATACCACAGGCCAGCCCGCTGGTGATCGTGAAACCACTTTGTGAAAGTTGTTCGCACAGGATTTTCCCCCACCGCTCGCCGTACCATGACGGCGCACGACTGCCTACCACCGCCAGCTGAACGGTATTAAGCGCCTCAGGGTTACCTTTTATGAATAATGCTCCGGGATAATCAGGGATCGTGCGGAGCAAAGGGGGATAAAGGGGATGGTTGGCCGTTAATAAATGATGACCCGGCTGCTCAAGCCATATCAGGCTACGTTCCAGCTCACTCTCATCGAACGCAACGAACCGTTCAGCCTGCTTAGCTGTCAATCCAGCGTTTCTCAGAACAAGCGTGTCGATGCCTTCCTGCCTCTGCAGTCGTGCAGCCGCTTCCACCATGACATCACCACACAAAGAACCTGTGTGCATGAGCCGTAGCCAAATCTCGGTAGATGTCATCCTTTCCCCTGCCATAAGCGGTCTCCGCAATCATTGCGATTGGTCACTGATGCTGTCAATCGATGGGGGATTTGTCTAGAATAGAGGGAGTATTCTTATCAACTCCTGAACACGACTCTGGAAATTTATGGCAGTTTTGCAAGTATTACATATTCCGGACGAGCGCCTTCGCATCGTCGCTGAACCGGTTAAAGAAGTGAATGCAGAAATCCAGCGTATCGTTGATGATATGTTCGATACCATGTACGCCGAAGAAGGCATTGGCCTGGCGGCAACGCAGGTGGACATTCACAAGCGTATTATCGTGATCGACGTTTCTGAGAATCGCGATGGCCGTCTGGTGCTGATCAACCCAGAGCTGCTTGAAAAGAGTGGCGAAACCGGTATTGAGGAAGGCTGTCTGTCTATTCCAGAACAGCGTGCGTTAGTGCCGCGTGCTGAGAAAGTGAAAATTCGCGCTCTGGATCGTGACGGTAATCCGTTCGAACTGGAGGCAGACGATCTGCTGGCGATTTGTATTCAGCATGAGATGGATCACCTGGTCGGTAAACTGTTTATCGATTATCTCTCGCCGCTGAAACAGCAGCGTATTCGTCAGAAAGTAGAGAAACTGGATCGTTTGCGTTCTCGCGCATAACGTCCCACCGGATACAAGGATCATCGTGTCTAAATCACTACGTATTATCTTCGCGGGAACCCCTGATTTTGCAGCGCGTCATCTTGACGCGCTGTTATCGTCTGGTCACCAGGTTGTTGGCGTCTTTACCCAGCCGGATCGTCCTGCTGGTCGCGGCAAAAAACTGATGCCGAGCCCGGTCAAGGTGCTGGCAGAAGGGCATGGGCTTCCTGTTTTTCAGCCCGCATCGCTGCGCCCGCAGGAAAATCAGCAGTTGGTTGCTGACCTGAATGCCGACGTAATGGTGGTGGTGGCTTACGGTTTAATTCTGCCAAAAGCCGTGCTTGATATGCCGCGTCTGGGTTGTATCAACGTTCATGGGTCCCTGCTCCCACGCTGGCGTGGTGCAGCACCTATCCAGCGCGCGCTGTGGGCGGGTGATGACGAAACGGGCGTTACCATCATGAAGATGGACGTAGGTTTAGACACCGGCGACATGCTCTATAAACTGGCCTGCCCCATTACGTCAGACGATACCAGCGCCACGCTGTATGACAAACTGGCAGAGCTTGGCCCACAAGGGCTCATCGAGACGCTTCAGCAGCTTGCTGACAATACGGCAAAACCAGAAGTTCAGGACGACGCGCTGGTAACCTACGCCGAAAAGCTGAGCAAAGAAGAAGCGCGGATCGACTGGTCCCTGTCAGCCGCTCAACTTGAACGTTGCATTCGCGCTTTTAATCCGTGGCCGATGAGCTGGTTGGAAATTGATGAGCAGCCAGTAAAAGTCTGGAAAGCCTCCGTCATTAGCAGCGCTACCACGGTGGAACCCGGTACGATTATTGATGCCAGCAAGAACGGCATCCAGGTGGCGACTGCGCAAGGGATTTTGAATCTTGAATCGCTCCAACCGGCCGGTAAGAAAGCCATGAGTGCTCAGGATCTACTAAATTCCCGTCGCGAATGGTTTATCCCTGGCAATCGCCTTGCCTGAGCAAATTTATTCTTAAGGCCCGGTGTTTCCGGGCATTTTTATTTTTACGGTTATGAAAAAACAAAATCTACGCAGTATGGCGGCCCAGGCCGTCGAGCAGGTTATCGAGCAGGGCCAGTCACTGAGCAACGTCCTGCCTCCCCTGCAGCAAAAAGTCTCTGATAAAGATAAAGCCCTGCTTCAGGAGCTCTGCTTTGGCGTCCTGCGCACACTCTCTCAGCTTGAGTGGTTGATTAACAAGCTGATGTCCCGCCCAATGACGGGCAAGCAGCGCACCGTACATTATTTAATTATGGTGGGTTTTTATCAGCTTCTTCATACCCGCATCCCACCTCATGCCGCGCTGGCAGAGACGGTGGAAGGTGCCGTTGCGATTAAACGTCCTCAGCTGAAAGGGCTGATCAACGGCGTATTGCGTCAGTTCCAGCGACAGCAGGATGAGCTTCTGGCTGAATTTGCCCAAAACGAAGCGCGCTTCCTGCATCCGGACTGGCTGTTGAAGCGCCTGAAAAAAGCTTATCCGCAGCAGTGGCAGGACGTTGCCGATGCCAACAACCAGCGTCCGCCAATGTGGTTACGCGTGAATCGTAATCACCACACCCGTGACGCATGGCTGGCATTACTCGAAGAAGCTGGAATGAGCGGCTTCACCCATGACGCATACCCTGATGCCGTGCGCTTAGCATCGCCTGCACCGGTACATGCATTACCCGGCTTTGAAGAGGGTTGGGTAACGGTACAGGATGCTTCTGCTCAGGGTTGCATGACCTGGCTTGAACCCCAAAACGGTGAGCAGATCCTCGATCTCTGCGCCGCACCAGGGGGCAAAACGACGCATATTCTTGAAGTGGCTCCGCAGGCCAGCGTGATGGCAGTGGACGTTGATGAGCAACGTCTTTCACGCGTCTACGACAACCTCAAGCGCCTGGGCATGAAGGCACAGGTTAAGCAAGGCGATGGACGCAAACCCGCAGAATGGTGTGGCGAAACACAATTCGATCGCATTTTGCTGGATGCCCCCTGCTCTGCAACCGGTGTGATTCGTCGTCATCCGGATATCAAGTGGCTGCGTCGCGATCGTGATATTAGTGAGCTTGCCCAACTGCAATCCGACATCCTCGACGCCATCTGGCCACATCTCAAACCCGGCGGCACGCTGGTCTATGCAACCTGTTCAGTACTGCCGGAAGAAAACAGTCAGCAAATCGCGGCCTTCCTTAAACGAACCCCGGACGCGGCGCTGCACGATACGGGAACGCCTGAATGCCCGGGTCAGCAAAATCTGCCGGGTGCAGAAGAGGGTGATGGCTTCTTTTACGCTAAGCTAATCAAAGAGTGATGTTGAGAACAGGTCACGAGAGATGAAGATTATCATTCTGGGCGCAGGACAGGTTGGTGGAACGCTGGCGGAAAATCTGGTTGGCGAAAACAACGATATCACCATAGTGGATACCAACGGCGATCGCCTGCGAGTTTTACAGGACAAATTTGATTTGCGCGTTGTGCAGGGTCATGGTTCGCACCCCCGCGTCCTTCGTGAGGCGGGCGCTGACGATGCCGACATGCTGGTTGCGGTGACCAGTTCTGACGAAACCAATATGGTGGCCTGTCAGGTGGCCTACTCGCTTTTTAACACGCCAAACCGAATCGCGCGCATCCGCTCTCCGGACTATGTCCGCGATGCTGAGAAACTGTTTAATTCAGAAGCAGTTCCTATTGACCATCTTATCGCGCCAGAACAGCTGGTGATCGACAATATCTACCGTCTGATCGAATATCCGGGCGCCCTGCAGGTGGTGAACTTTGCCGAAGGTAAAGTGAGCCTGGCCGTCGTTAAGGCCTATTACGGCGGCCCGTTGATTGGCAACGCGTTGTCCACCATGCGCGAGCATATGCCGCATATTGATACGCGCGTCGCGGCTATTTTCCGCCACGACAGACCTATCCGCCCGCAGGGCTCTACGATTGTCGAAGCCGGGGACGAAGTCTTCTTTATTGCGGCTTCACAGCATATTCGTGCGGTGATGAGTGAACTTCAGCGTCTCGAAAAACCCTATAAACGCATTATGCTGGTCGGCGGCGGCAATATTGGTGCCGGTCTGGCACACCGGCTTGAAAAAGATTACAGCGTAAAATTGATCGAACGCGATCAGCAGCGAGCGGCTGAACTGGCGGAAAAACTGCAAAATACGATCGTATTTTATGGCGATGCGTCAGATCAGGAGTTGCTGGCTGAAGAGCATATTGATCAAGTTGATCTTTTTATTGCCGTCACCAACGACGACGAAGCGAATATAATGTCCGCCATGCTCGCGAAACGTATGGGGGCAAAGAAGGTCATGGTGCTTATCCAGCGCAAGGCCTATGTTGATCTGGTTCAGGGCAGCGTCATTGATATTGCCATTTCGCCGCAGCAGGCGACAATTTCCGCGTTACTGAGCCATGTGCGTAAAGCGGATATTGTTGGTGTGTCATCGCTTCGTCGCGGGGTAGCGGAAGCCATTGAAGCCGTAGCGCACGGAGATGAAACCACATCACGCGTCGTGGGCCGTTCGATAGACGAAATTAAGCTGCCACCGGGCACCATTATTGGTGCTGTCGTGCGCGGGAATGATGTCATGATTGCCAATGATAATTTGCGCATTGAGCAAGGCGATCACGTTATTATGTTCCTTACCGATAAAAAGTTTATTACCGACGTCGAACGTTTATTCCAGCCAAGCCCATTCTTCCTTTAATGTGTCGGGTGCTCTCAATGGGTACCCGCTCTTTATCCTTCTCATTTCTGTGCCTTTTATTTTGCATAACGTTTAATTATCACGAATGGCAATTAGCTAATCATTTGTTAAACTTATAGTCGTCAGCTGGCACAAGGAGAACAAAATGAGTTTTATTAAAGAATTTCGCGAATTTGCGATGCGCGGAAACGTGGTGGATTTGGCAGTGGGTGTCATTATTGGTGCAGCATTCGGCAAGATTGTTTCATCATTAGTGGCCGACATTATCATGCCACCTTTAGGGTTGCTGATCGGGGGCATTGATTTCAAACAGTTCGCTTTCACGCTGCGTGAAGCACAGGGCGATGTGCCGGCAGTCGTGATGCACTACGGCGTATTTATTCAGAACGTATTTGATTTCGTGATTGTAGCGTTTGCCATTTTTATGGCTATCAAGCTGATCAATAAACTCAACCGTAAAAAAGAAGAGCCGGCAGCAGCGCCTGCACCGACAAAAGAAGAAGTGCTGCTGAGTGAGATTCGCGATCTGTTAAAAGAGCAGAACAAGCGCGTTTAATCAGAAGCTTAAAGCAGGAAGGCCAGTGGTAAATAAGCGATTCGCTTGTTTGCCACTGGCCTCCCAGTTACCCCGTTTTGCATGCTTGTCTTTACGCAGATAACTTCCTTTCCCTTTTTTATTCTTCTCAACGCGCTGTCTGAATAGCGGGTCATGGAGTAGTGCCTCAATGGCATTGTCTTTAATCTGTCCTTTCGTGTGCTGATAGCGGCTCATAAATTCTCCTGAGCATGGTTTATGTCGACGGGAGTCTAGACCCGGTTGGACTAAAAATCAACAGTCCTCGGTTTCCCCACTGGCCCCCTGTTCAAGGGCTTCCAGAATGGAACAATAAATACTGCTGTGGGCCGTGCCACAACAAGCATCATTCAGCCTTTGCAGAGAGCGCTGCATGGTTTGCAATTCCTGAATGCGTGCTTCAACTTCATCCAACCGGGCCTGCACAATGCTTTTTGACTCCTGACAGGTGTGATGTGCCGGATCGATGCGGATCGATAATAACTCGCGGATCGAATCTAATGTGAAACCAAGCTGACGCGCATACCGAATAAACCGCAGGCGCTGCAGATCGTTATCGGTATAAAGTCGAAAGCCACCTTCAGTACGAACTTCATGATCGATCATCTGCTGCTTTTCGTAATATCGGATGGTATCCGGTGTGACGTTCGCGAGCTTCGCAAGTTCACCGATACGGTACATAACTACTCCTCGTTTATTTTCCGCAACAAGCGTTCACCGTATTCACCGTGCAGAAAGTCAGTGTTCATTCCTGCCTGACGCAGTTTAAGTTCAAGCACGGCGAGACGGCGGCTAAGTTCAGAATGTCGCGGATCGTCCTGACGGATCCCTTTTAGCAGATCGACAAGTTCAACAGCCTCTCTGCGCTGTTCGAGTTCAGGAGGGAGACAGCCTGCATTCTTTAGTAAACGGTATCCCGCGCGTAATTCAGGCGCAATATGCGAGTCATCGTCAAGCATAAGGGGTTCGCCGCGTCCCGGAAGATCGTCGAATTCACCTTTTTTTTGGGCATCACGAATATGGCGTTCTGCCCACTGGTCAAGCAGCCACATTACCCGCTCCAGAGGATGAACAGAATTGATACAGATATTGTAGAGAAGTGGGGATATCGCGGATATAAAAAAACCCGCCGGAGCGGGTTTTTTTACGTTACTGCAGATTACTCTGCAGCAGCTTCTGCTTTCTCTGAACGATCAACCAGCTCGATGTAAGCCATCGGCGCGTTGTCGCCTGCACGGAAGCCACACTTCAGAATGCGAGTGTAACCACCGGCACGGCTCGCGAAACGCGGGCCCAGTTCGTTAAACAGTTTTGCCACGATCTCGTTATCACGAGTACGGGCGAATGCCAGACGACGATTAGCAACGCTGTCAGTCTTGGCAAGAGTAATCAGCGGCTCAACTACGCGACGCAGCTCTTTCGCTTTAGGCAGGGTCGTCTTGATGATCTCATGACGAACCAGTGAACCTGCCATGTTGCGGAACATAGCCTGGCGATGGCTGCTGTTGCGGTTCAGTTGACGACCACTCTTACGATGGCGCATGACCTTATCCTTCTCAGTAAAACCTTAACCTGTGATCCGGTTACTCGTCAGCAATGCTTGCCGGTGGCCAGTTTTCCAGGCGCATGCCCAGAGACAGACCACGTGAAGCCAGCACGTCTTTAATCTCGGTAAGAGATTTTTTACCCAGGTTCGGCGTTTTCAGCAACTCAACCTCGGTACGCTGTACCAGATCACCGATATAGTGGATAGCTTCTGCCTTGAGGCAGTTAGCAGAGCGGACAGTCAATTCGAGATCGTCAACAGGGCGCAGCAGGATCGGATCGAATTCTGGTTTCTCTTCTTTCACTTCCGGCTGACGAACATCACGTAAGTCAACGAAAGCTTCCAGTTGTTCTGCCAGGATGGTTGCCGCACGACGAATCGCCTCTTCAGGATCGATTGTGCCGTTGGTTTCCATTTCGATGACCAGCTTGTCCAGGTCGGTACGCTGTTCTACACGCGCTGCTTCAACATTGTAGGCAATACGCTCTACAGGGCTGTAGCATGCGTCGACCAGCAGACGGCCGATTGGGCGCTCATCTTCTTCCGAATGAATTCGGGCAGAAGCCGGCACATAACCACGACCGCGCTGAACTTTGATACGCATGCTAATAGCTGCGTTCTCATCGGTCAGGTGGCAGATCACGTGCTGCGGCTTGACGATTTCAACATCACCGTCGTGGGTGATGTCGGCTGCAGTCACAGGGCCAATGCCAGATTTATTCAGAGTAAGAATAACTTCATCTTTACCCTGAACTCTCACCGCCAGCCCTTTCAGGTTGAGCAGGATTTCAAGGATATCTTCCTGAACGCCTTCTTTGGTGCTGTACTCATGAAGTACACCATCAATCTCAACCTCGGTCACCGCGCAACCCGGCATCGATGAGAGCAGAATACGGCGCAGTGCGTTACCCAGAGTATGGCCAAAGCCACGCTCTAAAGGCTCAAGGGTCACCTTGGCGTGCGTCGAACTCACTTGCTCGATATCTACCAGGCGCGGTTTTAGAAACTCTGTCACAGAACCCTGCATTGTGTCCTCTCTTTGGTACTAAGCTTTACTTGGAGTAAAGCTCGACGATCAGGTGTTCGTTAATGTCCGCAGACAGATCAGAACGTTCTGGCTGACGCTTGAACGTACCTTCCATCTTGCCAGCATCAACTTCCAGCCAGGTTGGCTTTTCACGCTGCTCAGCCAGCTCCAGAGCGGCCTTCACGCGAGATTGCTTTTTCGCTTTCTCACGAATGCTAACAACGTCATTCGCTTTAACCTGATAAGAAGCGATGTTAACAACACGACCGTTTACCATGATTGCTTTGTGGCTAACCAGCTGACGTGATTCAGCACGAGTAGCGCCGAAGCCCATACGGTATACAACGTTGTCCAGACGACCTTCCAGCAGAGCCAGCAGGTTTTCACCTGTGTTGCCTTTCAGACGTGCTGCTTCTTTATAGTAGTTACGGAACTGACGCTCCAGCACACCGTACATACGGCGAACTTTTTGCTTTTCACGCAACTGCACACCATAGTCAGACAGACGCGGTTTACGCGCACCGTGCTGGCCAGGAGCTTGTTCAATTTTACACTTGGTATCGATCGCGCGAACGCCAGACTTAAGGAATAAGTCGGTGCCCTCACGACGGCTCAGCTTGAGCTTAGGACCCAAATATCTTGCCATTTTCTATCTCCAACTAACCTAAAAAACGAGCGTTATACGCGACGTTTTTTCGGCGGACGACAACCGTTATGAGGGATCGGAGTCACATCAGTAATATTAGTGATGCGGAAACCAGCGGCGTTCAGAGCGCGAACAGTAGATTCACGACCCGGACCCGGACCTTTAACCATAACTTCCAGATTCTTGATGCCGTATTCTTTTACGGCTTCAGCGCAACGCTCTGCTGCAACCTGAGCTGCGAACGGAGTGGATTTGCGAGAACCACGGAAACCGGAACCACCGGCTGTTGCCCAACCCAATGCGTTACCCTGACGATCAGTAATAGTAACGATGGTGTTGTTGAAAGAAGCATGGATATGAGCCACGCCGTCAGAGACTTGTTTTCTTACACGTTTACGTGCACGAACTGGTGCCTTTGCCATTATTCAATCACCCCGATTATTTCTTGATCGGTTTGCGCGGACCCTTACGGGTACGTGCGTTGGTCTTAGTACGCTGACCGCGCACTGGCAGACCACGACGATGACGCAAACCGCGATAGCAACCAAGATCCATCAGGCGCTTGATGCTCATGCTGATTTCACGGCGCAGATCACCTTCAACGACAAATTTGGCAACTTCGTCACGCAGCGTGTCGATTTGTTCTTCAGACAGCTCACTGATCTTAACATCTTCAGCGATACCCGCTGCAGCCAGAATGGCTTTAGAACGGGTCTTGCCGATGCCGTAGATCGAAGTTAATGCGATCACAGCATGTTTCTGATCAGGAATGTTAATGCCTGCTATACGGGCCACTATGCACTCCTACTATTTAATATGTACGCACCATGCTGAAAAGCCCGTTTTCAGGATACTCAAATGGAAACGTACAGACATACAAAAGATTGGCTGGCTAATCTAGCCAGCTCAACCCAACTTTGCAAGAAAAATATGCGAAATAATCAGCCTTGGCGCTGTTTATGCTTCGGCTCGGCACTGCAAATCACACGGATGACACCATCACGCTTAACGATTTTGCAGTTACGGCATAATTTCTTGACGGAAGCACGAACTTTCATTTTTACTCTCCGTAACTTCTCAGGCGACCAATTAGCGGCCGTAGCCTTTCAGGTTCGCCTTCTTCAATGCAGACTCATACTGACTGGACATCATCAGAGTTTGCACTTGAGCCATAAAGTCCATAATCACGACAACAACGATAAGCAGTGAGGTCCCACCGAAGTAGAACGGTACTTTCATTGCATCACGCATGAACTCCGGGATCAGGCAGATAAAAGTAATATAGAGCGCACCAACCAAAGTCAGGCGGGTCATTACTTTATCGATATACTTCGCCGTTTGCTCTCCCGGACGAATTCCTGGTACAAATGCACCGGACTTCTTCAGGTTATCTGCTGTTTCACGCGGGTTGAAGACCAACGCCGTGTAGAAGAAACAGAAGAAGATGATCGCAGACGCATAGAGTAACACATAAAGTGGTTGCCCAGGCTGCAAATACAGCGAAATTGTTGTCAGCCAGTTCCAACCAGTACCGCCCCCGAACCATGACGCGATGGTTGCCGGGAACAGAATAATACTGGAAGCGAAGATAGCCGGGATAACCCCCGCCATGTTCACTTTCAGCGGTAAATGTGTGCTCTGTGCAGCATAGACACGACGACCTTGCTGACGCTTAGCGTAGTTCACCACAATGCGGCGTTGACCACGTTCAACGAAGACAACAAAGAACGTCACTGCAAATACTAATACTGCAACCAACAGCAACAGGAGGAAGTGCAGGTCGCCTTGACGCGCTTGCTCGATAGTGTGGGCGATGGCTGGCGGGAGGCCCGCAACAATACCGGCGAAGATAATGATTGAGATACCGTTACCGATACCACGCTCAGTAATCTGTTCGCCGAGCCACATCAGGAACATTGTCCCTGTGACCAGACTTACAACAGCGGTGAAGTAGAATGCAAAGCCCGGGTTTAACACCAGGCCCTGCATACCAGGCATATTCGGAAGACCGGTAGCAATACCGATCGACTGGAATATTGCCAGCACCAGAGTACCGTAACGGGTGTACTGACTAATCTTACGACGTCCAGACTCCCCTTCTTTCTTCAACTCTGCCAGGGCCGGATGAACGACCGTCAGCAGCTGGATAATAATCGATGCCGAAATGTACGGCATAATACCCAGTGCGAAGATAGAAGCACGGCTGAGAGCACCACCAGAGAACATGTTGAACATTTCAATGATGGTGCCTCGCTGTTGCTCAAGCAGTTTGGCAAGTACAGCGGCATCGATACCAGGGATCGGAATAAAAGAGCCAATACGGAACACAATCAGCGCGCCGATAACAAACAGCAGTCTGCGTTTCAGCTCGCCAAATCCACCTTTGGCACTTTGAAAATCTAATCCCGGTTGCTTAGCCATCTGCTACTTATTCCTCAATTTTACCGCCAGCAGCTTCGATAGCAGCACGAGCACCTTTAGTAACACGCAGGCCACGAACAGTTACCGGAGTAGAAACTTCACCAGCCAGGATCACTTTCGCGAACTCGATCTGGATACCGATAATGTTTGCTGCTTTCAGCGTGTTCAGGTCTACAACGCCGCCTTCAACTTTCGCCAGGTCAGACAGACGGATTTCCGCTGTGATCGCTGCTTTGCGAGAGGTGAAGCCGAACTTCGGCAGACGACGGTACAGTGGCATCTGGCCACCCTCGAAACCGCGACGTACGCCACCGCCAGAACGAGAGTTCTGACCTTTGTGACCACGACCACCGGTTTTGCCGAGGCCAGAACCGATACCACGACCCAGGCGTTTACCCGCCTTTTTAGAGCCTTCGGCCGGAGACAGAGTATTTAAACGCATCTCTTACTCCTCAACTTTAACCATGAAGTAAACCGCGTTGACCATACCACGAACAGCAGGAGTATCCTCGCGCTCAACGGTATGACCAATACGACGCAGACCCAGGCCAAGCAGCGTTGCCTTGTGTTTCGGCAGACGACCGATTGCACTGCGGGTTTGAGTGATTTTAATAGTCTTTGCCATGGTCAATTACCCCAGAATTTCTTCAACGGATTTACCACGCTTGGCAGCGACCATTTCTGGAGAATTCATATTTTCCAGGCCATCAATAGTTGCACGAACCACGTTGATCGGGTTGGTAGAACCATATGCTTTAGCCAGAACGTTATGAACCCCAGCAACTTCCAGAACGGCGCGCATTGCACCACCGGCGATGATACCGGTACCTTCTGAAGCTGGCTGCATGAATACACGAGAACCCGTGTGAACACCTTTAACTGGGTGCTGCAGGGTGCCGTTGTTCAGCGCGACGTTAATCATGTTGCGACGGGCTTTTTCCATCGCTTTCTGGATCGCTGCTGGAACTTCACGCGCTTTACCGTAACCAAAACCAACGCGACCGTTACCATCGCCTACTACAGTCAGAGCTGTGAAGGAGAAAATACGACCACCTTTAACGGTTTTAGATACGCGGTTTACCGCGATCAGCTTTTCCTGCAGTTCGCCAGCCTGTTTTTCGATGTGAGCCATCTTACACCTCTACCTTAGAACTGAAGGCCAGCTTCACGGGCAGCATCTGCCAGTGCCTGGACACGACCATGATATTGGAACCCGGAACGGTCAAAGGAAACATTGCTGATGCCTTTTTCCAGAGCGCGTTCAGCAACAGCTTTACCTACAGCTGCAGCGGCGTCTTTGTTACCGGTGTACTTCAATTGTTCTGAGATAGCTTTTTCTACAGTAGAAGCAGCTACCAGAACTTCAGAACCGTTCGGTGCAATTACCTGTGCGTAAATATGACGCGGGGTACGATGTACCACCAGGCGAGTTGCACCCAGCTCTTTGAGCTTGCGGCGTGCGCGGGTCGCACGACGGATACGAGCAGATTTCTTATCCATAGTGTTACCTTACTTCTTCTTAGCCTCTTTGGTACGCACGACTTCGTCGGCGTAACGAACACCCTTGCCTTTGTAAGGCTCAGGACGACGGTAGGCGCGCAGATCTGCTGCAACCTGACCGATCAGCTGTTTATCAGCGCCTTTCAGCACGATTTCAGTCTGAGTCGGGCATTCTGCAGTGATACCGGCCGGCAGCGGATGCTCAACAGGGTGTGAGAAGCCCAGAGACAGGCCTACTGCATTCCCTTTGATAGCTGCACGATAACCTACACCAACCAGCTGAAGCTTTTTAGTGAAGCCTTCGGTAACACCAACAACCATTGAGTTCAGCAGGGCACGCGCGGTACCAGCCTGAGCCCAACCATCCACGAAACCATCACGTGGACCGAAGGTCAGAGCGTTATCTGCATGTTTAACTTCAACAGCTTTGTTGAGGGTACGAGTCAGCTCGCCGTTTTTACCTTTGATCGTAATAACCTGACCGTCGATTTTTACATCAACGCCGGCAGGAATAACGACCGGTGCTTTAGCAACACGAGACATTCTTTCCTCCGATTAGGCTACGTAGCAGATAATTTCGCCACCAAGACCAGCCTGGCGCGCTGCACGATCAGTCATAACACCTTTAGAGGTAGAAACAACTGCGATACCAAGACCAGCCATAACTTTTGGCAGCTCATCTTTTTTCTTATAGATGCGCAGGCCTGGGCGGCTGACACGCTGAATGCTTTCTACAACAGCTTTACCCTGGAAATACTTGAGAGTAAGTTCCAGTTCCGGCTTGGTGTCGCCTTCAACTTTAAAATCTTCGATAAAACCTTCTTCCTTCAGCACGTTGGCAATTGCCACTTTCAGCTTGGCGGAAGGCATGGTGACCGCAACTTTGTTCGCGGCCTGACCGTTACGGATACGGGTCAGCATATCCGCGATCGGATCTTGCATGCTCATCTGTCTTTACTCCCGTGATTCAATTGGTAATTACCAGCTAGCCTTTTTCAAGCCTGGCACTTCACCGCGCATGGCGGCTTCACGCAGTTTGATACGGCTCAACCCAAACTTGCCCACATAACCATGTGGACGACCTGTTTGACGACAGCGGTTACGCTGACGAGACGGGCTGGAATCACGCGGCAGAGACTGCAGCTTGAGAACCGCATTCCAACGATCTTCGTCGGAAGCGTTCACATCAGAAATGATCGCTTTCAGTTCAGCGCGTTTAGCGAAGAATTTATCAGCTAAAGCTACGCGCTTTACTTCGCGTGCTTTCATTGATTGCTTAGCCATTCAGTAACCCTACCTTACTTGCGGAACGGGAAGTCAAAGGCAGCCAGCAGAGCACGGCCTTCTTCGTCAGATTTCGCAGTAGTGGTAATGGTAATATCCAAACCACGCACGCGGTCGACTTTATCGTAGTCGATTTCTGGGAAGATGATCTGCTCACGGACACCCATGCTGTAGTTACCACGACCGTCGAAAGACTTAGCGGACAAGCCACGGAAGTCACGGATACGTGGAACAGCAATAGTGATCAGGCGCTCAAAGAACTCCCACATGCGTTCGCCACGCAGAGTTACTTTACAGCCGATCGGATAGCCCTGACGGATTTTGAAGCCTGCAACAGATTTGCGTGCTTTGGTGATCAGCGGTTTTTGACCGGAGATTGCTGTCAGGTCAGCTGCTGCGTTATCCAGCAGTTTCTTGTCAGCGATCGCTTCACCAACACCCATGTTCAGGGTGATCTTCTCGACCCGAGGGACTTGCATGACAGAATTGTAGTTAAACTCGGTCATGAGTTTCTTAACTACTTCGTCTTTGTAGTAATCATGCAGTTTCGCCATCGTACTACTCCAAATTACTTGATAGTTTCGCTGTTAGACTTGAAGAAACGGACTTTTTTACCGTCTTCGAATCTAAAGCCTACACGGTCAGCCTTGCCGGTAGCCGCATTGAAGATTGCAACGTTAGAAACCTGAATAGCAGCTTCTTTTTCAACGATGCCACCTGGTTGGTTCAGGGCCGGAACCGGCTTCTGATGTTTCTTAACCAGGTTGATACCTTCAACGACAAGTTTGCCGGAAGACAGAACATTTTTTACTTTACCGCGTTTACCTTTATCTTTACCGGTTAACACGATAACTTCGTCATCACGACGGATTTTCGCTGCCATGATTCGCTCCTTAGAGTACTTCTGGTGCCAGAGAGATAATTTTCATGAACTTCTCAGTACGAAGTTCACGAGTTACCGGCCCAAAGATACGCGTGCCGATAGGCTGCTCGCTGTTATTGTTTAAAATAACGCATGCATTACCATCGAAGCGAATGACAGAACCGTCAGGGCGACGAACACCCTTCTTGGTGCGCACCACTACCGCCTTCAGCACATCACCTTTTTTGACCTTACCACGTGGAATTGCTTCTTTGATGGTGATCTTGATGATGTCGCCTACGCCTGCGTAGCGACGGTGCGAGCCACCCAGAACCTTGATACACATTACGCGACGTGCACCGGAGTTGTCGGCGACGTTCAGCATAGTCTGTTCTTGGATCATTTTAGTGCTCCGCTAATGTCAACTACTACCTGAGACTCTAAAATCAGAGCCGTTAAAAAGCCCCATATCGAGGGCGCGGCATTATAACACCGCTTCTGCAATATGGGTAGAAAAAATAAACGGCTCATCGCTGAGCCGTTTATTCGTATTGAGAAGGCGTACTGTATTACAGAACCGCTTTCTCTACAACGCGAACCAGCGTCCAGGACTTAGTCTTGGACAGTGGACGGCATTCACGGATTTCAACCTTGTCGCCGATACCACATTCGTTGTTCTCGTCATGTACGTGCAGTTTGGTCGTACGCTTGATGAATTTACCGTAGATCGGGTGTTTCACAATACGTTCGATAGCTACAACAATGGATTTCTCCATTTTGTCGCTAACAACACGACCTTGCAGAGTACGGATTTTATCGGTCATTACGCACCCGCCTTCTGAGTCAGTAAAGTCTTAACGCGTGCAACATTGCGACGCACTTGCTTCAGCAGGTGAGTCTGTTGCAGCTGGCCACTTGCAGCCTGCATACGCAGGTTGAACTGCTCACGCAGCAGGTTCAGCAGCTCAGCGTTCAGCTCTTCAACGCTTTTTTCACGCAGCTCTTTTGCTTTCATTACATCACCGTCTTAGTTACAAAGGTGGTTTTGATAGGCAGTTTCGCTGCTGCCAGGCCGAAGGCTTCACGGGCCAGCTCTTCCGGAACACCGTCCATTTCATACAGGACTTTGCCCGGTTGGATCAAGGCAACCCAGTACTCCACGTTACCTTTACCTTTACCCATACGAACTTCCAGCGGCTTCTCGGTGATCGGTTTGTCCGGGAATACACGGATCCAGATCTTACCTTGACGCTTAACTGCACGGGTCATTGCACGACGTGCTGCTTCGATCTGACGTGCAGTCAGACGACCACGGCCAACAGCTTTCAGACCGAAAGTGCCGAAGCTAACATCCGTACCCTGCGCCAGACCACGGTTGCGGCCTTTGTGCACTTTACGGAATTTTGTACGCTTTGGTTGTAACATCAGCGACGCTCCTTATTTACGGCCTTTACGCTGCTGCTTTTTAGGTTGAGCAGCCGGTTTTTCCGGTTGTTCAACAGCAGCCATACCACCCAGGATCTCACCTTTGAAGATCCATACCTTAACGCCGATTACACCGTAAGTGGTGTGCGCTTCAGAGGTGTTGTAGTCGATGTCAGCACGCAGAGTGTGCAGCGGTACGCGACCTTCACGGTACCATTCGGTACGTGCGATTTCCGCGCCGCCCAGACGGCCGCTAACTTCAACTTTGATACCTTTAGCGCCCAGACGCATTGCGTTCTGTACAGCACGCTTCATAGCACGACGGAACATAACACGACGTTCCAGCTGAGAAGTGATGCTGTCAGCAACCAATTTAGCGTCCAGTTCAGGCTTACGAACTTCAGCGATATTGATCTGTGCAGGAACGCCAGCGATATCCGCTACGACCTTGCGCAGTTTTTCTACGTCTTCGCCTTTCTTACCGATAACGATGCCAGGACGAGCAGTGTGAATAGTCACACGGATGCTCTTCGCTGGACGCTCGATAACGATACGAGATACAGACGCTTTAGCCAGTTCCTTAGTCAGGTACTGACGTACTTTAAAATCGCTGTCCAGGTTGTCAGCGAATTCTTTGGTGTTCGCAAACCAGGTAGAGTTCCATGGTTTTACAATACCCAGGCGAATACCATTAGGATGTACTTTCTGACCCATTGCTAGTCTCCAGAGTCTCAGCGATCGGACACAACCACAGTAATGTGGCTGGTGCGCTTCAGGATGCGATCTGCACGACCTTTCGCACGCGGCATAATGCGCTTCATGCTTGGGCCTTCATCTACGAAAATTTTCGCGACTTTCAGATCGTCGATGTCAGCGCCATCGTTGTGTTCAGCGTTAGCAATGGCAGATTCCAGTACTTTCTTGACCAATACCGCAGCTTTCTTGTTGGTATAGGTCAGGATGTCCAGGGCCTGCGACACTTTCTTACCGCGAATCAGGTCAGCAACAAGGCGAACCTTCTGTGCAGAAGAACGAGCATGGCGATGTTGAGCTAAAGTTTCCATCTCTTCCTCCTACCTTATTTCTTCTTCGCTTTTTTATCAGCAGCGTGGCCGCGATAAGTACGAGTCGGTGCGAATTCACCCAGTTTGTGACCAACCATTTCGTCGGTAACAAAGACTGGAACGTGCTGACGACCATTATGGACAGCGATGGTCAAACCGATCATGTTAGGAAAGATCGTTGAACGACGGGACCAAGTGCGCAGGGGCTTCTTGTCTCCGCTTTCCACCGCTTTCTCTACCTTCTTCAGCAAGTGCAGGTCAATAAAAGGACCTTTCTTGAGAGAACGTGGCATGGCTTATCCTCTAAAATTATTTGCTACGGCGACGTACGATAAATTTATCAGTACGCTTGTTGCTGCGGGTCTTCTTACCTTTGGTCTGAACGCCCCACGGAGATACCGGGTGCTTACCAAAGTTACGACCTTCACCACCACCATGTGGGTGGTCGACTGGGTTCATCGCAGTACCGCGAACGGTAGGACGAACACCACGCCAGCGTGCAGCACCTGCTTTACCCAGAACGCGCAGCATATGCTCAGCATTGCCAACTTCGCCCAGAGTAGCGCGGCAGTCTGCTTCGACTTTACGCATTTCACCAGAACGCAGACGCAGGGTGACATAAGCACCATCACGCGCAACGATCTGAACGTAAGTACCCGCGGAACGCGCCAGCTGACCGCCTTTACCTGGTTTCATTTCTACGTTATGAACGGTAGAACCAACCGGGATATTGCGCATCGGCAGGGTGTTGCCTGCTTTGATTGCAGCATCAACGCCAGACTGAATCTGGTCGCCAGCTTTCAGGCCTTTAGGGGCCAGGATGTAACGGCGTTCGCCGTCTTTGTACAGAACCAGCGCGATGTTCGCGGAACGGTTCGGATCGTACTCAAGACGTTCAACAACTGCTGGGATACCGTCTTTGTTGCGTTTGAAGTCAACAATACGATAAGCCTGCTTGTGGCCACCACCGATGTGACGAGTGGTGATACGGCCATTGTTGTTACGACCACCGGATTTGCTGTTTTTTTCCAGCAACGGAGCAAAAGGTTTGCCCTTGTGCAGCTCAGGGTTAACCACTTTAACTACGTGGCGACGACCCGGAGATGTCGGTTTACATTTAACAACTGCCATTGTATTACTCCTCCGACTTACTCAGCGCCGCCAACGAAGTCCAGATTCTGGCCTTCTTTCAGGGTGACGTAAGCTTTTTTCCAGTCGCTACGACGACCGATACGCTGTCCGTGACGTTTAACTTTCCCTTTAACTACCAGGGTGTTAACGACTTCGACTTCGACTTCAAACAGTTTCTGCACAGCAGCTTTGATCTCTGCTTTGGTCGCGTCTTTAGCAACTTTGAGAACGATGGTGTTTGTTTTTTCCATCGCAGTAGACGCTTTTTCAGAAACGTGCGGTGCGCGAAGCACCTTCAGCAGACGTTCTTCACGAATCATGCCAGCATCTCCTCAACTTGCTTAACAGCATCAGCAGTCATTACGACTTTGTCGAAGGCGATCAGGCTAACCGGGTCGATACCAGTCGCATCGCGTACGTCAACCTTGTGCAGGTTACGTGCGGCCAGGAACAGGTTCTCGTCCAGCTCACCGGTGATGATCAGCACATCTTCCAGAGCCATGTCTTTCAGTTTCTGTGCCAGCAGCTTAGTTTTAGGCGCTTCAACAGAGAACTTCTCGACAACGATCAGACGATCCTGACGTACCAGTTCGGACAGGATGCTTTTCAGCGCGCCGCGGTACATCTTTTTGTTAACTTTTTGACTGTGGTCCTGTGGACGCGCAGCGAAGGTCACGCCACCTGAACGCCAGATCGGGCTCTTGATAGAACCTGAACGCGCACGGCCGGTACCTTTCTGGCGCCATGGCTTTTTGCCAGAACCAGTTACTTCAGCACGAGTCTTCTGAGCACGAGTACCCTGACGAGCACCAGCTGCATAAGCAACAACAACCTGGTGAACCAGCGCTTCGTTGAAATCACGACCGAAGGTAGTTTCGGAAACAGTCAGCGCGCTCTGCGCGTCTTTCAATACTAATTCCATTGCTATCCCCTTACGCCTTCACAGCTGGTTTAACGATCAGGTCGCTACCGGTTGCACCCGGGACCGCACCTTTAACCAGCAGCAGGTTGCGCTCAGCGTCAACACGTACTACGTCCAGGCTCTGAACGGTTACACGTTCGTTACCCAGCTGACCTGCCATTTTCTTGCCTTTGAACACTTTGCCCGGAGTCTGGTTCTGACCGATAGAACCCGGAACGCGGTGAGACAAGGAGTTACCGTGGGTAGCGTCCTGGGTACGGAAGTTCCAGCGCTTAACGGTACCAGCAAAACCTTTACCTTTAGAGGTACCGGTTACGTCAACTTTTTTAACGTCAGCAAACAGCTCAACGCTAATGTCCTGACCTACGGTGAACTCTTCGCCTTCAGCAAGACGGAATTCCCACAGACCACGGCCAGCTTCTACGCCAGCTTTAGCGAAGTGACCCGCTTCTGGTTTGGTTACACGGTTAGCTTTTTTAGCACCAGTGGTAACCTGAATAGCGCGGTAGCCATCGTTAGCCAGATCTTTAACCTGAGTAACGCGGTTTGCTTCAACTTCGATTACGGTTACTGGGATAGAAACGCCATCTTCAGTGAAGATGCGGGTCATACCCACTTTTTTACCGACTAAACCAATCATTGTTTCAACCTCTCAATCGCTCGATGACCTGATTAACCCAGGCTGATCTGCACGTCTACACCGGCAGCCAGATCCAGACGCATCAGAGCATCAACGGTTTTCTCAGTTGGCTCAACGATGTCAACCAGACGCTTGTGAGTGCGGATTTCGTACTGATCGCGCGCGTCTTTGTTAACGTGCGGAGAGATCAGAACGGTGAAGCGCTCTTTGCGGGTCGGCAGCGGGATCGGACCACGGACTTGCGCACCAGTGCGCTTAGCAGTCTCGACGATTTCCGCGGTTGATTGATCGATCAGACGATGATCAAACGCTTTAAGGCGGATACGGATTCTTTGGTTCTGCATGAGACCAGAGCTCCAATTATTTTATAAACGAAAATGATTACTCCTCAAACCCATTACGATTGATGGGAGAGTGTAACCGTTCTTACGTAGCCCCCCAATTGGGAGCATTGTTGAGTAACAAAATGAGCTACTCTGGTTCTGATTGAACCCGCCGTCAATTACGACAAGCCCGCGCATTATACGTAAATCTGGGCAAGACGCAAGTGCCGTTTAGAAATTAAGCGCCAATGTCGCAGGGTGTGTAAGAGCGCGCAACGTTTTATGCAATGTATTCTGCGGCGATGCTTTGTTTCGAGCCGCTACGCATCCCCGTTTTTTGTGCATTGCCGGACCGGCCGATTATGACGAGTATGCGCTCAAATTCGTTTGAGGCCTTATTCATGCTGACCACCCTCCCCTTTCTGCTGATCTATCTTTCACTGACAGCCTTACTTGTAAATGCCGATATTCGCTACGGTCTGCTTCCCGATAAATTTCTCTGTCCGCTGCTATGGGCAGGACTGCTCTTTCAGCTCTGTATCCAACCTGATTTTCTGCCGAGTGCGGTCGCGGGTGCGATGGCCGGATATATTGCCTTTGCCGTTATTTACTGGGGCTATTGGTTTATCTGCCGGCGTGAAGGAATGGGATATGGCGATGTGAAGTACCTGGCGGCGCTTGGTGCATGGCATGGCTGGTGCGTACTGCCTGCGCTGGCGTTGCTCGCGGCACTGATGGCGCTTCTTTGTATTCTTGTTTTTTCGGTAATCCGCCCTGATAAGAAGGCAATAAAAAACCCGCTGCCATTTGGGCCATTTCTGGCAGCAGCGGGTTTATGCGTAGGGTGGAAGACGTTGGTTATTCTTCCACTTTAATCTGTGACTGAAGATAGTTTTGCAGGCCGATTTTAGCAATGAGATCCAGCTCTGTTTCCAGCCAGTCAATATGCCCTTCTTCATCGGCCAGGATCTGAATCATCATATCTCGGCTGACGTAGTCATGTACGCTGTCAGCATAGGCAATGGCTTCACGGAGATCTTTGGCACCTTCAAGTTCTAGCCTGAGGTCGGAACGCAGCATCTCTTCGACATCTTCTCCGATGCCCAGCTTGCCGAGATCCTGCAGGTTTGGAATGCCTTCAAGGAATAAAATACGCTCGATATATTTATCAGCGTGTTTCATCTCATCGATAGATTCATGGTACTCAACGTCGTTTAAACGTTTGAGTCCCCAGTTTTTGAACATTCTCGCGTGAAGAAAGTACTGGTTGATTGCGACAAGCTCATTTCCCAATAATTTATTGAGATAACTTATGATTTTAACATCACCTTTCATTATATAGTCCCTCCGCTTCCACTCATTGAAGCGTAGATCGGGCTACAGGGATGTCAAAAAAAAGATGGGCGCTTACGCGATCTCTTTGTATTCCGGGATCTGCATCAGCTCGTCCTGCATGATCTCTCGCGCAGCACGTACGCATTTACCGCATTGATTTCCCACCGGAACAAATTTGCGAAGCTGCTGGAATGACTGGGGCTGAAACTGGCGAACGGCCTGACGTATTTTTTTGTCGCTTACACCATTACATAAACAAACGTACATAGAAACTCCCGTTCAAATTATGCGCAAAGTGTAAGTGAGAATGGTTATGATTACAATAGCACAAACGCCAGAATGCGGGGCGGGAGCAGGCAAAAAATGCGAAATTTTGTGACAACGCCTGAGCGGCAGAAAACAAAAAAGGACGCCGAAGCGTCCTTTTTTTATTCGGGGATAATTAATTAGCCCAGAACTTTAGCAACAACGCCCGCGCCAACGGTACGGCCGCCTTCACGGATTGCGAAACGCAGACCGTCGTCCATCGCGATTGGGTGGATCAGAGTCACAACCATCTTGATGTTGTCGCCTGGCATTACCATCTCAACGCCTTCTGGCAGTTCGATGGTACCGGTCACGTCAGTAGTACGGAAGTAGAACTGTGGACGGTAG
>NZ_CAMFKT010000040.1:0-24765 GCF_945957325.1 Enterobacter sp. PL1
ATATTCTCGTTTGCGGGATAAAAGTGACCTGACGCAATATTTGCGTTTTGATGCTTATTGATAATGTTGTCACAAAAAGTGAGGGTGACTGCATGGATAAATTACTTGAGCGTTTTTTACAGTACGTTTCGCTGGATACCCAATCTAAGCCGGGTGTTCGCCAGGTGCCGAGCACCGAAGGCCAGTGGAAGCTATTAAACCTGCTTAAAGAGCAGCTTGACGCCATGGGGCTGGTCAACGTCACGTTAAGCGAGAAAGGCACTGTGATGGGAACGCTGCCGGCGAATGTCCCGGGCGACATTCCGGCGATTGGCTTTATCTCCCATGTCGACACCTCTCCGGATTTTAGTGGTAAACATGTGAACCCGCAGATTGTTGAAAACTACCGCGGCGGCGACATTGCGCTGGGCATTGGCGACGAAGTGCTCTCGCCCGTGATGTTCCCGGTGCTGCACCAGCTGCTCGGTCAGACGCTGATCACCACCGATGGTAAAACGCTGCTGGGGGCGGATGACAAAGCGGGCATCGCGGAGATCATGACGGCGCTGGCGGTGCTGAAGGGCAACGATATTCCGCACGGCGATATCCGCGTGGCCTTTACGCCGGATGAAGAGGTCGGCAAGGGCGCGAAGCACTTCGACGTGGACGCCTTTAACGCCCAGTGGGCCTACACCGTCGACGGTGGCGGCGTCGGTGAGCTGGAGTATGAAAACTTCAATGCCGCGTCAGTCACGATCAAAATTGTCGGCAACAACGTTCACCCCGGTTCGGCGAAAGGCGTCATGGTCAACGCGCTGTCGCTGGCGTCGCGTATTCATGCAGAAGTCCCGGCGGAAGAGAGCCCCGAACAGACCGAAGGGTATGAAGGTTTCTATCACCTGACCAGCATCAAAGGCACCGTGGACAGCGCGCAGATGCACTACATCATCCGCGATTTTGACCGTAAAGCCTTTGAGGCGCGCAAGCGCAAGATGATGGAGATCGCCAAGAAGGTTGGGAAGGGTTTACACCCTGACTGCTATATTGAGCTCATTATCGAAGATAGCTATTACAATATGCGCGAGAAGGTGATGGCCCATCCGCATATTCTCGATATCGCCCAGCAGGCGATGCGCGACTGCGATATTGAACCGATATTAAAACCGATTCGCGGCGGTACCGACGGTTCTCAGCTGTCGTTTATGGGACTACCGTGCCCGAACCTGTTTACCGGTGGCTATAACTACCACGGTAAACATGAGTTTGTGACGCTGGAAGGGATGGAAAAGGCGGTGAAGGTGATAGTGCGGATAGCTGAGTTGACCGCTAAACGCTAAAAAATGCCCGGTGGCGCTGCGCTTACCGGGCCTACGATCCGAATGTAGGCCGGGTAAGGCAAAGCCGCCACCCGGCAATGAGGCAAGGAGTGCCCATGTCAAACTACCGTCGCCATTACGTCCCCGGTGGCACCTGGTTTTTCACCGTTAACCTGCAAAACCGTCAGAGCGATTTGCTTACCCGCCATATCGATAACCTGCGTTCCGCCACCTCAACGGTTAAGCGTGCGAAGCCCTTCACCATCAACGCGTGGGTTATTTTGCCTGAACATATGCACTGTATCTGGACCCTACCGGACGGGGACAGTGATTTTTCCGCCCGCTGGCGGGATATCAAAAAGACATTCAGCCGCAGCATCGACATGCGCTATATCTGGCAGCCACGATTCTGGGAGCATACTATCCGCAACGAAGAGGACTACCGGCGGCATGTGGATTACATTTATGTCAATCCTCTGAAGCACGGCTATGTGGGTAAAGTCAGCGACTGGCCGTATTCAACGTTTCATCGGGACGTGGCTGAAGGGTTGTATCCGGTGGATTGGGCAGGAGAGATTGAGGATTTTGCCGCGGGGGAGCGGCGATAAAAACGCCCGGTGGCGCTACGCTTACCGGGCCTACGATCCGAATGTAGGCCGGGTAAGGCGAAGCCGCCACCCGGCAAATATCACGACTTAGTCCTCAAAGAACCAGTACCCGCTGTTGACCAGCGCGGCCAGCATCGCGAGGAAGGACGGGTCTTCCAGCGCATCGCCAAAGGTATCCGCAGTCAGCACCAGATGGCTGGCAATCGATTCCAGCGCCGGTCGGTGCGGAGAGTCCAGCTTCTCGCCGTTGACGAACACGTCCTCACCAATGCGCAGCACGCGCAACCCGCCCAGGCGCGTCAGCTTGTCGCCCTGCTGAAGTGCATCATAAATCTCGTCCGCCTGATACGGCGGCTCCGGAGGCGCAACGTCCAGCTCGTGGCGGGACTGGCTGATGAACTCGCCAAACCACTGACGGAAATGTTCCGGCTCGTTGATCAGATCCAGCATCATGCCGCGCAGCTTATCCAGCTCCGCAGGCAGGATGTCTGCCGGGTGCTCACGCGCAGGCACGTCGGGATCGCTGTAACGATAGCTGCCCAGCTCGCGCTGCAGAACATAGTCGGCAAAACCGCTGATCATCTCGCGGCCGCTTGGCGCGCGGAACCCGACGGAGTAGTTGAGGGAGTTCTCCAGGGAGTAGCCTTCATGAGGAAATCCCGGCGGGATGTAGAGAATGTCGCCCGGCTCCAGCTCTTCGTCGATAATCCCGTCAAACGGGTCAACCTGAAGCAGGTCCGGATGCGGGCAGTGCTGCTTCATCGGCACTTTTTCGCCCACGCGCCAGCGGCGGCGGCCCGTACCCTGAATGATGAACACATCGTACTGGTCCAGATGCGGGCCTACGCCGCCGCCCGGCACGGAGAAGGAGATCATCAGATCGTCCATGCGCCAGTCGGGCAGGGCGCGGAACGGACGCATTAAGGCGGCCGTCGGCTCATGCCAGTGGTTGACAGCCTGTACCAGCAGCGACCAGTTGTTTTCACCGAGATGATCGTAGCTTTCGAAAGGACCGTGGCTAACCTGCCATTTCCCGTCCTGGTGGCTGACCAGGCGGCTGTCGACTTCGTTTTCCATGGCCAGACCGGCCAGCTCGTCAGGCGAGATAGGGTCGACAAAATTGCTGAACCCGCGTTTCAGAACGACCGGGCGTTTTTGCCAGTAACGTTCAATAAACTCGGGCCAGTTAAGCGTTAAGTGATAATCCATATTTTTTTATTCCGCAGGCTCTTACTGACTCGGATTATAACGGAAGCTCAGCCCCCCGGCTGCGAGATCCTCGCATTTTTCACATAACGGGTTAACTATCGTTCGATGTGGGCTGCTGGCGACCAAAAATGACCTCCATTCGCGCGCCGCCCAGCAAACTTTCGCTGGTTTCGATTTTCCCGTCGTACTGGTCGACAATCTCACGGGCGACGGCTAATCCAACGCCCTGGCCAGGACGTAGCGTATCGGCGCGTTGACCGCGATCGAACACCACATCACGTTTATTGCGCGGGATCCCCGGGCCATCATCCTCCACGATGATATGCAGTTCGTTATCCGTCTGGCGCGCCGACACTTCCACGAACTCCAGACAGTATTTGCAGGCGTTATCCAGCAGATTGCCCATCACTTCCATGAAGTCATTTTTTTCACCCACAAAGCTTATCTCTGGCGAGATATCGAGGCTGATATTCACCCCTTTACGCTGATACACCTTGTTGAGGGCGGACGTGAGGTTATCCAGAAGCGGGGCGACCGGATGCAGCTCGCGGCTCAGCAGGGCGCTACCGGAACGCATGCTGGCGCGGTGGAGGTAATAGCCAATTTGCTGGGAAATACGGCTGATCTGCTCCAGCATCACCGGCTCGGCATCGTCGACGCTCAGCTTCGAACTGCGCATTGAACGCAGGGTGCTTTGCATCACCGCGAGCGGGGTTTTCAGGCTGTGGGTCAGATCGGTAAGCGTGGTACGGTATTTATCATAGCGTTCGCGTTCGCTTTTCAACAGGCGGTTGAGGTTTCGCACCAGGCTGGTGAGCTCGCGGGTGGTTTCCGGATTTAGCTTTTCGCGATGATGTTCTTCCAGCTCGCGAACCTCTTTCGCCAGTGATTCAATGGGGCGCAGGCTCCACCACGCCGCTATCCACAGCAGCGGGATCACCAGCAGCAGATTTGCCGCCAGAACGTAGATGAACCAGCTCCAGACCATATAAGAACGCTTCAGCTCGACCGGAATGGTGTCGATCACCACGATGGTCAGCTGCGGCATGTTTAGCGTCGCCGGATAAAGGTTAATCGCAACGGAGTGCGTCATCTCCGTTTCGGCGTCGTCGGCGCGGATCTCGTTCAGCTTTTGCTGCAGGGAACGATCTTCCCGGATCAGCGAGCTGGTGGTGTTGAGATCGGCTTCAATTTCGTGAAACCCGTTGGTTTTAAGCCACTCCGGACGAATGCTCTTGACCAGCCACGGAATGTCGCGCTGCGCCCACAGCAGCTTTCCCTTTTCGTTGTAAATCAGGGCCAGGGTGGGGCTTTGCTGATTAAGGTTTTCCGGCATTTCGACGGTGATTCGGTTATCTTCCCATTTCGCCAGGGTATAAAACAGATTGCTTTCGCCGCGTAAGAGACGAAAGGTCGTTTTATCGAAGCTGACGCTGTACCCCACCAGGGCGACCATGCCGTAGGAGAGCGACAGCACCAGCACCACCGCAGCCGTTGCCAGTAAAAAACGAACCCGCAGTGAGAGGGGCAGAAGATGACGCAAAATCCGTCTCATTTAGCGTAATTCAAACAGGTAGCCCTGACCGCGGACGGTGGTAATCACATCCTGCGGGTACTGGGCCTGAATTTTCTTACGCAGTCGTCCCATCAGCACGTCAATGGTATGGCTCTCGCGCAGTTCAGCGTCAGGGTAGAGCTGAAGCATTAAAGAATCTTTACTCACCACCTTGCCGCTGTTGCGGATCAGCGTTTCCATAATCGTATATTCGAATGCGGTCAGCTTGATGACTTCATCGTTAATTGAGAGCTCGCGGCGGGAGAGATCGACCTGGAAAGGCGGGATGGAAATAACCTGCGACGCCAGCCCGCTGTTGCGACGGAGCAGCGCCTGCATGCGGGCCGCCACCTCTTCAATATGGAACGGCTTAGTGACGTAATCATCTGCACCCGCGCTGAGCACTTCAACCTTATCCTGCCAGCCTTCACGAGCGGTCAGCACCAGAACCGGCAGGGAAACATCGTGGCTGCGCCAGCGACGAATCAACGACAGGCCGTCTTCGTCAGGCAACCCTAAATCGACAATGGCGATATCCGGCAGGTGTTCATTGAGATAATAATCGGCTTCTTTTGCATCTTCAGCATCGTCCACCTGATGTCCCATCTCCTGAAGCTGAACCTTCAGGTGATGGCGTAGCAATGCGTTATCCTCAACAACCAGTACGCGCATCATCTTTTCTCCCAGAATAAATAGTATGAATAGTTTAACGCTGATTATGTTGCTGTGGGGATAAACATTGAGTAAACCGGGGAAAAGCAACCCCCTTTCCGGGCGGAAAGGGGGAGAGGAGATTACTTCAGCTCGTCAACCATGGTGATGGCGCGGCCAATGTAGTTCGCCGGAGTCATCGCCTTCAGGCGGGTTTTCTCTTCTTCCGGCAGCGCCAGGCCGTCGATAAACTGCTTCATACCTTCGGCATCAACGCGTTTGCCGCGGGTCAGCTCTTTCAGCTTCTCGTACGGTTTTTCGATGCCGTAACGACGCATCACGGTCTGAATCGGCTCCGCCAGCACTTCCCAGTTGTGATCCAGTTCGTCCAGCAGACGATCGCGGTTCACTTCCAGCTTGCTCACGCCTTTCAGCGTGGACTGGTACGCGATCAGCGCGTAGCCGATGCCCACGCCCAGGTTACGCAGTACGGTGGAGTCGGTCAGGTCGCGCTGCCAGCGGGATACCGGCAGTTTGCTCGCCATATGCTGCAGCACGGCGTTCGCCAGACCCAGGTTACCTTCGGAGTTTTCGAAGTCGATCGGGTTCACTTTGTGCGGCATGGTGGAAGAGCCGATTTCACCGGCGATGGTTTTCTGCTTGAAGTGGTTCAGGGCGATGTAGCCCCACACGTCACGATCGAAGTCGATCAGGATGGTGTTAAAGCGCGCGATGCAGTCAAACAGCTCCGCAATATAGTCGTGCGGCTCAATCTGGGTGGTGTACGGGTTCCACTGAATGCCCAGCGAGGTCACGAACTCTTCGCTGAACTGGTGCCAGTCCACTTCCGGATACGCGGCGATGTGGGCGTTATAGTTACCGACCGCGCCGTTGATTTTGCCCAGAATTTCAACCTGTTCCAGCTGACGGTACTGGCGCTCCATACGGTACGCGACGTTCGCCATCTCTTTACCCATCGTGGATGGGGTGGCTGGCTGGCCGTGGGTACGGGAGAGCAGCGGAATGTCGCGGTATTCCACGGACAGCGCTTTCACCGCGTCGATGATTTTACGCCAGTAAGGCAGCACCACCTCTTTGCGCGCGGTGGAGAGCATCAGCGCATGAGAGAGGTTGTTGATGTCTTCAGACGTACAGGCGAAGTGAATGAACTCAGACACGGCGTGCAGCGCAGGAACGCTTTCCACTTTCTCCTTCAGGAAGTACTCAACCGCCTTCACGTCGTGGTTGGTGGTGCGCTCAATGGTTTTAATACGCGCGGCGTCTTGTTCGCTAAACTCGGCAACGATTTTATCAAGGTAATCGTTTGCCTTTTCGTCAAAAGCAGGAACTTCCTTGATTGCTGCCTGGGCGGCCAGCTTTTGCAGCCAGCGTACTTCAACCTGAACACGGAACTTCAGCAAACCATATTCGCTGAAGATCCCGCGCAGCGCGCTGACTTTATCGCCGTAGCGTCCATCGACAGGGGATACGGCGGTCAGTGAGGATAATTCCATAATTCGCAACTCCGGGAGGTTAACAATGAGCAAGAATTTGTTTTGCCTGAGTGGTCAGGCGATTACGAGAAAACATTAGCTGCAGGCGGCCACCGCCAACCTGGTGCCACAGTACGGCGGCACGGATCCCTGCCAGCAGGGAGGCGCGTACTTTTGCCTGTACCTGCGGGCTTTGCAGCACGGCAGGGGAGCCGGTGACCTGAATCCGTGGGCCCAGCGGGCTGATGACGTCAACATAAATGCCGGCCATGGCGCTCAGCAGCGTGTCGGACTGCAGGTCAAAATGGTCAAGCTGACGCTGTAACCCGGCAATGCGATCGCCCAGGGTATTCAGCGCGCCTTTTGCTGCGCTCAGCTTACGCTCCAGCACCATCAGGCTCAACGTGTAGCGGGTCAGCTCTGCGTTTAACCCCTGACGGCTGCTGGCGTTAAGCACGCCAAGCAGGGTTTCAAGACCGAGACGAAGATTGGTTTCACTGCCACCGAACACGCCCAGGGTCGAACCGGGGTTGAGGTCGATGACGCTATTGAGTGAAACGTGCAGGGCATCAGCGTCGCAATGACCCTGATGCGCCAGCTGTTGCACCAGACGGGCTGACTGGCAAATTCCCGCCAGCGCCAGGGTGATGTCATAGTAGTTCTTCGCCACACGGTCTCCTTTATGTGTGCAAACGCTGTTAAACAGCGGGCAGCGGCAGGCGCTGTTCAATGATCCCGCCGCCCAGGCAGATTTCGCCGCTGTAGAAGACAGCGGACTGACCCGGGGTGACGGCGGCGACCGGCTCGTCGAAGCGCACGTCAATGCGGTCGTCATCAAGCGCGGTAACGGTGCAAGGAATATCGGTCTGACGGTAGCGTGTTTTCACCGTGCAGCGCAGCGTGCCTTTCAGCGGCTCACGATCGACCCAGTGCAGCTGCTGCGCGATCAGGCCAACGGACATCAGACGCGGATGTTCGTGACCCTGAGCAACAACCAGAATATTGTTTTCGACATCTTTGTCGACCACGTACCACGGATCTTCGCTACCTTCTTTCGTCCCGCCGATACCCAGGCCTTTACGCTGGCCTAAGGTGTGGTACATCAGCCCCTGATGCTGGCCAATCTCTTCCCCGTCGACGGTGACAATTTTACCCGGCTGTGCGGGCAGGTAACGTCCGAGGAAATCGCGGAATTTGCGCTCGCCGATGAAGCAGATGCCGGTGGAGTCTTTTTTCTTCGCGGTGATCAGGTCCAGCTCTTCGGCGATTTTACGCACCTGCGGCTTTTCCAGCTCGCCGACCGGGAACAGGCTCTGGGCGATTTGCTCGTGGCTCAGCGTATAGAGGAAATAGCTTTGATCTTTGTTGCCGTCCAGACCGCGCAGCAGCTGGCTTTTACCATTCACGTCTGCGCGACGCACGTAGTGACCGGTCGCAATGTAGTCTGCGCCCAGATCTTCCGCGGCGAATTCCAGGAAGGCCTTAAATTTGATCTCTTTGTTGCACAGAATATCCGGGTTCGGCGTACGGCCCGCTTTGTACTCTTCGAGGAACAGTTCAAACACGTTGTCCCAGTATTCTGCGGCAAAGTTAACGGTGTGCAGTTCAATGCCGAGCTTATCGCACACGGCCTGCGCATCGGCGAGATCCGCTGCGGCAGTGCAGTATTCCTCGCCGTCATCTTCCTCCCAGTTCTTCATGAACAGGCCCTCCACCTTATAGCCCTGTTGCTGTAACAGGTAGGCGGAAACGGAGGAATCGACACCGCCGGACATGCCGACGATCACTTTTTTCTGGCTATTATCTGACATGGAATACTCACGACATTGAACTTCAAGGCGGCGTATTCTATCACGCCCCCCCACCATTGGCACCCTCTGTAAACGGCCAGTTGAATGCGCCGATGACATCCAGCGGTAAGCGGCCAGCAGACTGCCAGCAGCGAATGCTTTCCGCAACCAGCGGCGAGCGCAGGTTTGGCGCGTTCAGGATCTCGTCGGCGGTAACCCACAGGCAGCGATCGATGTCGTCATCCTGCGGCTCTGTGGCGCACGTTTCGCTAAGCTCAACGGCAAATAAAAAGCGCAGGAACGGAGTGTGATCGGGCGCGATCCACTGGTGCATACGGATGAAGTGCTGGGGTTCAGCGTGAATGCCGGTCTCTTCCCACAGCTCGCGTTTCGCTGCCTGCAGCAGGGTCTCATTGGCTTCAAGATGCCCGGCAGGCTGGTTCCACAGCGCTTTGCCGTTAATGCTCTCTTCGACAACCAGGAATTTACCCTTAGCGTGGACCACGCAGGCAACCGTGACATGAGGTTTAAACATAGTGACTCCTTAGGAGGTAACGTCCCGCCATTCACCGTTTGCCAGCGTTTCCAGGGTGTAGCTGCCCATGGCGTAGCGAATCAGACGCAGGGTAGGGAAGCCGACGTGTGCGGTCATGCGCCGAACCTGGCGGTTGCGGCCTTCATAAAGGGTGATTTTAAGCCAGCTTGTCGGAATCGATTTGCGTTCGCGGATAGGCGGGTTACGCGGCCACAGCCACTCCGGTTCATTCACGCGTTCAATACCTGCCGGCAGGGTGGGACCGTCGTTGAGCGTGACGCCTTTGCGCAATTTTTCCAGCGTCTCATCATCCGGCTCGCCTTCTACCTGGACGAAGTAAATTTTGCCGGTGCGTTTCCCCGGCTGTGTGAGTTTCGCCTGTAAGGCGCCATCGTTGGTCAAGACCAGCAGGCCTTCGCTGTCGCGGTCCAGACGCCCGGCCGCGTAGACCCCCTGAACCGGGATGTAGTCCTTAAGCGTGCTGCGTCCGGCTTCATCGGTGAACTGCGGCAAAACATCGTAGGGTTTATTGAACAGAATCACCCGCTTTGGCTGGGTTTCTTGCGGTCGTCTGGCGGCTTGTCGCGAGCTGAATCGCTCAAGCCGGTGTTTTGTAAAAGAAGTTTTCTTCATGGTATTTTCAGGCGTTATCAATTGCCGCATTATAGCCTAATAACGAAGACCTTTCATGGCGTCGGACAATCAGGTACTATCGAAGGGCTCATTACAATTTATTAACATAAGATCAGTAACAACCAGAAGCGCTCGAAGGAGAGGTTAATGGAAAGCAAAGTAGTTGTTCCGGCGGAAGGTAAAAAGATCACCCTGCAAAACGGCAAGATTAACGTTCCTCACAATCCGATCATTCCATTCATCGAAGGTGATGGTATCGGTGTAGACGTTACCCCGGCAATGCTGAAAGTGGTTGATGCCGCTGTTGAGAAAGCCTACAAAGGCGAGCGTAAAATTTCCTGGATGGAAATTTACACCGGTGAGAAATCGACGCAAGTTTATGGCCAGGACGTCTGGCTGCCAGCAGAAACGCTGGACCTGATCCGCGACTACCGCGTTGCTATTAAAGGCCCACTGACGACGCCAGTTGGCGGCGGTATCCGTTCCCTGAACGTGGCACTGCGTCAGGAGCTGGACCTGTACGTCTGTCTGCGTCCGGTTCGTTACTATCAGGGCACCCCAAGCCCGGTTAAGCACCCAGAACTGACCGACATGGTCATCTTCCGCGAAAACTCAGAAGACATCTACGCGGGTATCGAATGGAAAGCGGACTCTGCTGATGCAGAGAAAGTGATTAAATTCCTGCGCGAAGAGATGGGCGTGAAGAAAATTCGCTTCCCTGAGCATTGCGGTATCGGCATTAAGCCGTGCTCCGAAGAAGGGACCAAGCGTCTGGTGCGCGCGGCCATCGAATATGCGATCACCAACGACCGTGACTCTGTGACCCTGGTTCACAAAGGCAACATCATGAAGTTCACCGAAGGCGCGTTCAAAGACTGGGGCTACCAGTTGGCGAAAGAAGAGTTCGGCGGTGAGCTGATCGACGGCGGCCCATGGCAGAAGATCAAAAACCCGAACACCGGCAAAGAGATCGTCATTAAAGATGTAATCGCCGATGCGTTCCTGCAGCAGATCCTGCTGCGTCCTGCGGAATACGACGTGATTGCCTGTATGAACCTGAACGGTGACTACATCTCTGACGCCCTGGCAGCTCAGGTTGGCGGTATCGGTATCGCCCCTGGCGCGAACATCGGTGACGAGTGCGCCCTGTTCGAAGCTACCCATGGTACTGCACCAAAATACGCAGGCCAGGACAAAGTGAACCCGGGCTCTATCATCCTGTCTGCAGAGATGATGCTGCGTCATATGGAATGGTTCGAAGCCGCAGACCTGATCGTTAAAGGTATGGAAGGCGCGATCAACGCGAAAACCGTAACCTATGACTTCGAACGTCTGATGGAAGGCGCTAAGCTGCTGAAATGCTCAGAGTTTGGCGACGCGATTATCGCGAACATGTAGTTCAGAATCTGGCCTAAAATAGAACGGGAGCCTGTTGGTTCCCGTTTTTATTATTAGTTTTCGAATGGTTATCAAAAATTTAACAAAACAAGTTATCAAAACAGCTCTGGAAGTAATGTCATGGATAGAATCTCAAAGAATGTTTTTACAGCTCTATTAATTCTGCTCTTAATATGCTTATCGTTAATTGCTCACTTTGGAAATGATAATACTTATTTTGTAGGGAATTTAATTCCGGAATTCATTGGGGTATGTGTAGATCTTATTATTATTCTTAAGGTTTTCGAAGTTTGGCAACAAAGAGATGAACGAAGAAAACTGATTAAAGTTGAAAGACGTTTAAGAGAGTTTTTAATTTTTTTCTTAAATCATACATGCCAAGATTTTCCAGTAGCAAGTAGACCTGGAAGATTCTACGGCACCGACTACGAGCAAAATCAAAAATCGTTGACTGCGTTAATTTCCCATATCAAAGATAGTGGCTTAAGCGAAGAAAATGTGTTAAAGATTCAAGCGTACTGTAAAAGTCAACATGATATCATTAATAATATGATCCCTGTTTCTTCTGAATTAGAAAATGATCATTTCAAATCATGGGTACGGATAGCTTATTTTATGAATGCTGTGGCAATTGGCCAAGAGAAAACGAGTCATGCATTGATAAAAATATTAGAAAATATTAAGCGATTCGATAAAGAATCGCATGATAAGAAATTGTATGTTGGGGCCGATTAAAAAGTCTTAAACCACTATGGTCCAATTTTTCCCGCGATCATCATTGTAGCGTTCTGTTTGTTGTTGGGATTTATGTCCCAACAGCTTTTTCGTGTCAATTCCTTGTATTTTATATAATCTCTCCGCTAAAGAGCGTTGTTCATGGAAGGTAGCAGGTGTGCCATCCCCCCAATTTATTTCTGCTTTATCACGAGCCTTACTGAAATTCATCGTTAATGTGTTCGACTTCACCTGTGCCCCTCTTTCTGCCATTGAAGTCGCCCGGAAAAAGTGGATTAGGTATGGACTCACTGCATAGTCACGGCAACGCGCAACTACATCCCTCAAACTCCAGTCGATCGCGTTAAGCCTTAGGGATAGGGGGATCGCTAGCTTGCTCCCCGTCTTTTGCTGAACGACATGAAGATGGTCATCCCAAATATCGCTAAACTTCATGTTGGAAATATCCCCGAGGCGTTGACCGGTAACGAGTGCCAATAGCATTGCATTGCCCATGTATTGGTGGCGGGCATCAGCTATCTCGAAAATCTTTTGCCATTCGTCGAGGTTTAGACGCTGTCGAGTAATCCGCCGGCGCGGTTGTTTTGTAGCAAGAGCCGGGTTATAACCCGGCGGTACCTCGCCATAATGCTGGGCTTCTTTGAATACATCAATCAAGACTGAGCGTATGACTTGTGCCATTCTTGGCTGGCCCTCTGCAACATAGGACTCCAGTATCTGGGCAACATCTCGAACATCGACGGATGAAATCAATTTCATTCCTACGCTCTCACGAAGCAGGGCTACTGGTTTAGCCTTTTGCTTATGAGTGTTCGGCTTGATATCACCATTCTCAAGTCTTTCATCCTGAATTTTCCAATATCGATCCAACCAAGTATTTGTTGTTATCGCCTTTCCTTTGCTGGTGGCGATCTTGTCACTGATAGCCAAAACCTGCCTGGTGCGCTGTTCAGCCAGTCTCTCATTCGCTTCGATTGCTATTGCTGTTGCTTCGGCCTCGTTAGTTCCAAGACTATGAAACTTACCTGTAATGGGATGTTTATAGCGCCAGTAAATTTTATTTACCTTCCGACTGTATAGCGGATAGAGATTAGGTATCTTGACGTTGTTTTTACGTGGTCGAGCAGCCATCAGACAGTATCCTTTGAAGCATAGGAGAATCAGATTTTTTAATAACGGGCTGGGTTAAATTACCTGTAATCTCGGCATCTTCTCTTACCCGCCAGTATCTTCCTTCTTTGGTGGCCGGGGGAGTGAACATGCTCTCTTTGGCGTATCGGCGTAAAGTATTCAGACTTGGAGGATTACTCCGGTATTTTTCCGCAGCCCATTCTTCTAAAGTCAGCATTTGAAGCATGTGATTTACCTCATAATGGCCCATATCAGGGCCATTTTCTGATATTAAAAAATCAGTGTTCAGTCAGACGCTGCCAGATTGCTGACACGTATTTGACCTGATGAAGAGCATCCGAAATAGCCTTGTGAGGTTCTCCCTCAAATGGGATCTCATAGCGAGGCTTGCAGCCAACGGCTTTACCCAACTCGACAATGGTTCTTACATCCCGGTTATTCCAGAATTTCCATGGGCAGGGGATCCCCGTACGGTCATAAGATGCCTCAAGCAGGACATTGTCATAAGTGGCACCATTACCCCAGACCTGAACAGAATCAGGGCCGTTAACCGCATTCTCGCCTATAAACTCATTTAGCTGCAGTAATGCATCATCGAGCGGAATAGCGTCATCCATTACCAACTCAGAGCGCGCTTCGGGCGAAGCTTTTAGCCAGAAGATAATGGTAGATGCATCCGGAACTCCGCCGCTGGCCATGGCTGATTCCAGGCTAATAACTTTGTAAAATTCCGATCCGGTATTACCTGTAGATGGATCAAAGAACACGGCCCCGATAGATACGACTGGTGAATCAGCTTTTTTACCAAAAGCTTCAATGTCGATCATAAGGTGTGTATAGAGCATTTCAGGGTCGGTATAATTATGATGACCGGAATCATTATTTATGGCAGTTGTGCTGCTATAAGTCTCAGTAGTGCTTGCGCCTGAGATAGTTTCTTCCGTGCCTTCTGATAACGCAGCATCGTCCGGGGTTTCATCATTGCCAGTTTCTTCCATCTGCACATTATCAACGTACTCCGCCGCGGTATTTTGTTGGACATTTACAGCGTTGCTGGTGGCCAGCCCTTCAATAGAAAAAAGACCATTACCAACTTTTTCGAGAACCGGCAGCGTGCCGCCGTCGACTTGCGCACCTTCATTCTGGCCGCCAGTTTCAAAAGCAGAATCAGTCACTATCTCGTTTGTCCAGCTCACCTCCGGGTTATGGCGTGCCGCAACAAGAGTTTCGTCTGATGGTGCAGAATGATCGCTTTCAGTCAGGTTCGCGTTAATGAATCCGCTGAGACGTGCCGGATACAGATAATGTTCTGGGTGAGCGCTACGGATAAGTGCAAAGATAGCCGCACGCGAGTAATCCAAAACTCCCGGGGTTGCACGAAGGGCTTTAGACCATTCCTTGAACGGACTTTCTTTCTTACTAACAATCTCTTTAGCCCGACGGAAAACACCACCAGGGATATCGTAAATGTTGAAATCCATTGGTAACGTGGCCAGCGCAATCTCTAAATCGAGAGTGTCGAGATCATGTTTAAGGTCAGGGTTTCTGTCGGTCTTGTTGCCTCCGCCAGCATTCGTACCGCTTTCAGTACGCTGTATTTCTGCAACGCGATTGCCTTTGGCCCATTCTTTTACCAGCAGGCCGCGGTCAATGTAATCAGTCGCCGACCAGATTCTGGTGAATCGGAGAACCAAAGCGAGTTCGTGACGCTTTTCCTGGCTGAACACTTTGCGAATGGCGTCGGTATAGCGCCACAGGTCTTTGGTGTCGTAACCCTTAACCTGTTCGCAGTTTTCTGCCGCCAGCAGCAGGTTCTGGACATAGCTATTGTCAGTGTCCATCTCCAGCGCGCTGATCCCTTCGTATTCATCGCGTGTAATGTGGTGGCGCAGTTCGTCGGAGGTGAACTGGCCGAGTAGCTGCTTGCGGAAGGGCATGCGAACGACTGGATAACGTGTGGTTTCGTCATCATTCTCGTCAATCTGGATACCGTTATCATGTTCAAGACCCTGACCTGCTATAACGCCGGTGTCACTGGTGCTTTCAGATTTCAGAGGGGTAAATTTGCCACTGCGCCAGTCTTCAACTAATTTGTTGCGATCGCTGACATCTGCTTTAGCCCAGTCAGCCATGAATGCAGCGATATCTTCAGTTTCGTGCGCTTCATCTGGCGCGAATACCTGCTTAATCGCCTGAACAAGTTTCCACTCAGCGTTCAGGCTGAGTTCGGCAACTTCAGGGATGTCGCTCTTCGCCAGCAGCAGGTTCTTAAGATAGGTATTGCCTTCATCCAGTGACATTTCGCTGGCAGCCAGCTGCTGCTCTTTTGTGATGTGTGATTGATACTTGTCGCTGGTCAGATGAACGGCAAAACGTACTGCGGGAGTGCGGTTTTGAAGCGGGACACTCTCGACGATGGTTTCAACTGTAGTGGTCGCTTCCGGAGCGGCAGTGTTGTTGTCCACGGCTCCAGTAGACTCCGCACCAGCCTTTGGCAGCCAGGTGCGTCCATCGTCCTGGAGTTCGTAGCGTTTGCACCAGGTGTAATCCACTGTGCATTCTTCCGGTAGGTCGTTGTAAACAGGGAAATCGGTACGGACAGGCTTGCTATAATCCTTGCCCCGGCCGGTTTCAATGCCAGCATCTTCCAGCTCAACATCCAGCTGCAAATTGGCTCGTGCTTCTGATTTAGCCGTGAACCAGATAACGGCATCTTCTTTGCCGGATTTCTGTGTTGCCTTGATTAAATGAAAGAATTCCATATCGGGTCCTTAATTTTGGTTGTAAGATACCCGCAGCTAGTGATTGCCGCCTTGGGTAGTGGTCATTGGTCAAAACTCGATTCCGGAAAGCTTTGGTCGGCTGACCGGGTACTTAACCCGCCTTGCGCGGGTTTTGTGCTTTTAGGGGCTGGTAACAGCCATTGGTCATAACTCGATTAAAAATTGAAAGCAGGCTGTTGGTCTCCAGCCGGTTTATATGGGTAACACACTCCTTTAACGTGCTGCTCTTTGGCAGCTGTATCACAATCAGCTTCTGTTTGGTAAACACCAAGCATGATGTCTGAGCATTCCCCGGTGAGGGCGCAGACGGTAACAATCAAGACAAAGAACGAGCTCATGACTTTAACTCTGGGTTGCCTTTTTGCGCCAGTAAGTAGCAAAGCTTACGGACCAGCACTTCAAATAGATTTAAGCGAACGGCTTGGCAGCCAGCTTTTTTGCGTGCGAAATCGATCATGGTTAACTCCTGTGTGCCTTTAACGCCAGGCTGGCGGAACGGTAAACCTGCTGCGCGATTGTCTTGCCATCTCATCCGGTGTTTCGTATGCCGCCGGCAGCTACTTCATGGGCGTCCTGCCTTGATGACTGATTTTCTAAATTCAGACTACAAATAAATATGTCAAAGGTCAATATTGAATTGACATATATAATTGCATTGATGATTTTTGAAGGAGGTAGAGGAGATGTCAGGGTCAAAAAAAGGCCGCTAAATGCGGCCCTTAGAGTGTTCTTTATCAGTCTTTGGTTGGAGCGGGCTCAATCTTCCTTTTGCTGAGAAATTCAGCCATAAATTTATCGAGCTCTTCGAGGCGGTCGCTGGCCAGCTGTATGAACCTGGTTTGTTCAACTTCAGGTAACTGATCAAAAACTTCCAACAACGCAGCTTGTTTCTCGTTCAGTACCGTTTTGCTTTCGCTGGTTGCCTTAAGATGCGCCTCTTCTTCATCAGATAAAAAGAACCAATACAGTGGCTTACCTAATGCTTCCGGGAATAAAGCCAACTTTTCCTTGCGAGGAAAATTACCTGTATTGCACCAGTTACTAACCGTTTGTGAGTTTACCCCCACTCTGCGGCCCAGCTCAGATTGAGATATCCCGGCTTCATCAAGAGCTCGTAACAGTCTTTCTTCGAAGTTCATGTTCGTATCCAAATCAAACCCATAAGCAAGCATACAAACTTTCTTATCAGATGTGATTGATTAAGTTTCTTGACACTGACAAATTATTTATCAATCATGTGATTCATAAATTGGGAGGAAGCATGAAAGAACACATTCAACAAAAAATTATTTCGCTGTGTGGCAGCCAAACAGAACTGGCTCGCCGCTTAGGTAAAAACTCGCAGACTGTATCTGTCTGGTTCCGTACTCAGGTAGCAAGCACAGAAGTTTTAAACGCATGCAGAGCTTTGGATTGGGAAGTCACCCCGCATGAATTACGTCCAGACCTCTATCCCAACGCAACAGATGGTTTACCTCAGAAGGAGGCTTAATCATGCAGTCAGCTACATATCCACATCATAACCAACGCCTGACCGGACCGCTGAAAACTCAAAATCAATTTATGGCGCATCGGCGAGATAGGTTTAAGCACCGTTCAATACAGGTTGCAGTTCGGGAGTGGGAATCCACTTTGCCCGGTCAGGCGCAGGAAAAAATCGCTCAGCTGGTGGCTGAGCAGTGGGCGAAGGAAGGGGGCCGCGGCATTGCGGTCAATAAGCAGAATTTATTCCGTTATCTGAAAAATGAAGGAGGGTCGGAGAAATATACTGCTTACGTTATACAACTGTCGGGCGCAATCCTCGCAGCTATGCCTATTGAGATAGCCAGAAAGCATGGACTCAGTAACGCCAGAACGGAAGCCGAACTGGTGGCGAGCGCTATCAAAGAATGCAGTGAGGCACATCAGGCGAAGTTGCTGGGCGCACCGCTGCAAAAGCTTGAGAAGGAGATCCGCGAAGCGGCAATCGCTTTATTCAACATGTTACCTGCTGACGCGGCGGGACCACTACTGGCGAGTATCAGCGCCGTAGCGCCGCAATTTTTTTAATCGAGTTTTGACCAATGAATTCAACCCGGAGGCTTCATGAGCATTGATGCAATGCGGTGGGCCAAGAAAGTTAAGACCGGAAAATCCTCCAGTAAGGCGATCCTGACCTGGCTGGCTGATATGTGCGGCGCTGACTTGTGCGCTTACCCATCCGTCGCTGCGCTTGCAGAGGCTACTGAGATGGACAGAAAGACGGTGCTTGCAGGCTTGCAGCATCTGCAGGAAATCGGCCTGGTTGTCGACACAGGTGAACGGCGCGGCAGGACAAAGCAAATTCCTGTGTACAAGCTGCTCGGTGTTGAGGAAAGCATCCCCGATGCCGAACAGACCCAAAAACGGAACTCTTTAGAGGATCCCAAAAACGGGACGGTTAATTTGAACCGTACCGAAAACGGAACTGTTAATACAAACAGTGCCATTAACGGGACTATTTCAGGTGATAAGGGTACCAAAAACGGGATTGTTAACAGTTCAGAATTTAACCAAAGAGTACCGTTTTTCCCTTTAAACAGTCCCAAAAACGGGACACGGAATCTACCAAGGAACCATAAAGATCTAAACCCCACACATAGAGAACTGGTCGAACCTGTCATTCCTGATTATCCGGATCAGCCAGGTATCGGAATTGGGCTACAGCAGCCATTCGGCAAATTCCGGATGTTTAAAAACTGGAATCCAACAGCCGACTTTGCTCGACAGGCAAATCTGTGGGGCATGCCGATCAAGGCGGGCATAAATATCGAAGCCGAACTGAGCAGCTTCATCGCTTACTGGCAAGCCGAAGGGAAAGTGTTTCATCAAATTCAGTGGGAGCAGAAGTTCGCTCGCCACCTGGATCGCGCAAAGGTTCTGAAAGCACCACAAACGGGAGGTACCGAGAATGCATCAGTTCGACCACAGCCAGCAGCATCCCGAGTTGTCCAGCAAATACAGTCAGCACACGCAGAGTGGCGACGCCGCAACGGACTTGATGGCGACGGAGACAGCGTGGCGGTTATGGCAGGTGATGGGGGAAATCTTCTCGAACCGCTGGACGCAGAAGAATGGGGCAGAACCCACGGCCCTGTGGATAGCTCAGATAGGTTCGATGACTGAGGCACAGATCAAACTGGTTTGTCAGCAATGCATGGACCGTTGCGCATTAGGTAATACATGGCCCCCAAATCTTGCTGAGTTCGTTTCGCTGGTTTCAGAGAGTGGCGCAAATCCGTTCGGGCTGACATCCGACCGGGTGATGAGTGAATACCGACGCTGGCGTAACGAGTCGTATCGTTTTTCGGGTAGTGACAAATATCCGTGGCCGCAGCCGGTGCTGTATCACATCTGCATCGAAATGCGCAGAACTGGTGTTGAGCGTCAGATGACCGAGGGGGAACTTAAAAAACTGGCAGAGAAGTTATTAACCAAATGGACGAAGCACGTAAGCAACGGGCTTTCGGTTCCTCCAATCCGTCGGCAGCTAGCTGCACCGCAGCATCCGGCAGGGCCAACTCCGGCACAGCTGCTGATAGAAGAGTACCAACGCCGTAAAGCGGCAGGTTTAACCAACTAATCGAGCATTGACCAATGACCAAAGCATTAACACAAAAACAGCAGGTAGCAGTGTTTGTGCGCTACCAACCGAACTGCGCCGTAGGCGATGTTGCAGAGGCACTGGATATGTCAGGTGCAACAGCTGGCAAATTGCTTCGTGACTTAAGCGACCAAGGCGTGATCGTTCGTTCCCGGAATAGTGTTCAGTACACATACGAGGTGGTACCAGACGCGGATATTCCGGATGTAATCCTTCCGTGTATGGCGGAAAAAAGCGATCCAGTCAGGATGCAGGCCGCAGAGGAGAAAGCGAAGGCGCTTGAGGCAAAAGGCCTGTGGCGAAGAGCAGCTGCGGTGTATTCAGAAATGTTTGGCATAGCTGGTAGTGCTGTTGAGGTCGCCCGTATCGCCAAGCGTCGTAAAGACTGCCTGCGTCAGGCGGGGAGGGCGTAACCGATGCCGAGACCAAAAACACAGAGTGAACGCAACCAAATCATATCAAGGATCATTGAGTTGGTGAAAAAGCATGGCCGTATCACGACGAAAGAAGTCATTGGGATGTTCGATCTGCATCGCACCACCGCAGAGAAATACATACGAATAGCCATTGCACGGGGCGAATTGATTCGCTACGGTCGTTGCGGCATTTTCCGTGACCAACGCACAATAATCGATTTCGACCTGAAACGCTTCACACACCAGAAAGTAAGGTGAATGTAGTAGATGAAAATGCCGCTTAGCCGCGGCATCTCTATGCTCTTGAAGGTCCGCTATGAGCGAGGAGCGGAAGCTGAGTGTCACTCAGTAGTCAATCCATTTTCAGCCACAGTCAAGACGGTTTGATAGATATCCTGCTGCACCGAACCATTATCTTTCTACATACGTTTACCTTTAGTTGCATCTAATCTTTCTTTGCTATTAGCTGTATCAAAGACACATTTTTCGCATTTGAATGGTAAGTTTTTTATTTTTTTTTATGTTAAAAAACAAGTGGTTACCTTGAAATATAAATGTTTAATTCAAGAGTTCTTTAACTTTGAATGAAGACTTTTATAATGTACTTCAACTCTATAAAACTGAGCATAACTAATTATAAGGAACTTCATCTTGGCAGAAGACATCCATGCTCCTCGGCAACCTTTACAAGACCTCCTCGGCGCGTTACATGGTAAGTTTGGTGACAACTTAGAAGAGGCTGTTAATGCTTCAACAGCACCTCTTTTAGATACGATAGATCTTAATTCTAGAATAATTAGCACGTTTAAAGCTGAACTAATAGAAAAATATAAAGAAGATGCTCATAAAACTGGGTGTGCTGAGATACTTGATGAGGTTTTCAGTGACTTTGCGATTGCAATGTACCTTAATTCAATCGGCCTTATTGTTCCGGCACGAATGTCCATAAGGAGAGCATTTGAGCTTGGACTTTCTGTCATATACATGTGGGATATGCCACAGGAATATTGGGGATGGAAAAAATGTGATCAGGATTTAAGCTTCTCTGCTATGGTTACACACTTGAACTCTTCTGGTTATAACGAGTATATGAAGCAATTAAGGGGGGAGTCGGAAAATTCATGCTTTTGCGATCAGGTAAATTTTCAAAGACTTTACAGAATCCTAAGTAACACCGTTCATGGAAAAATTGCCGATCTACCTGCATTAGCACCGGAGAGATTTTCTACCATTACAAATGGGCTATTAGAACATCTACAACTAATTATCGATACTCAAAACTCTGTTATATGCCTACTGTTTGGACGTTTCTCAGAGCTTGAGCAAACGATTTGCACTATATTTCCTCAAATCAAAAGGACTTAAATATATGAGCATGCAAACCACAACAATACAACTGAGCGGAGAAGACCTCCTCCAAACAGCAAGATGTGAGGATTTGTTATACGACCAAATTAAGATGGTATCTGTATTAGGTGATTTTGAACGGCGCATTATTGACTCGTTAAAAGGGAGTGGGGCCAACCTGCTTGAAGGTGCTCGAGGTGTTGGAAAATCCATGCTTCTCCGCATGGCTGAAATTGAGTTAGACAAAGAATTTTCTGTAGATAAAAAACTTGGCGTATATGTAAATTTTAAAACCAGCACTTTACTTGAAGGTGTTAAAGCTGATGAACGAGATGCTTTTCAGATTTGGGTAAATATAAAAATTTTAGAAGCATTGCATGAGAAAATGCTTGCATTAAATCTAATTGCAAAAACTGGAGTAGCGGACCCTTATCAGCGAGTTTTTGGAGTATCTTCAGTACTTGAAACAAAAGCAATGCTCGAGGAGAAAATCCATTTACTTCAAAAATTGGCTTTTAGTCGAAATTCACATGCCGAAATTCTTGACCAAATAGGTGAAGATTTTCTAGCAAAAGCCCAAGATACCAGCTTCCTAGTAAACATAATAAAAGATATAGCGAATTTATTTTCACTTAAAAAAATAATTTTCTTTTTTGACGAGGCAGCACACACTTTCATCCCTACCCAACAGAATATTTTCTTCGAAATATTCAAGCTGTTACATGGGGGTATGGTTGCCTGCAAAGCTGCAGTTTATCCAACAGTCACTAATTACGGTCGCAATTTTGAAGTTGGTCAGGATGCGATAGTTTTACCAGTAGTTAGATTCGATCCCGGTGAATCTGGGCGTCGTGAGAATCGTTTGCATTTTCGCTCGATTCTTGAAAAACGATTACCGAAAACAAGCAATTTAAGAAAGAAGATATTTACAAGAGGGGCAGAACTTGATCTTTGTATTGATCTTTCAAATGGTAACCCGAGAGCATTACTGCACATATTAAATAGCGCGCTATCTAGTAATACTTCCCTTTCAGAACGCTCTGTAGGATTGGCAGTCCAGAACTATGTCGATCAAGCATTAATTCCGTATCATCAGAGCCTTTCTAAAAGACTTCCTAAGTATTCATCGCATATTAGAGTTGGGCTAGAATTACTGAGAGGTTATATTATTCCAGAAGTAAGGACTAAAAATCATAGGAAGACAAAAAGTGAGTATCAGTCAGTGTTTTTTACTCTACAACGCGATATGTCACCTAATTTGAAGCTTGCTTTAGATATTCTGAGCTATTCAGGCATGGTATCTCAGCTTGGGACTGTTAAAATAGCTAGCGGAACAGGGCCACGTTATATGATCAATCTAGCTATAATGGCTACTGAAAAAGGATTTGATACTCCAAAAACTTCAGATGCTATAGCTCGATTAAGCCTTACTGACTACCGTGAATTCTCATCATCAGACTCACAAATAAAAACCTATCTGGATTCACTTTTGTTGCCGACCGAGACCTGTTCACAATGTAATGCTCCACTACAACAAAATGCAAAGTTTTGTAGTGAATGTGGCAACAAAATTGTGGAAGTTTCCATAGTTAGTACTTTGCTTGAAGAGCCCATAAGTGGATTGTCCATAAGTGAACGCTTGAAAGAGAGAATCCGACCACGATTTTCTACCGTTGGGTCGGTGGTTCAAGCAAAAAGAAATGAACTTATGACAATTCCTTATATTAAGGATGTTCGTTCGAGGATCATAAAGAACGCAGCGGATGAGTTCATTTCTGGCTAGATATATATTATTATTAGTGCAGGTTGTTTCATGTGAAAATAATTACGGGATGTTAATGTAATTATGTTATAAACAAAACACTCTGTCGAGTGAGGGGGCATTCCCCCTCACTGACGCATTGATTACATTTCCCTTAGACTCCTTTTTCGATACAATCGACCTTTAGATATCAATACATTGTATTTGTCGCAACTGGCGAGTTGGATTTTGATTTGGCTAGGATAATAGCTTCCCGGATTTGAAACAGTGTCGCTGTCCTGATAATATTTATTTCAATCGTTGCAAATATATCCAACTCATCTAACCCGCCTATACGATGCAAGCAACATCCGCTTCTGGCACAGAACGGACTGGCTAACTGGGAATGGGCCCACTGTGAGAGAGGAGATGACACCCTGTTTCACAAAAAGTAGCATTGTTCTACAAGCAGCTTTCATAATGAGGTTATATGAAAATAAGAAGGTTCCGTAATGGGGATGAAATCTCATTATTTAACGTGTTTTATTCTTCTGTACATACCATCGCATCAGACTACTACACACATGAACAAATTGATGCTTGGGCCCCGGCAGAAATCGACCAGGAACAATGGGCCAATCACATGAGGGAACTATCCCCTATTGTTGTAGAGCTTGATGGCGAAATAGCTGGATATGCAGATCTCCAACCAAATGGGTACATTGACCATTTTTATGTCTCAGGAACCTATTCAGGACAGGGGGTAGGGACATTACTAATGAACTGCATTCATGAGGAAGCGAGGCAACATGGAACTAGTGAGCTTACTTCAAATGTAAGTAAGGCTGCGGAAGCGTTCTTTCTACGACACGGCTTTCATGTAGTGGAGAGAGGTTTTCCTATTTGCCGTGGAATTACATTAGAAAATGCACTGATGAGAAAACATTTGGCTAAATAATAAATAACCTGCAGCAGGCAGCATTGTTTGCCTGATTGAGCTCAACAAACCAGTACAATGGATGTCCGCTCCTTGCACACAGGGGATTTATATGGCACAGCCAAAACTTACATACTCTGATAAGTACTTGAAACGTAATTTAACTCGTTGATTTAAATTCTTTTTTTAATAATGCGTAAACAAATGTATTCTCATATCTTTCCTCGCCTTCATCCGTAATAAATGAAACAAACTCTTTAAAGCAACCCTCCTGTCGCATACCAAGGCGGGAGCACAATCTTTGAGAGGACAGGTTGTAGTCTTCAACGTACGCATAGATACGCCTTGCCTGTTTCACGTTAAACAAATATTTAAACAGGGCCCCAACTGATTCTGTTGCATACCCGTACCCTTCATAGCGCTGATTAAAGTGCCAACCTACGGACCACGTATTAGCATCTGGCTCGCCACTATTTTCTGCAAACAGATGGCCAATAACGAGGTCGGAGTCTTTGAGGCAAACAGCAAATTGGCTTGGATCATTTGCTCTTCTGCATACTTCTTCTACGGCATCCTCAACTGAGTTGAGCATTTCGTCCTGAAAACAGGGAGTGCGAGGGGAAGAAAGATAGTCCAGAAGTGCTAAAGCATCACTCTCTTTAAATGAACGAAGAATGAGTCTGGGCGAAGATGTTATTGTCATGGCTTATCGATTCCATTAAAAGATTAGTTATATGCTGCTGATTTAATGAAGAATTTATTGGGTGGATAACACTTGCTTCGACATTACCGTCCACTGTCTCGTTTGTAAACAACATAATCACACTTTAACAATTCGTGCTGTTAAGGCGTTGATCAAACTGCCCCATAAGTGTACTGTATAAAC
>NZ_CAMFKT010000041.1:0-24569 GCF_945957325.1 Enterobacter sp. PL1
GTATAACCAGTATATTTAGACATCAGGAGGAAAGATGAAACTGCAGCTTTTCAGCACCGGGAAAGAACTCCCGCCACAGGCCCATCCGTTGTTTGCAGACCTGGCCAGCTGCGGTTTTCCCAGCCCTGCAGCTGACTACGTCGAGTCTGACCTGGATCTCCATGATTACTGCATACGGCATCCGAGCGCGACTTACTACCTTCGCGCCAGCGGTGACAGTATGTCCGACGGCAGCCTTTACAATGGCGATCTGCTGGTTGTGGACTGTGCCGAGAAGCCCCGGCATGGCGATATTGTTGTGGCCAGCGTGCAGGGGGAGTTTACGGTCAAACGGTTGCTGCTGACGCCACGACTGACGCTGCAGCCCATGAACGCCGCCTGGTCGCCGATTTATCCCGACCCGGACGATCTGGATATCTTTGGCGTCGTCACGCACATCATCCACCGCCCGAGGGAGATGTACTGATGTTTGCCCTGGCCGATGTGAACAGCTTTTATGCCAGCTGCGAACGTGTTTTCCGCCCGGATTTGAAAGGAAAGCCGGTTGTGGTGCTCAGCAATAACGATGGCTGCGTAATCGCGAGAAGTGCCGAGGCAAAGCCCTGGATCAAAATGGGTACGCCGTGGTTTCAGATGAAAAACGAAAGATACCCGGAAAAAATATACGCGTTCTCCAGCAACTATGAACTTTATGCATCCATGTCGGCGCGCGTGATGAGCTGCCTGGAGGAACTGGCTCCGGGGGTGGAACAGTATTCGATTGACGAGATGTTCCTCGATCTGACCGGTGTGGAGCACTGCATGGACCTGGAGGACTTCGGCCGGCAGCTGCGACAGCACGTGTATGACTGTACCCGTCTGACCATCGGTGTGGGCGCCGGACCAACGAAAACCCTCGCAAAATCAGCCCAGTGGGCCTCAAAGGAGTGGAAACAGTTTCGTGGTGTGCTCGCACTCACCCGGGGGAATCCACAGCGAACGCGGAAACTGCTTTCACTGCAGCCGGTCGAAGAGATCTGGGGCGTGGGAAACCGTATTGCACGCAAGCTCAATGTTCTGGGCATCAAAACCGCGCTCGATCTGGCCCTGACGAACCCGGCCTTTATCCGCAAAAATTTCTCCGTAGTCCTTGAGCGAACGGTACGCGAACTGAACGGGGAAAGCTGCATGTCGCTTGAGGAAGCCCCGCCAACAAAGCAGCAGATCGTCTGCAGCCGCAGTTTTGGAGAGAAAATCACGGAGTACGATTCGCTCCGCCAGGCTGTCTGTCAGTACGCAGAGCGGGCCTCAGAAAAGCTGCGTAAAGAGCGCCAGTATTGCCGGCATATTTCCGTATTCATCAAAACGTCTCCGTTCGCCGTTAAAGAGCCTTACTATGGCAACGTGGCCACGGAGAAACTGCTTACCCCCACTCAGGACACCCGGGACATCATTGCGGCCGCCACAACGGCTCTGGAGCGTATCTGGAAGGACGGGCACCGGTATGCCAAAGCCGGTGTGATGCTGAATGACTTCACCGGCTCCGGTGTTTCGCAGCTGCAGCTGTTCGACGAACGTCCTCCACGTCCTCACAGCGCTGAGCTGATGAAGGTTCTCGATGGCATTAATCATTCCGGGCTGGGACAGCTCTGGTTTGCCGGACGAGGGATAGCGCCATCATGGCAAATGAAACGCGACATGCTCTCCCCTGCGTACACCACCCGCTGGAAAGATATCCCCATAGCGAGGATCAGTTAAATTTCGCTTTTCAGAGAGAGCCAGTAGTGCTCGCCGCAGCCGAACGACAGGGCGAAGCCCGCGAGTGAGCGAGGAAGCACCAGGGAACTGCACGGATAAATTCTGCTTACGCTCGAAGTTAAATGGACAACTTATCCAGTTATCCACCGGGCAGATCCAAATATCTGATCCAGCAAAGATCCATATAATGATCCAAACAGATCCCGGTACGTTGAAAACCGCGCCATGCATAGGCTAACAGCCATTTCATGTGTTTATAAGTCGGATATTTGTGTTTGTAAATCGGTATTCTGTGTTTACAAAGCGGATATATGTGTTTATAAAACGGATTGCGCGTGTTTATAAATGGGATTACGCATGCTGTGTCTGTGGATGATCCTTTAACTGTGGATAAGTCCTTATGTATAAGAAAAGTGTAGATCTATCACTTGAATCGGTTCTCGTAGAAATCGATGAAAATAAGAAGCTCATGCCTTCCAGAAACGCTACTGTCCAGCCTGTAGCTTTGATGCGCTTAGGTCTGTTTCTACCTTCCTTAAAACGAAAAGGAAAGGACACAGAAAATATCAGTATTGATGCGAGTAGCGAACTTCAAAGCTTAGAGTTGGCAAGAGCCGAAGGTTATACAGACATCCGTATTACCGGCCCACGACTTTCGATGGAGACTGACTTCAAGGTGTGGGTTGGCATCATTCTCGCGTTTTCGAAATATGGCTTAAACAGCAGCACCATTGAACTTCCATTCAGCGAGTTTGCTACATTCTGCGGGTTTAGCTCAAAGGACAAAGATAAAGGACTCAGAACGCGCTTGGCCGACTCTCTTATTCGTCTTCGCAGCACAACTATCAAGCTTGCCTCAGAAAAGGATCGGAATGGTGTTGTATCTGGTCTGTTAAGTCGTGGTAAGTGGGACGAAAAAGACGACATCATGGAACTTACCGCCGATGAGTCTCTTTGGGAGCTTTATCAATTCGACCGTCAGGTGCTTCTGCAGATGTTTATAATCCGGCAACTTGCGAACAAAGGGACAGCACAGGCCCTATACACTTTCATTGAGAGCCTTCCTGAGCGACCAATACCACTATCGTTCGCGCGTATTAAACGTCGCCTAATGCTTACCTCACCCAATAACCAGCAGAATCGAGTGATTAACAAGGCTATAGACGAGCTTAAAGCGGTCGGTTATTTAGATGGCGATGTCGTTAAAAAGGATGGTGAATGGCACTTAATCATAACCCGTCGCACGCCTAGGCCAGACATTAAGGCTATGTCTGAAGCCTTAAAAGATGGAGAGTAAAAGCGCCTGACTGTGTTTGTAAAGCGGATATGTGCCGCAGTGACTGCGAGTGTTTGCTGTTTTCCCGGTAACACAGCATCAGCATCCGTTTTATAAACACATCTATTCCCTCTCATATTGTTTCCGCTTTGTAAACACACCTGTTTGCTCACTTCCGAGCCGATTTATAAACACATGTATCAGCGTTCAGCCTTTGAGTCACTCGCTGAACGTGCAACAAAAACACCAATATCAATAATTTCTTGCACGTCACGGTATTTGTTGTACACTCCGAGCTGTACAATCAATGTCCTCTACATTGAAAACATCATGGAGAACAGAATGAAACGAGATTACGGTGGAGTAGGCTCGATAGCGCGACGAGCTGGCATATTGCTTGAGTCAATGAGCCGGGACATTGAAGATCAACGCAAAGAGTTTAACCTTACAGAATACTTCCAGACATTTACCCGGAACGCAGTAGCCAAATTACCCAAGCTAAGCCGTCGCATCGTGGAGCAGGCCATTAAAGAAATGGAAGATGCAGGCTACGATTTCAACAAGAAACGCGTCGGAAATGTTGAGCAATATGCTCTTACAGTACAGAATGTTATTGATATTTACGCCCACCGCAAGATCCCGAAGTATCGTGAAATCCATCAATCGCCTTACGTTATTTTCGTCGTTAACTTGAAAGGTGGCGTATCCAAAACCGTATCAACTGTAACGCTGGCGCACGCGTTGCGAGTGCATCAGGATTTATTGCGTCACGATCTGCGTATTCTGGTTATTGACCTTGATCCGCAGGCATCCAGCACCATGTTCCTCGATCACACGCACAGTATTGGTTCCATTCTTGAAACCGCCGCGCAAGCGATGCTAAACGATGTCGATGCTGAAACCCTGCGTAACGAAGTGATACGGCCAACCATCATTCCAGGTGTAGATGTTATTCCTGCTTCTATTGATGATGGTTTTGTAGCCAGCGCATGGAAGGAGCTGGTTAGCGAGCACCTGCCGGGCGTAAACCAGTACGAAGTGCTTCGCAAAATAATTATCGATCGTGTGGCTGATGACTACGATTTCATCCTGATTGATACAGGTCCGCACCTCGATCCATTTTTACTAAACGGTTTGGCGGCAAGTGACCTTATTCTCACCCCTACTCCGCCGGCGCAAGTCGATTTCCATTCCACGTTGAAATACCTTACCCGCTTGCCTGAAATGCTGGAAACGCTGGAAGAAGAAGGCATTGAACCGCGTCTGGCTGCCAGTATTGGTTTTATGTCGAAAATGACTGGCAAGCCCGATCATCTGGTTTCACATAGCCTTGCTCGTGAAGTCTACACAAGCAGCATACTGGACTCTTCCCTGCCCCGCCTGGATGGCTTTGAACGTTGCGGAGAAACGTTTGATACGATTATTAGTGCCAACCCAGCATCTTATCCCGGTAGCAACGACGCGTTAAAAAAAGCGCGTACAGAAGCAGAGCATTTTACGAAGGCTGTGTTTGACCGTATTGAATTCCTGAGGAGCCAATCAGCGTGAAGAAAAAAATAGTAGCTCGCGGGCGAAACATTTTAGGTAGTGATAGCTCAGATTTTATCCGTAGCCTCGAAACCAAAGAAGCAGAGAAGGTATTCACCCTTAAGTCCGGTAATCAGGCCAAGTTCACCCTCTCAACCATTTTGAATGGTGATATTGAAGAGAAGACATTTGTGGATCCAGCTGTTAACGGTCGCGACCAAAGGTATGTAACCCCTGAGTCAGTGAGCGACATAACGCGAACTATCAACCTGCAGCAATTTTTCCCAGCAATCGGCCGAGTTATTAACGGTTGTATTGAAGTGTTAGATGGTTCCCGGCGCCGGGCGGCATGTATCTTCAGTGGCGCGAAATTCGAAATTCTGGTTACAGAAGATGAGATAAGTCTTGAAGATGCTCGTCAGCTTGCCAAAGACATTCAGACCGCGCGTGAGCATACGCTTCGTGAGATAGGTCAAAGATATCAATTTATGTACGCAAATGGCATGTCTAAGGATGAAATTGCGCGCGTAGAGGACGTCTCACCGGCAAGCGTTTCCCGAGCGTTTCAAGCTGCTTCTGTGCCAGCTGAAATGGTCGAGTTATTCCCGGTTATCAATGAACTCTCCCTTGCTGATTACCAGCTGCTGTTAAAAATTTCAGAGGACTTAGATAGCAAAGGTGTGCCTCTGTCTGATTTGCTCGGAAAAGTGCAGGCAGACATCAGTGCAGCAAAAGTTGAAAGCGTAAGTAAGTCGCTAATTATGGACTCTTTTAAACGCCATTCGAAGCAGCTGAAGCCAGCGCCAGTGAAAACTGTACAAACTGAAAAGCTACGTGAGTTTGAAGACAAAAAGCAGTTTGCCCGGAAGAAAACCGATCCGTCTAAACGCTTAGTGACCTATGAATTTGCCCGTCTTCCTGCTTCAGTTCAGGCTGAGTTAGATAAGGCCATCAGGCTGGTTATGGGCAACATGCAGTCCTTCGAAAAATAAAAAAATGTGGGAATTTAATGTGTGACTCCACTAAAAAGTTCCCACTACATTTTCAGCCCTAACTATCTAAAAAACTAGGTTTTTTGTGATTTCTTTCAGTATGAAATTCCCTGTCGCATCGCTTGTAGTTTTATAAAGCACAATGGCGTAATTTTTGGAGAAACAAAATCAATGGAACACTCGACAATTTCTGAAGCTCTAATTGGTGGTGTTGTTTGCGGCACTATCGCGGCCGGATTTATCTGGCAATTATTCAGACCTTGGAAACTTGAATGGCTCTGGTTAACCTGTTTTATCCTTACCTCAATCATTGTATTTTTCTTTGGTCCCTCTATGCCAAACCCATTCATGATGTAGAAGTACAAGGAGATGTGCCATGACCGTGAGGCTTTATTACAATGCAGTAGATAGACGAGCCCAAGCGAGCAATGAATGGCATGCTGAGTGGATAAGTAAACGTGGCTTGAAAGCTCGTCTTTGGACTGACAAGGCGATCAGTGAATTTCTCGGTGCGCCGCTCAGTGCAGGCCCGGTAAAAGCCTGGAAACAGAAGGAAGTGAAAAAAGTCGAAGCGACACCCGCTTTCAAAACATGGCTGGAACAACGTCGCGCATGGCTGGTTGCGCGGGGTAAAATATCCTCTGATACAGAGTTGCCTTGCCACCTGGATGCTCCGATAATTCCAGGTAAACAACATAAGGAATCATAATATGGACAAAAAGCCTCGCTATTCTGTCATGCTGGATGGGGATAGAACCGTCTATAGTGGAAATAGTCGGTTTGTCGCCTGGACGTTCTGGCTGATGAACCGCCATCGTAGGGCTATCGCATATGATTGCGGAGTTTGGGTTGTTGAACCAGCCTACTGGATCCGTGTCGTTTAATCTGCTTTTGCAATGTGCAGCTGCTTCATGTCATGCCTAAGGAGTTATTTTGAAATGGATTAATTTTTTACAACGTCTTTTACAACGTTTTTTCCCAAAAAAAAATGAAATAATTGAAGTGAAATACATTGAAAGGGATGAAACAAGAGTATTACCAGACATCCCTGAAAACGTCATAGCTGCCTGTCAGACTCTTCAGGTGAAGCTGGATTCTGTTAAGAATAATCCATTTTTGGAAATTAGTTTGATTTATGGATTTCTTGATACTTTTGGCGAGTTTGCATCAACCTTTACAGTATGTCAGAAAGGTTGCAGCGCCTGTTGCAAAATAGGTGTCGAAATGACGGCATTAGAAGCAAGTTTTATAGAAAAAAACACATCCCACAGAATTGTATCTAACAAGCAAAGAAAATTAAAAACCAATACAGATTGCCCATTTTTAATTGATGGAATCTGCTCCATATATGAATATCGACCTTTCAATTGTAGAACCTTTTTCACAGTAGATAACCCTAAGTACTGCGAAACACCAAACGAACCTCATAGGACATATGGGAGTTTAGGTGGTCAAGACATAAATATAATTTATCAGTTTCGAAAATATATTGACCATCTAAATGGGAAGAGGAAGAAGAGTGATATCAGATTCTTCTTTGGGAATCATAAAGGAATAAAATAGCCAGGCATGGAAATATTTCAGTCCAGTTCTGCTGGCTGCGCGGGATCTGGCCTGGTAATATGGACCTGATTTTTTAGAAGAGAGGTTGTTTATGCCAGGGGAAATATATTCGTACCAGGTTATTACCGATACAACTGAACGCCTGCTCAATCAGTATGTAGCTGATGCACAAGCTAGCCCTGAGAGATCTGAAGCGTTGGTGGCAGCTTTTAATGGTGCATTTTGGTTGTGGTATCAACTCACCAGAGATTCAGATAATCCTGACAGAGATGCTGACGGAACACGTTTCATGGATCTCATACCTGAATTTCCAGAGCAATAGGCCGGGTCTGCGGCCTGTTTTTACGCCCCTCATTTAATTCCCCGCGCGGTTAGACATTCAGGTGATTGCGTCCAGTTCTGCTGGTAGCGCGGGATCTGGCTTGGTATACTAATCACACAATATCTATTCCCCATTCATAATCAGGTGAATCATGTTCAATAATGATTTTCTGTTTTATGCACCTATCTGTATAGGTGTAGGCATAGTTGCCTATTTTCTATTTATTAAAAAGAACTAATGTCGCGCCAGTGGCCTTTCTACTACTCCTCATTTAATTCCCAGCGCAGTTAGACATTCAGGTCATTCCGTCCAGTTCTGCTGGCTGTGCGGGATCTGGCCTGGTAAAATTAATGAATTGGTAGGAAAAGGAATATCCTATGACGACAGTTTTCAGGTTGATGGTTGCTTATCAGAAAGAAGACTGTTCTCGGAAGGAGCGTTATCTTTCTGCTTCTTCTCTTCCGTGGCCGGAACGTTATCAACGAAAGCCATTAATGCGACGATCACCCCGTGACCGGACGTTATTCAAGATAGCTGACAGGGATCTCCGCTATAAAAAGCGTGGCAGATATGCAAGACCAGAAACGAGTATGGTCATGCCGTTCAGTCTTTGTAGCAAGGCATAAACTCATCAGTCAGACCGTGCCAGCGGCATTTTTTATGCCCCTCGTTTAATTCCCGCGCCCACCTGGACGATCAGGTGATTCTGTCCAGTAAAAGAAGACATCATCGGGTTCATCTGCAATAAACAACAGATACACAAAAAATGCTTTTCTCCCTGGACATTTCGGCACTATCGGAATAAATGTCCAGAAAATATTTTGCTTGGTCGTATTTATTATTCTTGCACAAATACCCCAGCCTGTGCCGGGAGGTGAGCACTGACAGATGTTACCTGCCATTTCCCTTCAGCAGCGCCACCGCCTCATCGCCTGGCATCTGGAACTGCACCCGGTGCCGTGCCGCGACATCGAGCGCAAACACTTTCGTGTAGACCTCCGTCGAGCTGATCGACTTGTGTCCCATCAGGCTCTGCAGCACCTTCAGCGGGATGCCGGCATACAGCATGTGCATCCCGTAGCTGTGACGGAACGTGTGCGGGGTAACCGGTACCGAAAACGTCACCCCGTCGGCGGCAGCCGCATCAACGGCTTCACTTATCCAGGTCCGGACCGTTCTGTCGGTAATTTCCCAGATGCGTGCCTTCTCGGTTCTGCCTGTGCGTTTATTACGGCGCTCCAGCGGAATTTTAAGCGTGGCCACCATCATCTCCAGCTGGCTGACATAGTTCGCATCGGAAAGCGGAACGATACGATGAGGCTGGCTACCGGCCGGAGCTCGGCCGGCCGTTCTGGTGGCTTTTTCGGTCCGCTGCTTGAGCGTGGCCAGCTGCACGAACGGGTAGGGCGCCGTCAGCGAAAAATCACTCCGGGTCAGCGCCAGCGCTTCGTTAATTCGGGCGCCGGTGTTCCACAGGGTGGCCAGCAGCATCTTGCGGTGCAGATCGGGCACGTAGTGGAGCAGGGCGCTCACTTCCGGCGCCAGCAGGTATTTAGGCAGCTCGTCCTGAACGAGCGCCATCTGTCGCAGGGCCAGCGCGGCCGGGTAATCGATGGCCACCGGCAGCTGCGCGGCCGAAAATGAAACGCCCTGGCCTGGTATTGCCGGTATCATTATTTATTGCCCCCGGTGGAGAGGTATTGCACTGTAAGTCGTGCCAGGGCCTTCTGCGCGTAATCCTCGCCCGGGAGCACACTGATTTCTCCCCGGCGTTCCATCTCGGCGCCGATAGCGCTCAGGGTCGTAGTTACCGGCAGCAGGCGGCGCAACAACAGGGCGTGCCCGCATGCGGAACGGATACGTTCGGCAAACGCATCCTCATCGCGGGAGTATGCGCCGGGCGCCGGTCGTTCCCGGCCGTCCTTTTCCGACTGCAGTTCCTGGCACAGCGTCAGCAGCTCAACGATCTCACTGGCTGCATAAACAGCCATCAGGTCATGGTTCATTCCGGCTTATCCTGATTTGCCAAACAGCTGAGGCAGTTCATCAAACAACATCACATGACGGGTGCGCTTGCCGCGAAAAATACGCCTCATCATCGGCGTGAAATCCGCAGGCTCCCAGCCATAGGGCCACGTATAGTAAATCCCTACCTGCAGCGTGCTGTCGCGTCGTTCTGGTCCGGCAACTATACGCCTGACCTCCCTGTTCAGCGCCTCACCGCGCAGACCGTACTGGCCCAGGTAGCGGCGCAGCCGCATTCTCGGCATCCGCGGATCGGATTTCACGTAAGCATTAATATCCATATGCTGGGTGGCGGTGAGGATATTCATGCCGTACTTGCGCATGGTGCTGAAAGCGGTGGCCATCACGTCCGCTTCTGTCCGTGGTTCATCATCGGTTCTGTTCATCTGGGTTGTTGCGTGGTCCGACCGTCTAAGCTGACGCGGTATCATCCTGCAGCGACCGGAAGACAAGCAGGGCGTCCGTCCTGGAGAGTAGCTCGGTACAGTCCCCGCGCTGCGGGTTAATCTCTTCATCAATGGCCTCGTTATACTGCATGCGCAGCCGCCATCCCGTCACGGGAGGCGCGTTCTGTATGGCCAGCACCATCCCTTCCGGCGACAGCAGTTCACGGAGGGTGTAGCAGGCGCCAATCCGGGTCGAATCCCGCAGCCACATCACGGGGTACTCACTGACCAGCTGGTCATACACACATTCCGGCGTATGGAAATAATTCCCGTCCGCCCTGCATAAATTACACATTCGCGTTCCTTGTATTGAGAAACCCCGTCAGGCCAGGTCTGTCATAAAACGGCCAGGCTCAAAAGGCCAGCGCCTGTCGCCCTGCGAGTACACCTCGATCCACGCCAGTGTCCCGTGCTCAAAATACAGGTGATAACCGTCATCGGCACTGAGGGTCAGCATCCCGTCAAAACAGGTATCGGTTCGCGTACCGTCACCCATCCAGCGAAGCAGGCGGCCTTCAGCGGAAATCTCGTAAAATTCACACTCGCAGTCCAGGTCGTCGGTCTGAAAGTCCGTCCCGGTGACTCCGTCAGGCATCCGGTACCGGAATCTGACCGTATCAAACATTCCCATAATTTTGCTTCCTTAAATTGCTTAAAAATCCCGCCCCGTCGGTTGTCAGTTTGCGCTAGTCGGGGCTGTCTCCCGGCGTTCACCGGTCAGCTCCCAGGCTCTGACGGCGCGCGCATAATCCGCCGTCGTCACACGCAGACTCATCGCCTGGCACTCCAGCTGCACTACATGACCGGTCCGGGAGGTTTCCACACACCGGTTCGTCAGGCTGCGGCCGTTGGCAATGTCATCAGCCAGATCCGGTGCGGACACATAGCTTTCGTAAAGAATCGTTCCGGCGATGGCCAGTCCTGCCACCAGAACGGTGTACAGAACGAGCGCAATAGGTTCGGTTGCATATGCCTTCCCTTTAATTAATGCCCCGCCCGATAATACCGACAGGGTAATGCTTTACGCGGCACTGTTTAGGGAGTAATTACCCCATCAGCAATCATCATGAGAGCAATTATCACTGCACTGATAATAACCATCCTTATAGCCACGCTGTTAAATTACCGAATGGCCGTTTCGCGATGATCCGACTTTCTGTCGTATAACAACTTTCCGGAAGTGTACCATGCGCACGGAATAACCACACCGCCCTTTTATGGGGGTGAGCGGGCGGTCGCGGGGCAGGGGTATGACACAACATATAGCGTCATCAGCAGCTGAATACACCGCTACATCTTGTGTCAGGGGGCCGCTGAGCCCCGGAGAAGGAAAAGAAGATCCGGAACTAGCTTTTTTCGGATCTCAGAAGTGGAGAAGAGGAATTATTGCAGCATGGACACAAAAAACGAGTAATTGTTGCGATGAGTGGACTATTGCACCATGAGCAAATATAAATGACTTTAAGCGTCCTGCGGTTAAATATATTGTTCATGCCGTCCGGCTGAACCCCGGGTCAGGGGATCAGCCGGGAAGGAGAACGTCACGGTTCTGTTTTCCGGGAGAGGGTCTTTCGTTTTTTCTTCAGGTACATCACTTCGTCACATTTGCCGATCATCTCCGCCAGCGTCGTGTACTGGTCTGCGTTATTGATCAGTTCGCCAAAGGAATAATTGATGTTGTAGGGCTTGCCCGAGGTGTCATTGTAATGATCGAGACTGGCACTCAGCGCATGAAGATAAGAGCCGGTATTCCCGTTTCGCCGGATCAGGGCGGCAAACTCATCCCCGCCGAGGCGGCCTGCTATTTCGCCCGGTTCGAGGTGCTGATGTAAAAAGCCGGCAAAGATCTTCAGCACCTCGTCACCCTCAGCGTGTCCCCAGAGATCGTTAACCGGTTTGAACCTGTCCAGATCGAAATAGATGAGGCTGAACGACGCATCCTGCCGGTTCATTGCGCGGAAGAGTTTGTCGCCGGCGCGGTAAAACCCGCGCCGGTTGGGAATGCCCGTCAGGCTGTCCGTCATAGCCATGTTGATGGCCTCGAATTCGTCCTCCACGATACAGGCCAGGTCCCGGAGGGACGCAATGTCCTCATCCGTGAAGGCGCGGGGAACGGTGTGGATCAGGCACAGCGTGCCGGCCACCGTGCCGTCCGGCAGGCTCACCGGCTGGCCGGCGTAGAACCGGATGTGTGGCTCACCGGTAACCAGGGGATTATCGTGAAATCGCGCATCGGCAGCCGCATCGTGAATGATAAAAGGCCCTTCCTGCAGAATGGCGTGTCCGCAGAACGAAATATCACGTGGAGTTTCGCGCACGCCGACGCCCTGGCAGGCGAAGAGCCACTGGCGCTCGCGATCCAGCAGGCTTATCAGGGCCACCGGGACCTGAAAGGCTTTGCGGGCCAGCCGCGTCAGGCGTTCAAAACGCTCATCGTCACGGGTATCAAGAAGGCCGGTAATATACAGGGACTTCAGCCTCTGTTCTTCATTCTCCGGTATACCGGGTGCCTGCATGTAATCTCCTGGTATGTACAAAGTATATATGCAGATGAAAAGGTGTTTGGATCTGACTGAGTGTAATTATAGTTCACGACTTATCTGCCAGCGGCTGAACTTCAGGTACAGGAATTCACGTTTATCACTCGTACCAGACTCTCCGGAGGACCAGGGGAATGACCGGGTCTGTTACGGTGAGGGAATCTGTAAACCTCAGGATTTTTGCCGGGAAAGTACGTATAACTGCTATCTTGATTAGTAAATGTTAAAATTTGTAGGTATCCACCCGTTAAACAAAATGATTAATATTTAAAAATACTCGTTGAACACCCGTGCCGTAATAATGAAGTACATTAAAAATGTTATCCGGTCATGTGAAGCTGAGACCGTCTCTTCGTCATGTAAAATGCCGTACTTTCTTTGTCGTGAAGAATGACCGGGTTAAGTCCATAAGGTTGAGAGGAAGTCTGCTGATGTGATACGCTCAAGGCGGGATTTATCTCAGTGAGAACTCACGGCAACAAAAAGTTTTTGGACAACAAAACACAAAGTTGTTTTGGACTGTAGGAGTCCAAGAGACAATGACATTACATACAACGCCGTGTAACGGATTTTACATTATTACAAAGCCTGTGTTACAAGAGAGTTATGGACATGATTGAAAAAATATGTGAAGTAATTGATGGTGAATACGTCTGTGATATAGATATTAGCGTTGAAGAATGGAAGATTTTATTAAGGGATAAAAAAGTTTTTGATGACAAAAGTATTGCAGCGTTAAAAAAATGGTTCATTGAGCCAGACCATTCCTGTACATGTTTCGATATCGGCAAGAAGTACGACCTGCACAGTATGAGTGCTAATGGTGTAATCAATGGGTTGGGTGGAAGAGTTCAGAAGCAGCTTGGCCGATTCGAGGTTAAAGGAGTCGGAAAGATTGCTTCCGGGACAAAATTCATTACAGTCATGAAAAGTAGAGAAATTAAAGGAAACCCAAAGCGAAATTTATGGACTATCCGTGAAGAACTTGTTCAGGCAATAAAAGAACTAGATTTTTTTAGTACGAACGAAAGCTCAAGCATTGATTTTTACTCAGATAATGATTTGATCACTGCTCTAGAAGAAAGTAATCACTTTGACGTTACTCAGACATTTGAGTATAGCGAAAAAGCGAAACCTAAGAAAGCTGCAATAGAAGTCAAAAATGGACTCTCATACCCAAGAAGTAAATCTGTTTCAAAAAATGCGCTTAACAAAGCTGATTATAAATGTGAAATTAATTGCGACCATCCAACGTTCAGAAGGCGAAACTCTCCCCTAAATTACACAGAACCTCATCACATTGTCCCGATGTCAAAGCAAGACTATTTTGAGAATTCACTGGATGTGGAAGAGAATATCATATCACTATGTTGCAACTGCCATAAACAAATTCATCTTGGCAAGGGGTTTGAAGATATGTTGAGGAAAATATATGCCGAGCGGAAAGATGTATTAAAAAAAGCGGGAATCGAGATATTATTAGAGGATTTGATTCTTTTTTACAAGATGGAAGGTAATTAATCTTCGAGAAGATGCATGCTTATTTTTATTTTTAGCAATGAATGTGAAATACTGCCTGACTATCAATCCTGTCATGTGGTTCAGATTTATGGGGGAGGATTTTAATATTTTACCAGCATGGCATGTCGATCAATCGGTTAAGTATAGCGCCAGGTAACCAGACAGATTTTCCCTCTCAGGCGGGAGTCGTTATCCATCGTCCAGTACCTGATCAAAAGTAGGAATAATTACAAAAAAATTAAATTGTATGACTATTATTTCCGTTCAGAAAAGAAAGTTACATTAAAAACCCGAAATTATTCGGGTTTTTAATTAGTTAAGTACGGTAATGACTCCAACTTACTGATAGTGTTTTATGTTCAGATAATGCCCGATGACCTTGTCATGCAGCTCCACCGATTTTGAGAACGACAGTGACTTCCGTCCCAGCCTTGCCAGATGTTGTCTCAGATTCAGGTTATGTCGCTCAATGCGCTGAGTGTAACGCTTGCTGATAACGTGCAGCTTTCCCTTCAGGCGGGATTCATACAGCGGCCAGCCATCCGTCATCCATACCACGACCTCAAAGGCCGACAGCAGGCCCAGAAGACGCTCCAGCGTGGCCAACGTGCGTTACCTAACAATAAACCTGTTTAAATATCCAGATAAAAACATTCAATCTGGGTCAAATGAGTGATACAGTTTCACCCATAAGACCCAATGGAGGCAATATGTCTGAATTTGAATTACTGGCGCAGGATCTGCTTGAGAAAGCAGAAGCGGAAGAACAACTGCGACAGGAAAATGATAAAAAGCTGCTCGGGCAGGTGCTGGAAATCTATGACCAGAAGTACGTGGCTGAACTGCTTAGAAAAGTTGGTAAAAATGAGTGGAGTCGCGAGACTCTTAATCGCTGGATTAATGGTAAGTGCTCACCTAAGACGCTGACGTTAGCCGAAGAGGAACTTCTACGAAAAATGCTTCCGGAAGCGCCTGCACATCACCCTGACTATGCCTTCCGGTTTATTGACCTGTTTGCTGGGATTGGAGGTATACGGAAGGGCTTCGAAACCATCGGTGGCCAGTGCGTTTTTACCAGTGAATGGAATAAAGAGGCTGTGCGCACATATAAAGCTAACTGGTTTAACGATGCTCAGGAACACACTTTCAATCTCGATATTCGGGAAGTCACGCTCAGTGATAAACCTGAAGTACCTGAAAACGATGCCTATGCTTACATTAATGAGCATGTGCCGGATCATGATGTACTTCTAGCAGGTTTCCCCTGTCAACCGTTCAGCCTTGCGGGCGTAAGCAAGAAAAACTCGCTCGGGCGCGCGCATGGTTTCGAATGTGAGGCTCAGGGAACGCTTTTCTTCGATGTGGCGCGTATTATACGCGCAAAAAAACCTGCCATCTTTGTTCTTGAAAACGTTAAAAACCTGAAGAGCCATGACAAGGGTAAAACCTTTAAAGTCATCATGGATACCCTCGACGAACTGGGCTATGAAGTTGCGGATGCAGCTGAGATGGGCAAAAACGATCCTAAAGTTATCGACGGAAAGCACTTTTTACCTCAGCACCGAGAACGTATCGTTTTGGTCGGTTTCCGTCGTGATCTGAACATTCACCAGGGCTTTACCCTGCGCGATATTAGTCGTTTTTATCCGGAACAGCGTCCGTCATTTGGCGAACTGCTGGAACCCGTGGTTGACAGCAAATATATACTGACGCCGAAACTCTGGGAGTATCTCTATAACTACGCCAAAAAGCACGCAGCTAAGGGTAACGGATTCGGTTTTGGCCTCGTTAATCCTGAAAATAAAGAAAGCATTGCCCGTACGCTTTCTGCTCGCTATCACAAAGACGGGTCTGAAATTCTGATAGACCGTGGCTGGGATATGGCCACAGGTGAAACAGACTTCGCGAACGAAGAAAATCAGGCGCATCGGCCCCGCAGGCTGACTCCACGAGAGTGCGCGCGCCTTATGGGTTTTGAAAAAGTAGATGGCAGGCCTTTTCGCATTCCTGTGTCAGACACTCAGTCGTACAGGCAGTTCGGTAACTCCGTAGTGGTGCCCGTGTTTGAAGCCGTAGCCAAACTGCTTGAACCTTATATCCTGAAAGCGGTTAATGCCGATTCGTGCAAGGTTGAACGAATCTGATCGCTCCTCCCGGTATTTATGCCGGGAGATAATCTATGGAATATCTGCGTAAAGCCCTGTCAGCTCAGCAATAAACGCACCTAGCGTCATTAGCTCAGCTCTCACCGCCTCCGGGTATTTTTTGTGCAGCGATGATGGCACGACCAATCTGACACCCGACTCCCGCATCTCCCGATATTGAGCCAGAGAAACTCCCTCTTGGAGTGTAAACAGATGCACCTGATGAATTTTATCGGCCTCATTCAGTATCTGACGCCAGCGATCCTTACAGGTAGTCTTGACTGCCAGCATGCGCAGATTTTCTACGGGAAACTCAGTATCGTGGTAAGCCCCTGCGGAAGGGAAAAGGAAATCGGGTTTTTTATTACCTTCTGTGATGGCCTGCGTCGCAAAGTGTCGCAGGCCGTGCTCAATGAATAGATGCTCCAGGTGCAGTTCCAGCGACTTCCCGGCTCTGGATTTACGGCGATTGCTGACAGAATTGGCCAGCGCAATAAATTCATCCACAGAGCCAAATCCTTTCCGGATGATATCCAGAACATGCAGTTCCTCAACCAATAGAAATATGTCGTACTCCACGCGCCGGCGGTCAAGAAGTTGCTCATCCGGATCAAGGGAATTTTTCACATAATGGCTGGCTGCATACTGAATAATTTCACTTCCCGACGGAAAGCGCAGGTGCCAGTCTTCAGGTAGAATATATTTATGATTTACTGGCGCTTGCTGTAGAGATAGTCCGCCTAGAATCTGTCCTGCGGGGCCGGATATAAGCGCTCCGGGTATAACTTCACCAATAGCGGTCTCAATGACGTCCTCTTCATCAGTGCTGGCGCATACCCAAATATTTACTTCCTTACAGTCCCCCCCTTGCTCATCAAGCTTGAAAGCCAGGAGCGTCAGAGCCCCTGTATTTTCAGGATTCTGAAGTGGGCTGCCTCTACCCCAGCGGGTAATCCTTTTTTCATTCCGGGTTTTACCAAAATGACGGCTGTTATAATAAATTGCCCGGGCTTCGCTGTCAGGGCAATCATGCGATGACACATGTGCGGTGAGAAAAACCGAAGGGTTCAGTTCACGGGTATGGTTGATAGACGGAAAGAGTTTTTCAACGATACCTGAAGGGATATAAAGCCCTACCTGGTGACCACCTGTTGCGCCGGTATCGTTGGCGGAAAGGCGTTTGATGTAGACGAAGTAATTCTCACATGCGATCTCAAGTAGCCAGTTGTGGAAAACCGACATAAGCATCCCCTGTTACCCTGAAACTCTACTCACCATTTTTTCATGATTATATACAAACAGCCAGAAAGGCTGTTACAGACGATTTGATCTGCAACCTATTGGTTAAATTAATGTATCAAAAACGATGGTTTCTGTGACACATCCCTATAAGCAGTTGCCTGTCATTTTCAGAAGACGACTGCACCAATTGACGGGGCGTAACGCCAGATGTGCAGGCGACTCCTGACAACGCAATATCAGAAGTCATCTGCACCAATCTCGACTATGCTCAATACTCGTGTGCACCAAAGCGAGGTGTGAGCATGGCGTCAGACACATCATTGATTGCCGAGCAAGGCGTGGCCACCCTGCCCGATGCGGCTTGGGCGCAGGCCCGGCAACGGGCGGAAATCATCGGGCCGCTGGCAGCGCTTGATGTGGTCGGGCATGAAGCCGCCGATGCCGCTGCTCACGCGCTTGGCCTGTCCAGGCGGCAGGTGTATGTCCTAATCCGCCGTGCCCGGCAAGGTGCTGGGCTTGTGACGGACCTGGCTCGCAGCCGATCCGGCGGCGGAAAAGGCAAGGGACGCTTGCCGGAATCAGTTGAGCGCATCATCCGCGAGTTGCTGCAAAAGCGCTTCCTGACCAAGCAGAAGCGTAGCCTGGCAGCGTTCCACCGCGAGGTCGCGCAGGCTTGCAAAGCGCAAAAGCTGCGGGCGCCGGCGCGCAACACCGTGGCTCTGCGGATCGCCGGCCTCGATCCGCTCAAGGCCACTCGCCGCCGGGAAGGTCAGGATGCGTCCCGCAGCCTGCAAGGTGTCGGTGGTGAGCCTCCCGCCGTGACCGCGCCACTGGAACAAGTGCAGATTGATCACACGGTCATCGACCTGATCGTGGTGGACGAGCGCGACCGGCAACCGATTGGCCGTCCGTATCTGACCATCGCCATCGACGTGTTTACCCGCTGCGTGCTCGGCATGGTCGTCACGCTGGAAGCGCCGTCATCTGTTTCGGTCGGCCTGTGCCTTGTGCATGTCGCCTGCGACAAGCGTCCCTGGCTGGAGGGTCTGAACATAGAAATGGAGTGGCCGATGAGCGGCAAGCCCAGGCTGCTCTACCTGGACAACGCGGCCGAGTTCAAGAGCGAAGCGCTACGCCGAGGCTGCGAGCAGCATGGCATCCGGCTTGACTATCGCCCGCTCGGGCAGCCGCACTACGGCGGCATCGTGGAACGGATCATCGGCACGGCGATGCAGATGATCCACGACGAATTGCCAGGGACGACCTTCTCCAACCCTGACCAGCGCGGCGACTACGATTCCGAAAACAAGGCCGCCCTGACGCTGCGTGAGCTGGAGCGCTGGCTCACATTGGCGGTCGGCACCTACCACGGCTCCGTGCACAACGGCCTGCTCCAGCCGCCGGCAGCGCGCTGGGCCGAAGCTATCGCGCGGACCGGCGTGCCAACCGTCATCACTCGCACCACGGCTTTTCTGGTCGATTTTCTGCCCATCATCCGCCGCACGCTGACCCGCACCGGCTTCGTCATCGACCACATCCATTACTACGCCGATGCGCTCAAGCCGTGGATAGCTCGGCGCGACCGCTTGCCTGCGTTCCTGATCCGGCGCGACCCGCGCGACATCAGCCGCATTTGGGTGCTGGAGCCGGAGGGGCAGCACTATCTGGAAATTCCATACCGCACCTTGTCGCACCCGGCTGTCACCCTCTGGGAACAACGACAGGCGCTGGCGAAATTGCGGCAGCAAGGGCGCGAACAGGTGGATGAGTCGGCGCTGTTTCGCATGATCGGCCAGATGCGCGAAATCGTGTCCACCGCGCAGAAAGCTACGCGCAAGGCGCGGCGCGACGCGGATCGACGCCAGCATCTCAAGGCAACGGCAGTTCTTTTCAAAACCACGCCACCACCGGACGCGGACATGGCTGACCCGCAGGCAGACAACCAGCCACCTGCCAAACCGTTCGACCAGATTGAGGAGTGGTAGCCGTGGAAGAATATCCCATCATCGACTTGTCCCACCTGATGCCGGTGGCCCAGGGCTTGGCCCGTCTTCCGGCGGACGAACGCATCCATCGCCTTCGCGCTGACCGCTGGATCGGCTATCCGCGAGCAGTCGAGGCGCTGAATCGGCTGGAAGCCCTGTATGCGTGGCCGAACAAACAACGCATGCCCAACCTGCTGTTGGTCGGTCCAACCAACAACGGCAAGTCGATGATCGTCGAGAAATTCCGCCGCACCCACCCGGCCAGCTCCGACGCCGACCAGGAGCACATTCCGGTACTGGTCGTGCAGATGCCATCCGAACCGTCGGTAATCCGCTTCTACGTCGCGCTACTTGCCGCGATGGGCGCGCCATTGCGCCCGCGCCCACGGCTGCCGGAAATGGAGCAATTGGCGCTGGCACTGCTACGCAAGGTCGGCGTGCGCATGCTGGTGATCGACGAATTGCACAACGTCCTGGCCGGCAACAGCGTCAACCGCCGGGAATTCCTCAACCTGCTGCGTTTCCTCGGCAACGAGCTGCGCATCCCGCTGGTCGGGGTCGGCACACGCGATGCCTACTTGGCGATCCGCTCGGACGACCAGTTGGAAAACCGCTTCGAGCCGATGATGCTGCCGGTGTGGGAGGCCAACGACGATTGCTGCTCACTGCTGGCCAGCTTCGCGGCTTCGCTCCCGCTGCGGCGACCCTCGTCGATTGCCACGCTGGATATGGCCCGCTACCTGCTCACGCGCAGCGAGGGCACCATCGGCGAGCTGGCGCACCTGTTGATGGCGGCGGCCGTCGCTGCCGTGGAGAGCGGTGAGGAAGCGATCAACCATCGCACGCTCAGCATGGCCGATTACACCGGTCCCAGCGAGCGGCGGCGGCAATTCGAGCGGGAACTGATGTGAAGCCAGCGCCACACTGGCCACTGCATCCGGCTCCCAGGGAAGGCGAAGCCTTGTCTTCGTGGCTCAACCGCGTGGCCCTTTGCTATCACATGGAGGTGTCCGAGCTGCTGGAGCACGATCTTGGTCACGGCCAGGTTGATGACCTGGACACCGCGCCACCACTGGCGCTGCTGGCGATGCTCTCCCAGCGGAGCGGCATCGAGCCGGACCGGCTGCGTTGCATGAGTTTCGCCGGCTGGGTGCCTTGGCTACTGGACAGCCTTGATGATCAGATTCCAGATGCATTGGAAACCTATGCGTTCCAGCTCTCGGTGCTGCTGCCGAAACTCCGCCGTAGGACGCGATCCATCACGAGCTGGCGTGCCTGGCTGCCCAGCCAGCCGATACATCGCGCCTGCCCGCTCTGTCTGAACGATCCGGAGAACCAAGCCGTACTGCTCGCGTGGAAGCTGCCCCTGATGCTGAGCTGCCCACTGCATGGCTGCTGGCTGGAATCCTATTGGGGCGTGCCAGGGCGGTTTCTCGGCTGGGAGAACGCCGACGCCGAACCGCGCACTGCCAGCGACGCGATTGCGGCGATGGACCAGCGTACCTGGCAGGCACTGACGACCGGCCACGTGGAGTTGCCGCGCCGACGCATCCACGCCGGATTGTGGTTTAGGCTGCTACGCACGCTGCTCGATGAGCTGAACACCCCGCTTTCGACGTGCGGCACCTACGCGGGGTATCTCCGCCAAATCTGGGAATGCTGCGGGCATCCGCTGCGTGCTGGGCAAAGTCTGTGGCGACCGTATGAAACCCTGAACCCGGCAGTACGGTTGCAGATGCTGGAGGCGGCGGCAACGGCAATCAGCTTGATTGAGGTGAGGGATATAAGCCCGCCAGGCGAGCACGCAAAGCTATTCTGGTCCGAGCCCCAAACCGGGTTCACCAGTGGCCTGCCGGCGAAAGCGCCGAAGCCCGAACCCGTCGATCACTGGCAGCGTGCAATCCAGGCCATTGATGAGGCCATCATTGAAGCACGACACAACCCCGAGACGGCACGCTCGCTGTTCGCGTTGGCTTCCTATGGTCGGCGCGACCCCGCTTCCTTGGAACAGTTGCGCGCCACCTTCGCGAAGGAAGGCATCCCCCCGGAATTTCTGTCACATTATGAGCCTAGCCTACCCTTTGCATGCCTTAGACAGAATGACGGGTTAAGTGACAAATTTTGACGTGCAGAGCTTCCCGATGCAAACTGTCACATAATCGAACGTATATGTGACAGGTACAAGATGCTGATTGGCTACATGCGAGTATCGAAGGCGGATGGCTCCCAGGCGACGGACTTGCAGCGCGATGCGCTGGTCGCGGCCGGTGTTGATCCGGCGCATCTCTATGAAGACCAAGCGTCCGGAAAACGCGAGGATCGTCCCGGTCTGGCGAGCTGTCTGAAGGCACTACGGCCAGGCGACACGTTGGTCGTTTGGAAACTGGATCGGCTCGGGCGCGACCTGCGCCATCTGATCAATACCGTCCATGACCTGACCGGACGCGGCATCGGCCTCAAGGTGCTGACCGGGCACGGCGCGGCCATTGACACCACGACCGCCGCCGGCAAGCTGGTCTTCGGTATCTTCGCCGCGCTGGCCGAGTTCGAGCGCGAGTTGATCGCCGAGCGCACCGTGGCGGGCCTGGCCTCAGCACGGGCACGCGGCCGGAAAGGCGGCCGGCCGTTCAAGATGACCGCCGCCAAGCTGCGGCTGGCGATGGCGGCAATGGGGCAGTCAGAGACCAAGGTCGGCGACCTGTGCCAGGAACTTGGCATCACGCGGCAGACCCTGTATCGGCATATTTCACCCAAGGGCGAGCTACGTCCAGATGGCGAGAAGCTACTCAGCCGAATTTGATGCCGACATGAGGCGACGTAGCGAAAGCGTGGTTTGTCTCAATTTGACGGCGGCGAACCGCAAGCGTTCGGTTCGCCGCTCGTTTCGGTCGCAGTGCTGGCCCGCGCCTGGAAACGTTGATAACACTCCAGCCCGCAGAAGTGCTCGACGTACTCCGCGCCTTCCGGTGTGAAGGCGGCATCGAGCGGAATTTCCTTGCAGCACACGCAGCAACTGGTGGCGGTCGGATCATTTGCATTCATGGTGGCACCCCTCCATTGACTGACGAAGACGGCGAATGCCGCCGCCGGCATCGGCTTTGCGAACAGAAAGCCTTGCCCGCGCTCGAACGCTTGGGCCCTCCGCCGTAGTCCATCCATCCGGCCGGGAAGCGCTCATGATCTTTCCCTGAATGCCCGCAACGCCCGCGCCAGTGACAGAAGAAACAGGCCGGTCAAACCGAGCGCCGTGATGACCCAATACTCGACAAGGAATGCACCGGCGGTTGTGCCGGCCAGCACGGCAGCGAGGATGGACAGGTGGCAGGGGCAAGTCAGCACGGCCAGCGTGCCCCACAGGTAGCCGGTGAACGGTTTGTGCGTCTCGGCCGGCATGCGCTCGGGGCTGTTCATGGCAAACTCTCCGCATGCTGTGCCGGCGCGGTCGGCATGGCGGCCAACTGCACTTCCAGATTGGCCAACGCTTCGCGCCGGCGTTCGACGAACTGACGCAGCACAGCAAGCTGCGCGGCAGTTTCATCGCAGTTCGCCGCATCCAGCGCCCGGCACAGCCGCGCCAATGCGCCGAGGCCGATGCCCGCCTCGAAGGCGGCCCGCACGAAGCACAGTCGCTGCAAGGCGGCGTCATCGAACAGGCCGTAGCCACCCGTGGTGCAGGCGACTGGCCGCAGCAATCCGCGCAGCAGGTAGTCGCGCACGATATGCACGCTCACCCCGGCATCAAGGGCCAGCCGGGACACCGTGTAGGCGTTCATCGAACACCTCCTTTTGGTCGGTTCACGGCAATGCATATACCGTTTCGCCGAGTTCAATCCGCGCGCTGCGAATCCGATGCCGGTGCCGTAGAACATTGGGTCGATATCCGATCACGGTGTCCTAGATGACATGGTCTGCAACAGATGTCGATTAAACTCCTGGCCCAAGCCGAAAGCCTCGTGGACACTGACGATCGCCAATCCTTCCAATCCTTGATGCTTGGAGGCCCAGTCTTCCGCCGTCGGGACAGATGCAAAGAAATGTACATGGCAACAGAAGGACTGACGAACGTCGGCTGCTTCCTGCGGCAATACCAAGGACACCGCCATGCCGGCAGGTTCGACAGCCTGTATCTCGCTGGGTGAAACCGTGAGTGAAACGGGTGCTCCGGTTGCAGCGCAATGCGATGAGACGCGAGCTGTACGGCCGATCAGCGCCGGAAATATCAAGGTGTCCAGCGCGCACCAGGCATACAGACGGCGGTCGTCAATTTCAAAGACATACGAAGTCTCGCGCAAGGTGAGGCCGTAGCCGATGATGTTCCCATCTTTGTCATATTCGGTACTGGTGGCCTGTTCGAGTACGGCGGCCACTCGCTCAGCGGGCCAGTCGAGAATCCCGGCAAGTGTCGTTCGTGAAACCGGACGCCCCTTGGCGAGTTCCCGCAGTAGCGGGACCAAGAGATCCGCAGTACCATTGGTACGATTGACCGAAGTGAGACGTTCTAAAATATATGGGGCGAGCTTCATGGTTCCATCTCCTTTCATCCTGCGCAGCAGGACAATTGTTTGACATCCTTGGTGAAGGTCTGCGCCGCGAGCTTCAGCCCCTCGACCATCGTCAGGTAGGGGAACAACTGGTCAGCCAGTTCCTGTACGGTCATGCGGTTACGGATCGCGAGCACCGCCGTCTGGATCAGCTCGCCCGCTTCCGGGGCCACTGCCTGTACCCCAATGAGTCGTCCGCTACCTTCCTCGGCTTGTCCTTTCGAATTTGAATTGGATAGCGTAACCTTACTTCCGTACTCATGTACGGAGTCAAGCGGTATGGAAAATAATTTGGAGAACCTGACCATTGGCGTTTTTGCCAAGGCAGCCGGCGTCAACGTGGAGACCATCCGGTTCTATCAGCGCAAGGGCTTGTTGCCCGAGCCGGACAAGCCCTATGGCAGCATTCGCCGCTATGGCGCGGCGGACGTGACACGGGTGCGATTCGTGAAATCGGCCCAGCGGTTGGGCTTCAGCCTGGATGAAATCGCCGAGTTGCTGCGGCTCGACGATGGCACCCACTGCGAGGAGGCCAGCAGCCTGGCCGAGCACAAGCTCCAAGACGTGCGCGAGAAGATGGCCGATTTGGCGCGCATGGAGGCTGTGCTGTCTGACCTGGTGTGCGCCTGCCATTCGCGGCAGGGGAATGTTTCGTGTCCGCTGATTGCGTCGTTGCAAGGTGGAACGAGCTTGGCAGGGGCTTCCACA